>JBGTFQ010000001.1:0-13253 GCA_041747155.1 Rubrobacteraceae bacterium
CTCGACGCCCCAGAGGAGGGTTACTAAGAACGTGACCAGCAGCGTCAACCCGTCGGCGCCCCGGATCTTGAAGATGTACTGTGCCTCCCGAAAATCTAGCAGCTTGTAGACCGCGACCACGATGACGGCGGCCAGCGCGGCGTTCGGCAGGTAGTAGAAGAGTGGCGTTAGAAAGAGCAGGGTGGCGACGACCATTAGAGCAGTGATGATAGAGGCCATCTGGGTCCTGCCGCCCGACTGATACTGAACCGCTGTGCGTGAGAAGGACCCTGCTACCGGGAAACCGGAGAAGAAGGCCGCTCCGACGTTGGCGAGCCCCAGGGCACGCAATTCCTGGTTGGAGTTTATCTTGTACTTCTCCTGGGAGGCTATGGCCTTGGCGACCGAGATGGACTCTATGAAGCCTACAAAAGCGACGATCAAGGCTGCGGGAACGAGGGTCCGTATCACCTCGAAGTCGAACGTCGGCATGGAGAGTTGCGGCAACCCCCGCGGAACTTCGCCCACGATGCCAACTCCCTGGCCGTCGAGCGAGAAAAGGTAGACGGCGAGCGTGGCCGCGATCACGGCGACGAGGGCACCGGGCAGGCGTGGCACGAACTTGCCGAGTAGCAGTATAGTCGCGATACTCAGGAGGCCGATCGCGAGCGGTATGAAGTGGGTATTTTCGATCTTACCGAAGATGCTGGCGACCATACCGATGGTGGAATGGTCGTCGGATGCGCCTATGCCCAGGAAATGCTTTACCTGGCTGAGAGCGATGATCACCGCTGAAGCGTAGATAAACCCGCTCAAAACCGGATGGGAGATGAAGTTCGTCAAAAAGCCCATCTGAAGAAACCCCAGGGCAAGTTGCAGCACCCCGACCATCAATGCTAGTAGCAGGACGTAGCCGATGTATTCTTCGCTGCCCGGCTTAGCGATGACACTGACGGAGGTGAACGTGAGGAGCGCCATAAGAGCGGGTGGACCAACCGGCATGTGCTTCGATGTCCCGAATAGAGCGTACAAGATTGCGGGGACTGTGGAGGCGTAGAGGCCGTAGATGGGAGGTAGTCCTGCTAGTAGAGCGTAGGCCATACTCTGAGGAACTAGCATTACGGTGATGATCAGGGCTGCGGGGAAGTCCCGCGACAGTTCGCTCCGCCCGTAACTGCGGAGCCACCCATACGCGGGGACGAATTTCTCTACGGCTTTCAGATGCGGCTCTCCTGAGTTGCCTGTGAGTCCGTAACTACATAATATAGCTTAGGTTATATCCAGAATGGAAACTTTAGTTTTGGGCGGAGCGATTCTAAAAATTCTCTAGCGGCGGGCGGAGAAGCTGCCCAAGTCCGCCTCCAACCGATCTTGGATCGAGTTGCACATCAAGTCGCACAGATCGAACACCGAGTCGTTGGCTATGTTGTAGTAGGAGTTCAAGCCCTGTTTGCGGCGCTCAACGATCCTGGCCTCCAGCAACATTCTCAAGTGCTTGGAGACGTTAGCCTGTAAACCTCCCGTTTGCTCCACCAATTCCGAAACGGTCTTCTCGCCATCCATCAGAGCATACACGAGCTTTAAACGCATCGGCTCCGAAAACGCCTTGAATTGCTCGCCGAGCATCTCGAACGCTTCCTCACTGAGATGCCTTTTCGTGTTTGACATTCGAACCTCCCAAACCATAAAATCAATTACATCATTATAGAGTAGATTATATCAGCCGGGCGGTCTATGGTTTATCAGCGAGTTTGGATTCCCCAGAATGATTGTGAGAGCGTTGTATCTCATGTGCTGGTTGCTCGGAGGTTAGTTTGTTTTCGTAGTCGAGACGGCATCTTCGGAGTGTTTATGCCCGAGCAAACTTAGTTTCGACTTTGTCGCAGACAACCCCGGCGACTGGTTCTTCCATTGTCACAACGCCTATCAGATGGAGACTGGCATGGCTCGCGTAATCTCGTACAAGGGATAGTCGTTGCCACGTTTAGGCGGATTTTTGGTCAATTCTAGCTACGCAAATGGTTTGTTCTGGTCAGGAGGATGCGCGGCTTCGCCGGTAGAGTAACTGGTATAGAGGCATTGAGTAGATCAGAGAGGAAGGAGCACGGGATGAGCATGTTTCCGACGAAAGTACTGTTGGCCGTCGATGGTTCGGAGGAAGCGGAACGCGCTGCGCGACTGGGAGTGATGTTGTCCGACAGGACGGACTCGGAGTTGCACACAGTCTACGCTGCGCCCACTACCAGCTTGTACTCTCTGCCGGAGAGCCAGATCTACACCCCGCAAGCCCACGATGCCCTGATCGACGCCGCCAAGAAGAGCGGGCGCGAAGTTCTCGACGAGCAGTTGAAACGGTTAGAAGAGATGAGTGGGAAGGTTACGCAGACACATCTAGGACTCGGTCGAGCGGACGCTGAGATAGTTCGGATCTCGGAGGATTTGGGAGCCGGGATCGTGATAGTCGGTAGCCGGGGCATCGGTGCTTTGAGACGAGCCTTGATGGGTAGCGTCTCTGAATCTGTCGTGCGGCACGCCCACTGTCCAGTTTTGGTTGTGAGATCCCATGAAACCGAAAGTAATCTTGTTGGTGGCAGGTTGCTAGTGGCTACCGATGGTTCCGAGGAGGCTACGTTCGCCGTGGATGCCGCCATCGAGTTGGCCGAGGCGACCGGGGCCGAGCTGCACCTCGTGTACGTGCTACAGGTCGAACCTCCCACGCCATACCCGCACCCCTTGGCCGCCGAGCGTTGGGAGTCGAGCCTTCAGAAAGCCAAAGAAGACGCGCGAACCTACATTGAGAAACAAGTCGAGCACCTAAAGATCGAGAGAGGCATAGAGGCGGACGCGCATCTGAAATTCGGGCAGGCCGCGCACGAGATCGTCGAGTTGGGGGAAGAGTTGGGCGCGGGGCTACTAGTAGTAGGCAGCCGCGGACTTGGTGGCATCCGGCGCTCCCTGATGGGCAGCGTCTCGGACGCCGTAGTGAGGCACGCACACTCCCCAGTGCTCGTAGTGAGAGACTGAAGTTCCAAAAGAATAAGTTTTCGAGCACTAGAGAGCCCCGGCCTTGAAAACCGGGGCTCTCTTGCGGGCGCTGGATAGTTACTGTTCTATCTCGATCCGCTTGGGTTGTCTCGCTCTCCCGTACAAATCACCGCTTGTCTGCAGACTCCAAACACGGTGAAGGCCATGATTTCTGGAGGGGAGGAGAACGAAGCCCTGGCCTTCACCCAGGTTGATTGTCGATCCCGAAGTCCCAAAGCGCATGACAAATTTAGATCAATTGCAGGGCAAATGTTGACTAGCGAAGTATTGAGTTGCTTGATACGAATTTTGCATTTACATTGCGTGCATCCTGTAATAAGATAAGGTTTCAAGGGAGCGAAGTTCAACCTGGAGGAACGTCCAATGGAGACTCGTCAGCTTCCCCAGACGGTTCAGAGCATCATCGAATCGTGTACAGGCGATGCGGTCTTTGTGGTAGCCCCGGATTACCAAATCGTGTACTGGGATGCTCAGGCTGAATTCTTTACCGGCATCAAGGCGGAAGATGCACTGGACAAGCCTTGCTACGATGTGGTTTTAGGGGAGCGGGAGGGTGGCGAGCGTTTCTGTAGCTGGGGATGTTCGGTAATGCGTATGAGCCAGGAGGGGCGTCCCGTAACCAGCTACGATATGCACGTTCATTCGCCCTCGGGGGGCAAGCGATGGGTCAACGTGAGCACCTTGAGCATCCTGGATGATGACGGAGCCTACATCGTTCATCTCATGCGGGACTCCGAGGAGACTCATAAGACCGTGGAGATGGCGCGGAGCTTGATCCAGCTCGAAAGCAAAGACAAGTGCTGCGCGTCGGCTACCTCGGACCGCAGGGATGTGCCAGCGCTCACGGCTCGGCAGTTGGAGATTCTGAACCACCTCTCGCAAGGAAAATCCGTCAAGGAGATCCGGATCGAACTGCATCTTTCTGAGGCGACCGTTCGCAACCACGTACGCTCGGTGTTGCAGGCTCTCGACGCACACTCCCAGCTCGAAGCACTGGCCCGCGCCCGCGAGTTCGGCATCTTGAACTAAAGCCGCAGCCAGAGAATCGGCTGTCGGCAGCTCCTTGAATACTCAGACATAATCCAGCCAATTTAGTCAATCCTGCTCATTGAATTAGCCCGTACTGCTCATGCCAACCGCACCAACCCCTTGATATTCTCGGTTGTAGCAGAAGCGTTTTTGCGAAAGTGAGGGCACATGAGCGAACGAAGAGTCGTGGATGATGGACCCTACGAAGCGTTGGGTTCGGCTGGTTCACTGGATAAAATTCTGCTGGCAACGGACGGCTCCAAAAGCTCCGAAGCAGCGGCAGCGACGACAGCAAAGATCGCTGAACAGTTCGGATCCCGGCTCCATTTGGTTCATGTAACACCGGTCCACAGTTTCTACTCGCGCTACGGAGATGGTGAGAGCGACACCCTTTCTATCTTCGAGGAGGACGACGAGCGAGCGCGTGGTCTCCTGAAGAGGCAAGCCGAGAAATTCAGAAGCGAGGGAGTAAACGTAGAGCAAACATACTTGAGAGTCGGTGAGCCCGATGCTGAGGTAGTCGCTCTGGCCGAGGAGATCGGGGCGGATCTCGTGGTAGCTGGTAGCCACGGCCCCATCGCGATGAAGCAGGCAACCATCGGCCGTGTATCCGAGAGCATCGTGCGCCACGCCCACTGTCCAGTTCTGGTGGTACGTCAACAGGAGTCCACAAGCGATGAACGAGAAGCGTAGAAGAGATCGGTCGGATCCAAGCTCCAACGAACCCGGCTTCGATGAGGACAACCTCCAAAACGTGAGCGATGCCCTCGTACAAAGCTTGGGTGAGGCTGACTGCGGAGCCGAGGATGCGCGGATCGGTTTCCTGAACCTGATGGCAGGCTCGGGGGATTCGGTGCCGGAAGGTCGAGTGCTGACCCGCGAGTTACACCGCCGGTTTCTGGAGACATCAGGGCTTGCGAGAGTTATCCGAAGCTCCACTATTGCATCTGAAGATACACGGCGGCGGGTGCGCGAGTTGCAGCGTGATCTCCGTGAAAGACCTCTGGATGCCGACATAAACCGTGTAGTTTGCAATGCCATCCTCGCACTGAATGCTAGGACGGTGATCGTCATCTCGGAGGGCGTGAGTTATTCGGGTTTGGGCAGCATACCCCAGGCAAGGGAGGCCGTGGTCAAAGCCTGGCTCTCCGCAGACGGCTTGAAGCAGCACATTCAAGCCGCCAGAAACGGCGAGCAATTACCGACATGGGCCGTGCTCGTTCAGCGCGAGGTACGAGAGATCACGGGCTGAAAAGAGAGTAGCTGGAGTGTACTAGTCAATTCTTGTCAGATAAATGAGCGAGGCTGGTCAGGCGGAAAGTCAGGGCTGCCAATACAGTTACATCGAGGTTAGAAAAGATCCAGAGAGGAGTGAACTAGGATGAGTGAGCTACCCAAGAGAGTCTTGTTGGCTACCGATGGTTCGGAGGATGCGGCGGGCGCGTCGCGGGCGGCGGCGGATCTCACACAGAGGCTGGATGCTGAGTTGTTCGTTGTACATGCCTGGCAGAAACCTCTCGAATATTCGTATCCTGGGATGCCGCGGCCGATCAACGCGACCTCTCTTTTCCAGAAACATGCGGAGCAGTTACTCAAGCAGGAGCAAGAGAAGCTTCGGGTTATGGGAACCGAGGTCTCGGAAGCTTTTCTTGAGATGGATCGCCCGGCGGATGCTGTTCTGGACTCTAGCGAGAGGATCGGAGCGGATCTTATAGTTATAGGCAGTCGGGGGCGTGGAGCATTCCTGAGTTTGGTGCTTGGCAGCGTTTCCGAGGAGGTCGTCCATCATGCATCCTGCCCGGTGTTGGTCGTGAGAGGCGGCGAACAGGCGTGGCCTCCGGGAAAGATCGTCATCGGTGACGATGGTTCGGAGGATGCCGAAAAGGCCGAGGGTTTGGCGTTGGATCTCGCGAAGCTCTACGGAGTCGGCGCTGTGCTGGTCCGGGCCTACCGGGAACCTCCTGCTCCGTTGGACTCTGCTCCCCGGTATGTGGAAGCCCACCTGCGGATGATCGAAGAAGAACTAAAAAAAGACGCTCAGGATATGGAAGATCGGGCCGACGATCTAGAGAGCGAGCTGGGATTCCGACCGGAGGCCCGAGTGACTGCCGAAAACCCTGCGGTGCTCATAGATAAAGTCGCCGGAGAGAATGAGTCTGCCTTGATCGCCGTTGGTTCTCGCGGACTTGGAGCGGTGAAGCGCATGGCACTAGGCAGTATCTCGACCAAGATACTCCGGGCCGCACGAGCCCCCGTCCTCGTCTACCCGCACTCAAACCGATAGCGAGAATTTTAAGGGTGGAGAGTGGTAATGGAAAGAGAGACATCCCCAGAGCGTTACGAACGTCTAAAAGGGCTGATGGGTCAACTCGGAGGTGAGATCCCCGCAACCATGTCGGGGTTTGGAGCCTTTCACCGGGGTGCTACTTCCGAGGGAGTTTTGGACAAGAAGACGAAAAAACTTATAGCTCTTGGCATGGCTATCGCCTTGCGTTGCGACGGTGCATCGCATTCCACGTCCACACGATGCTCTACGGGCCCATGCGAGCCACGAGGAGATCCTAGAGGCCATCGGCGTAGCCGTTATGATGGGCGGTGGAGGCGCGTTGAACTACGGTATCGGTACTACTGTCGGTGTCGAAAAGCTAAGCGCTTCGAGAGGAGCTTGAGTATATGAACTCTCTTCCAAAGACCATACTGCTGGCGACTGACGGTTCAGAAGATGCCGTCCTGGCTGCTCACGCCGCCGTGGATCTTTGCCAGAGGTCGGGGGCGGATTTGCACGTCGTTCATGCCTGGCAAAGTGTTCCTTCGGCCCATTACGAGAGCTTCATAAACTCTTCACTCGAAGAGATGGCTCAGGAGAATTTGGACGAACAGACGGAAATGATAAAAACCTCAGGCGGAGAAATTACCGGGTCTCATCTAATCAAGGAATCCTCCGCTGAAGCTATAGTGGATCTTGCCTCCGAGATAGATGCCGATCTCATAGTTATGGGGAGTCGAGGCAAGGGCCTGGCGAAGCGAATATTGCTTGGCAGCGTCTCTGAGGGCGTGGTCCATCACGCTCATGTTCCCGTCCTTCTGCTGCGAGGTGGAGGGTCCGCCTGGCCTCCAGTCAGGGTGGTGGTTGGCGAGGACACTTCCGAAGACGCTCGGCGAGCGGCGGAGTTAGCGATCAAGCTCTCCGGACTCTACGAGGCGGAAGTTTTGCTGGCGCATGTGGTCTCGGCTCAGTGGATGGTGGTCAAAGCTCGGGCTCAAGGAAAGAACATGGCTGATGAGTTGATACTGCGGGCGCAAGATCACCTGGCCGAGCAAGCTAAAGAGCTTGAAGATGCTTCGGGAGTTCGCCCGGACACCCGAGCGGTCATGGGCTACGCGCCACTATCTCTCTCGCAAATTGCCGAAGAGAAGAGACAAACCCTCACGGTGGTCGGAAGCCGGGGACTCAACGCCGTGAAGCGCGCAATGCTCGGTAGCGTCTCTAGCAATGTGATCCGGAGCGTAGAGAGCCCGGTGCTCGTGGTGCCGCCACCCATCGGCGAGCGTGACGCGGTCTCCACCTGAACCCTCGTGCTGGCAAGGAGGAGATAGAGCAATGACCGGGACTTCCCGACGAAGATACTATTGGCAACGGATGGGTCGGAATATTCTGACCGTGCCGCCAAAGTGGCTACGGATCTCAAGATGGGAAGCAAGGTCGACGTAGAGGTCGTAAACCTCGCTGAAGAGTTGGACGTTGGTTTTATCGTGGTTGGTAGTCATGGGCATGGTCTTCTGGTGCGTTCCCTTCTGGGTAGCCCCGCCGATAGCATAGTCCGCCACGCCCACTGCCCGGTGTTGGTTGTCCGGGGAGACAGAGAGGAAAGAAAATCATGAGTGAAGGACACATCTCTCGCATACTGTTAGCAACCGACGGCTCGGACGACGCGGTTTTGGCCGCACGAGCCGCGGCGGATCTCAGCTTGCGGACGGGAGCCGAGCTGCACGTGGCCCATATCTGGCACATCCCCGTCGGCGCCTGGCCCGTTATGCCGGATATGTACTCGTCGTACTATGAGCTACAGGCGGAAGAAGTACTGTCCGAGCAGGTCGCGTACATCGAGAAACTCGGTGGAAAGGTGGTCGGTTCACACCTCAGTTCCCGCGCTGCGGTAGCGGATACTCTCATACACTTCGCCCATGAAGTGGAAGCGGACCTCATAGTAATGGGCAGTAGGGGAGCGGGGCGGTTCAGGAGGCTCGCCACCGGCAGCGTCTCCGAGGGTGTCGTTCACCATACGCACATCCCGGTCCTGATGCTGCGCGGAGGCGAGAACGTCTGGCCTCCAAAACATATAGTCGTCGGAGAGGACGGCTCCGAACCAGCACGCAAGGCCGAGGATCTTGCAGCGGAGATCGGCAAACTCTCGGAGGCTGATATGACTTTAATACACGCCTACCCGGAGCTACCGGAAGTGTACGAAGAAGGCCGCAGGATGGACCCTCGGATGACCGACGACGAACTGCGTCGCGCTGAGAGAAAGCTCGTGACAAGGGCCGAGGAGATCCAAGAAAAACTCGGCAAACGCCCCAAGATCGCGATCACCGTCGGAGACGCGGCTGCGAGTCTCGTGAACGCTGCCGAAGCCAGAGGAGAGAACACGCTTGTGGTTGTCGGCAGCCGGGGGATGGGGCCGGTAAAACGCCTGCGGCTGGGTAGCGTATCGACAAAGGTACTTCGAGCGGCTGAAGGGCCGGTGCTCGTATACCCGGCGGGTGCCAACGAGGAGTCGTAAACAGTACCGAAGGAGACCCCCTGGAGCTTACTCTTCCGGGAGTTTCTCTCGGACGACGACTCGGGATACTCGGGGGCCGTCGATCTCTTCGACGCGCATGATGTGGCCGTCGAGGTGGACTTCGTCGCCCACATCTGGGGCGCGGCCCAGGTGGCCGAGGATCAGACCGCCGATAGTGTCGAAGTCTTCGCTCTCGAAGGATGTCGCGAGGGTTTCGTTGACGGCGTTGATCGGGGCTCGTCCATCCACGGTATAGTCGCCGTTTGGCAGCTCATCGACATCGGGTGACTCCTCGTCGAACTCGTCTCGGATCTCCCCGACTATCTCCTCCAAAATGTCCTCGATGGTGATAAGTCCTTCAAAAGAACCCCACTCGTCAATAACTATAGCTAGCTGTATCTCTTGACTCTGGAAGTCCTCCAGAATGTTCTCTATGGAACGATTTTCAGGCACTATGAGGACTTCGCGGGCTAGATCCTGGGCGGTGATGTCCCCATCAATGCCTCCCTCAGCCTCCACGGCTCGCAGTAGATCCTTTACGTGGACCGCCCCGATAACGCGGTCCATATCGTCGGCTTCATGGATGGGGTAGCGGGTGTGTTGGCCGGATGCTATTCGAGAGATCAAACCCTTCATCGTCGTCTCCGCAGACAACGCTACAACATCCGGTCGTGGAACCATGATCTCGCGGGCCGATGTGTTCTCCAGGTCGAAGACACCTTTCAGCCTACTCTCTTCGTCGGACTCCAGGATGCCCTGACGGGTGCTCTGAGATATTAGAGTCCGGATCTCCTCCTCCGAATGCGTATTGTCGGCCTCCGAAGCTGGTGGATAACCAAGAGCCTGCGTAATGGCGTTGGCCGTCCCGTTGAAGACGATGGTGAACGGCAGCAGCAGGTAGTAGAAAAATCTCATAAACGGCGCGACGAACAGCGAAGTCGACTCCGCACTCTGAATGGCGACCGTCTTAGGGGCCAACTCGCCGAACACGACGTGCAGAAACGAGATGATGCCGAACCCGATCACGAACGACACCAAGTGCAGACTTCCGCCCGTCACGCCCAGAGGCTCCAACAATGGTTCGATAAGCGTGGCTATCGCAGGTTCCCCCAGAGCACCAAGCCCCAGCGAGGAGATCGTAATTCCAAGCTGACACACCGCAAGATAGGCGTCGAGTTTGTCCGTCGCCACCTTCACGAGTTTTGCCGAAGGCTTATTCTCTTGCACCATCCGATCCACCTGCGTGGCCCGGATCTTGACGAGCGAAAATTCCGCCGCCACAAACAAACCATTCAAAGCCACGAGCAAGAGCGCGGCGAATACTCTAATGGCGGGAACTACTATGGCTTCCAGAACGACTCCTTAAAGATACAAACAGCCGAACGCCCCAAAAAGGAGGTAAGACTGATGCTAAACGTATTTTGCAACGACATACAGATGACCGTCAACATATACCAGACACATCGTTCCGACAAGCCCTGAGATAACGCCAAAGAGCAGGACCGACTGAATGGATTAGTAGAGCAACTCCTTATTGAGCACGTTCACTAGCGGCTCGCCATTTAGGTATCGCCGCAGGTTTTCGCAGAAGAGATCCACTTGAAGCCCGTTCACGAGCTCCGGGACCACGTCCGTCGAGTGCGGGCTGACGATGACGTTTTGCATCTTCCACAGCGGACTGTCTTCCGGTAGCGGCTCCACCTCGAATACATCTAGCGCAGCCCCGGAGAGGTGACCGTTTTCGAGGCTCTCTACCAATGCCGCTTCGTCTATCACCGAGCCTCGCCCGATGTTGACGAGGTATGCACCCGGTTTTATAGCCGCTAGAGATTCCTCGTTCAGCAGATGCCGGGTCTCGGGTGTTCCTGGCAACGTGAGAACTACGTAGTCTGCCTCGCCGAGCACGGCTCGCAGGTTCGCCGTTTCATGTAGCTCGTCTGCGCAGCTCCATGCTTCATCGTCCTTCTTGACCGTTCGCTTCACTCCGAAGACTCGCATCTTGAAAGTTTGCGCCCGCTCGGCTACGGCGCGCCCGATGTTGCCCATACCGACGATGCACAGCGTCTTGCCTTCGAGCGTCCCGGAGATTCCCTGCCGCCAGAGCTTCGCGCTTTGGTCCTCGCGCAGCCGGTCGAGGTGTTTGGCTCGCTGGAGCATCGCCATCAGTGCGAACTCGGCGAGTGGACCCGAGTATACGCCGCTTGCGGTCGTGATCTCCACCTCAGAGTCCAGAAGCCCGGCTTTCTTGGCGACTTCGCCAGCACCGGCCATGCTGCCCTGTATCCACTTCAGATTGGGAGCTGCGGAGCGCAAGTCCCGAATGTGGCTTCGGGGGAAGTCGTAGAGTACCTCGGCTTCGGCCAGCATCTTTGTGAACTCCGCTTCTTGCTCGGGTGTGTGGCTCCAGTCGGTGGGTCCAATGTGATCTGCTTCCCAGCGGGGCGGCGGTACGAGGTCTTCGCGGTAGAGAACGTTGAGGCGGTCGTCGACGGAGTTTATTCGTTCGATGTGTTCCGCCTCGAAGTAGCTTGTGATCAGGACATTCGTCATCCGGGCCTCCTTCTGGTCGATGATCTAACGATAGCTTAACGGTTTTCCTCGTGTCTTCGGTGCTACTCTATTCTCCGTGGACGAGCGAGTGGACATTCTGGATGAGCGCGGAGAACTAACCGGCGAGGTCGCCTGGAAGAGCCAAGCGCATCGGGATGGCTTATGGCACCGGTGTTTTCACTGCTGGATCCTGGCCCCCGAAGGCCCATACCTTTTGGCTCAACGTCGCGCTTCCGTAAAAGATACCTGGCCCGGATACCTCGACGTAACCGCCGCCGGACATCTCTCAGCAGGCGAAAAACCCCTCGACGGCCTCCGCGAAGTCGAAGAGGAACTCGGCCTGCAAGTAGAACCGGACAGCCTGATACCGCTAGGCACTAGACGCATCGAACAACAAATACCGCAAGGCCACGATCGCGAATTCCACGACATCTTCATGCTCCTAGACTCGACCCCACCATCCAACCTACGTCTCCAAACCGAGGAAGTCGATGCCATACTCCGCCTCCGTTTAGAAGACATACCCAGACTCTACACAGACGAGCCCGTCTTCACCGAAGAGTGGCGAGCCGGGGAGAAGCGTCGGACGCGAGTAAGGCTGTCGGATTTCGTCCCGAACGAGGACGGATATCTCTCGTGGATCGCCGAGAAGGCTCACGAGTTGTCGAGCTAGTCAGCTTTTTGAGCTGATCGCTCGGGCGCTAGTTTTGGGGTGGTGTTAGGAATTCGTCGGTTTGGTTGGTGGCTAATTGGGCTCGCCAGGCTGTGCCCCGGGATTCCCGGATCAGATACTCGCCGCGAGGTGAGTCTAGCTCCATCGCCGCGGCTTCCAGTCGGACTCCAAGAGCCCGCGTCGCGCCAGACGCGAGGTGTGTCGCGGCTGCTGCTCCTGGAGTGTGGTGCGGCTTCACGAGCGGCAGATTGCACGCGGCCAGGCTTGCGAGGTCCGCGCAGCGTGCGGCTGATGCTGCTAGTGTGACTGGGGTCGGGGAGCTGTCGCAGAGGACTTCTAGTTCCCGACTCAGAGAGAGTGCGAGATCCCGCACTCTCATCAACTGAAGCTCTCCGGCTGCTTCGCAAGAGTTCATCAAAAGCTCGGCGGCCAGTGCTCCAGCGCCCGCCTCCGGGATGCCGGATGTATTGGCGTCGCGGTGCTGCATCGTCATAGCGCAGATTCTACCCTCTACGTAGCTACGTAGCTACAGAACTACAGAGCTACAGGGCTACGTAGCGGCGATGTCGCGGTGTCGGGCGATAGTGAACATGAATAGGCCGTATAGGACGAACCCAATGGCTATTGCGGCGAGCATGTACGAACCCCACGACTGCTGCTGGATGGCTTCGAGCGCACCGCCGAGGCCACGGGTCTCCTTCGGGTCTGACTGGTAAGCCGCGAGCAGGACGAACGCACCGGCTACACCGATGGCGATAGCTCTGGCGGTGGTCCCCACGCGGCCCAGAAAGTTGACCCAGTTCTCCTGAGCCTTCGTCATCTCGTGAAGTTTCAAGTCGTGAATAAACTTTGCGTGGAACGCTGCGTACAGTTGGTAGAGGCAGACGATTACGATGATTACCCCGACCGTTGCCACCAGTATCCTGCCGAACGGAGGCTGATAAGCCATCGCGCTCGCCGCCATCGCGTCCTCCGAACTATCCTCCGCTCCAAAGACGGACTGGGCCGCCGTGTATCCCAGGGCGCCGTGTATAAGGGCACTGATGACATAAGAGCCCCGGCGGACGATACCCAGAGCGCTGGAGCCTTTCTCGTCCGGGTCCATTACGCCCTGGATCAACTTCCACAGCGCGTATCCGAACAGCCCAACGGCCAGCACAACGAGTAGAACTCCTCCAAACGGCTGAAATCCCAGG
>JBGTFQ010000002.1:0-7580 GCA_041747155.1 Rubrobacteraceae bacterium
TTGGATGGACGCACGATCCTCCACGTCCATCTGCCTTCTGTGACATCGACAAAAACCACCGATGGCGAGGGTCTCGGAATGGCCTTTCGAAGCTATTATGTAACCCGCGCCGAGACTGGCGGCCACCTGGATTTGGACCTGCAGCTCACGAACGATGCTGGACCGGCCAACGTCTTCTACCTCAACAATCCGGCGCGAATAGTCGTGGATGTGCCGCTGAGCGGCGACAACGCATATCCCAAAGCAACCTACGGCGACTCGACCGTGATCACGCAGCCCCGCGCCGAATATACAGTCGGGCCGGACATGGTCACAGTCGTCGGATACGGTCGTCCTTTCGAGGCCACGGGGACGTGGCGGATCAAGGACTCCGAGGGCTCGGTGGTGCGCGAAGGTTCGTACACGACCACCGACTGGGCCGAGACCTGGGGCAACTACGCCTTCAGCGCGAAGTACCCCGACTCGATGAGCGGCAAGAGCGGCACCCTTGAAGTTGGCTCATCATCCGCTAAAGACGGTAGCTTCGATGGGGTATCCGTCCCGCTAAAGTTCCGGTAAACAGGCTGTCGTCGCGCTAGAGGATGTTCTCCAGCGCGGCGAACAGGCGATCCACATCAAGTTCGGTGTTGTAAAGGTGCGGCGAGACCCGGACGCTCTCGCCGCGCACGCTGACGGAGATATTCCGGGCGGCTAGTTGGGTAGCGAGGTCTTTTGGGGCCGTGGAGCCTAAACGAAGCCCGATCATATGTCGTACCCGCCGCTCTTTCTGTACGGTCTCGATGCCCATGTCCGCCGCTCGCTCGCTGATGAGGTCCGTCAGGCCGCCGGTGTATTCGGAGATATTTTCGACTCCCCAGTCGAGTATTTGGCGCAGTGATTCGAGTGCCATCGGCAGTAGGATCGGGTTGCTTCGTTCGCCCATGTCGTAGCGGCGGGCGCCGGGCTGAAAGTCGTCGCGGTAGTCCACGAGTGCGGAGAAATCTTCGCTGCCCCGGCGGTTGATCCAGTTGTGCTCCACGGGCCGACCCTCCCGATAATCCTCACTTACCCACATAAACCCCAACCCATACGGACCCAGCAACCACTTGTACGATGAAGCCACCAAAAAGTCCGGCCTTACAGCCGAGACATCCATCGGATAAGCCCCGAGCGACTGAATGCCATCCACAACAAACGCCGCCCCAACCGACCGGGCCGCTTCTCCGACCCGCGCAAGATCCACGAGCGAACCATCCGTCCAGTGGCAGTTGGGAATCGCGACAACAGCGGTATTTTCATCTACGAGATCTAGGATAGCCTTCGTCCAGTCGTTGTCCGCAGGCCGTGGAACAGTGACGACGTTTCCACCACTTTCGCTCGCTAATTCACGCCACGGATAAACGTTGGACGGAAACTGCTCCGCTAGGACGACGATGTTCTCGCCAGTTGATACGGGGATGTTCGAGGTCGCGACGGCCATCCCGTAAGACACCGATGGGATGATGGCGACACCTTCCGCGTCGCCGCCGACGAGGCGGGCAAAAAGAGTGCGGGCCTCCTCGGACTCCTCGAAGAAATCGGCTGGCGTGATCTCCCATGGGCGAGACTTCCGGCTGACGGCTCGCTCTCCAACCTTCGTGGTCGCGTGCGGCAGCGGTCCCATGTACGCGCAGTTGAGGTACGTTACGTCTTGCGGTATATCGAACAAGTCGCGTTGTGATGGCAAGGTCATCTCTTGTCTCCAGGATTTTCGAGTCTCTTTAGTAGGCGGTTCACGGAGTTCATCGCGCCGCCGAGGACCGCCGGAATGCCGCCGCCGGGGTGGACGGATGCCCCGACGCGCCACAGCCACGGGCGTCGCTGGTCGTTGTACCGGGGCCGGTGGAAGGGGCCGCTCATCCAGAACGGCCGCGCCGCGCCGTACAGGGCTCCGCCCGTTGCCCCGTGTTGGGCGAAGTATTCCGGGGGGAGTATCTTGTGCTCGGTGAAGTATTGTGTGGCGGGTTTGGGCAGCCCGATCCTCTCTGAGATCCGAGCGATTTCCCGCGCCACAAAACCGTCTTCCAGGGTGTACTCCCATCCATTGGCCGGTGCCGTGAGCAACACTGCAAGCGTCGCCTTCTCGTTCGGATAAACCTCACCGGGCCGGTAGTAGTTGACGAATGCCATCGTCTCCCTAGGCTCCACATTCCGCTCCAGACTGTTGTGAAGCTCATCGGGACTGGACGGTAGAACCACGCCATGCGCCGCGACATCCCCCGGAAGCTCTTCGTGAAGGGCGGCGTAGATCGCCACCCCCGAACACGAGAGCGAACCCGGCTGACGAGCCTTGCCGGGAGATAAGAGTTCGTCCAATCGTCCCGCGTCCAATCCACTGACCACCAAATCCGCTGGATATTCAGCGTTTGGGGTCGTCACGCGAGTTGGTTCTATCTTCGTTACGGGTTCGTTTGTGAGGATTTCGACGTTCGCGTTTCGGGCGAGGCGTTCGAGTGCGAGCACGACTTCGTATACGCCGCCATCCGGCACCCATACACCGTCGGCGGCCATTATGGCTGGCATACTGGCGTAGAGGGCTGGCGTAGTATCCGGGCCGACCCCGGCGTTTAGAGTGTGGATCGCGATGATCTCGCGCAACCCTTCCGGGAGCCACGAGAGTGAGTCCAGATAACTCCGCGTATTTAGCTTTGTCCCGTAGATGCTGAGCAACTTCCGCAACGCGGGCAGCGTCGCCCGGTCCACGGGGTCCGCCGTCAACAAGCGCGTCACCTCCGGCCCGAGTCCGCCATGAGTCGCGGCGAATCTCTCCCATGCTTCGTGCCAGGGATGTTCTTCCGGGACCGGCAGCGACACGACCTCGCCCCGGTAGTGGTATCGTCCGACCTCCGCCATGCGGCGTAACTTCAGGGCTGCGACCTCCGAGCCATCTGCGTCGGCGAGATTATCGTAACGGTTTAGCAATTCGTCCCAAACGCCGGGAAATGTGACGAGGCCGGGTCCGGTGTCGATGCGTTGCCCGGACAGCTCGATGCGGCGACTCTTGCCTCCGAGCCAGTCGGCGGCTTCCAAAAGCGTCACGCGATGCCCGATTCGTCCGAGGAGTGCGGCAGCTGTCAGACCGCCGATACCGCCGCCGATCACTACGATCTGTTTGGGACTCACGGGTAGGCTCCCAGCGAGATCGCCCCGACGAGCTGCACTCCGGCGACGGTCCCCGCCACATAAGGAAACCCGATGGAATACTTGTACAACCGATGCCCCGTGCGCGGCCTCGGGTCCCGGCTCAAGGCGTACAACAGCGCCCCCGCGATAGCCGCATTTACAACGGCAACAGGGATATTAACTGGCGCGAACAGGACCGTTGCGACGACCCACAGAGCCCCGCTCCACAGCACCACGCCACGGGGACCGAGCGCCACGGCGGTCGTCACAATACCGGCGCGGGCATCCTCCTCAATATCTTGGACGGCATCGAAGGTGTGTTTGGCCGCGCTCCAGGCCATCAGGCCGACAGCGGCGGCCCAAACCGGAGCCTCGCCGAGCGCGAGCGGCACGAACACGAGCGGCAGCGCGTAGGCGGCGTTGCTCAGGGAGTCCAGGTAGGGCCGAGATTTGAAGCGGGCCGGTGGGGCGGAGTACCCCACAAAGACCAGGACGTACACCAGCATCCAGGCTGTGGCGACTAGCGGGAGCGTCAGGGCGAAGTACGCCACGAACGGGAGGTTCGTCAAGAGGACACCGAGCGCGATAGGCCAGATCTCACGTTCCTTTATGCGGGCTCCTTCGAGGGTTCCTTTGCGGGGATTTTGGGCGTCGGTATCGCGGTCGAAGAGGTCGTTGACGCCGTAGATCAGGAGGTTAAACGGCAGCGTGAGCCACACGATGATCGGCACCGCTTCCCAGCGCCACAACTCTCCGGTCAGCCACACGCCCACCACGGCGGTGCCTATCGTGTTGATCCAGAGTACGGGACGCGATACATAAACCAACCGCCACAGAACGCTAAGGAAACGGAGCATGAGCCAAATATACCAGCCCCACAACACGCGGCTGCGTTAACATACACCCGTGCTGAAGAAGACTCTCCAACGTACTCCGCCGTTGCTCTTTATAGGTTGCGGACTGTTGTTCGTCTCCGCGTACTTCGCCGCTCGATTCCCGGACGTGCCGGGTGCGAGTGTCGGATCGTTTATAGCTAACGCTGTGATCTTCACCCCAGCCGCAGTCGCCTTGTTTCTCTGGCTCGGCCCCCTCAGAGCCCCCATTACTCTTATAGCGTTGGCAGCTTTCGCCTACGCAATCGAGACAATCGGCCTGGTTACAGGACTCCCTTACGGCGAGTTTACCTACGGCGAAGCTCTCGGCCCGAAGGCGTTCGGACTCGTGCCTTACCTGCTTCCCGTCTCGTATCTGCCGCTGGTCCTCGGGGCTGTCGGAGCTTCGTGGGGTGGCGGTTCGGGGATGAGAATCATCAAGACCGCTCTCATCCTCACCGTCATCGACTTGGTGCTCGACCCCGGAGCCGTCAGACTCGGATTCTGGGGGTACGCGAACGGTGGACTGTACTACGGAGTCCCGGCGACCAACTACCTGGGGTGGTTGATCTCCGGCGCTCTCGTCGCCATAGTTTTCCTTCTAGTCGCCCGTCCCACAGCACCACCGATGCCGGGTCTGCTGGACAGTGCGATCCTCGCGGTTTCTTTCTGGGTCGGGGTCGCGGTCTTTACGGGCCTCGTTCTGCCCGCCATAGTGGGAATCCTCATGCTGCTATTCTTTCTCGTCCGTCGAGCGAGTTTAATCCCGGAGAAACCTCGCGTCGCGTCCGGTAAAGCGGTATAACCGGAGCCATCGTGGATAGGAATAAAGCAGCGGATACGGACTCGGCGGGGGAGATGAGATGGGCCTCGGCGATCTCGCGCAACACTTCTTTTGACGAAGCCGTGCAGGAGTGCGCGACCGCCGTGCGGGAGAGTCTTGGAGATACTTCTATCACGGTGGTGTTCGCGTTCGTGTCGCCACATTTCGCTGCTTACTATCCCCGGTTGCACGAAGCTATCGAGCGGCATCTAGGGCCGGAGGTGCTTTTGGGTTGTTCTGGGGGAGGTGTGATCGGGGGTTCCCACGAGATCGAAGCCTCTCCAGCACTCGCCCTTACAGCTGCCTACCTACCCGATGTAACTTTGACTCCGTTCCATCTGCAAGGCGCGTTGCCGGACCTCGACGGTTCGCCGGACGCCTGGGAGGCTTTCGTCGGCGTTGACCCCGCGACCGAGCCGGAGTTCGTGCTGCTCGCGGACCCGTTCTCGGTTCCGATTCGGGCGTTGCTCGCCGGTCTGGACTACGCATACCCCGCCGCCTCCAAAGTGGGAGGACTCGCGAGTGGTGGTACCTCGCCCGGCACGAACGTCCTCTTTCTGGACGAGCGCGTACACACGAACGGGACCGTCGGCCTGGCTCTTAGTGGTGATGTCGTCATGGATACCGTTGTGGCGCAGGGATGTCGGCCTTTAGGGGATCTACTGACCGTCACGCGCTGCGAGGGAAGTATGTTGCTCGAACTCGATGATCGTCCGGCGTTCGAGGCGCTGCGGGATCTCTTCTCCACCCTCGACGAGCGCGACCGGCGGCTGGCCGGTTCCGCATTGTTTGTTGGGATACTGCTCGACGATCTCGTAGAGAGTCCCGAGGTGGGGGACTTCCTGATCCGAAACCTAACCGGCATTGATCCCAAAAGCGGGGCCATAGCCGTAGGCGACAACCTACAACCTGGTATGCGCTTGCGTTTCCATGTCCGGGACGCCGAGACCTCTACCGAAGACCTCCACAACGTCCTCTCCAACTACACTCAAACACTCTCGAATCCTGACTCCATCTCCGGTGCACTACTATTCTCTTGCCTCGGACGCGGCGCAGGGCTTTATGGAGAACCAGACCACGACACCGGCATCCTTCGTGAACATCTCGGAGATATATCCACCGCGGGATTCTTTTGCAACGGGGAGATCGGACCAGTCTCAAACAGCACCTTCCTCCACGGATACACGTCGTCCATTGCGCTGTTCCGGTCCAAAGAGTAGCTGCGGAAACGTCCGATCTTACGAACTCAAAAACTTTTATTGAAATTCGTTAAATTTCCTCTTCCATTTATGAAAACTGTGTGGTTACATGCGCGTTAAATGTAAGCTGCACTCTGGAGGAGAGCATGATCCAGGACCAAACCGTTGCCTCTGTAGAGGTTCAACGGGATAGCGTGGCCTACAGGAGTGGCTGGCAAGACGGGCGTTTCGGACAGCCCGCCAACTTCCCACCCGGCACCGCCGCCATACAAAACCCGGACCACTTCGCCTACCAACAAGGACACCGCGACGGCTCACAAGTCCGCCATATGCTCCACGTAGAAAGCAAAGCTCTCTAAAAATCCGCCGGAAGAAGGCGAAACGGTCGGCCACCGGGACCGCTCAAGGCTCGAAAGTGCCGCTCATCCAGTGTAAGTATATCTAGCGTTTCGTGTCGCTCGGCCAGTACGATGTTCGAGGCATCGGCTAGTCCTATGCCGAGATCTCTGTAGCCCCCGATAATACGTTTTGCGGCCCCAACCTCTTCCGCCGAGAAAGTCTCCAGGAGGTAGGCACCGCGCTCCACTTCTTCCAGCACGGCTACCTCTGCATCGAATCCTATCCGCTTCGAGACGAGGTAGTTCAGTTCGGCCAATACAAACGGTGAAAGCACGAGGTTGGTTTGCGACTTTTCAAGAACTTCTCTCGCCCTCTCGTGCAACCTCTGGCTCTCGTCTATCGCGGCGAGCAGCCCGCTCGTATCGAGGATTATCGTCACTCGCCAAAGCCGCTGAGTTCTTCGTCTACCCTCTCGGAGAGCGTGGCGTCCCCGCTGCGAAACAGCGGCAACCGTGGACGCGGCGATTGCATCGAATCAAGGGATTTTCTAATGGCCTCGCGGATAATCTCCGCCTCGCTTCGCCCCTGAGCCCCAGCCGCCCGCTTCAAGGCCGAGTCGAGATCCTCTGGTAAATAAACTGTGGTCTTCTTCATGCCATACATCGTACCATACGTATGCGCTAGAACTCATCGTGACAGCGGCGACTAGGGGCTCAACCGACCGGCTCTATGCTCACGGCCAGAGTTTTGTTCTGAATTGCTCATGTGTGTAGTCCAGCGGAACGATGCATCCCGCAGACGGAATATCTTTCAGCGAGCAAAGAAAAGCGCCCCCGGAGGGGCGCTGATAATACTCTCTGGCTGTGAAGGCTAGAGTTACGGGGTGATAGCTCCCAGGCCGCTAGCGGTTCTGGCTAGCGTGAACTCGGTGCCGCTCTCGCTCTCGGTTATCAGCGTAAAGGTGTCATCACCGAGGTTGCTGAAGGCCACCTGCCCCTCAGTGGGGGTGGTACCAGATACCCAGTCAATGGAGGGCTCTATCTCATCCAGAGTAGTCACCGTAGCACCAGTAAAGGTCTGGTCATCGGTATAGAAGGTCTCCATTGCCGTGGCCCCGTTCCTGAGGTCCGTCTTGGCGGAGGCGTCCTGAGCCCTCTCGCGCTGACCGAGGAACACTGGGATGGCGATAGCCGCCAGAATACCGAT
>JBGTFQ010000003.1:0-14177 GCA_041747155.1 Rubrobacteraceae bacterium
TCGTTCAGCAAGCTCCGGGCGTTGTCAAGATGACTTGAATAGTCAGTTTCGGTCGGTTCGGTCTCCACGGTCTCGCCGTGGACTATCTTGAGGATATCTTCGCCGTAGCGGTCGGCACGACGGAGCCCGATGCCTTTGATGCTGCCTAGCTCGTGAATATTGGCGGGCTTCGAGCTAGATATCTCTTCCAGGTGAGAGTTGTGCAGGATGACGTAGGCCGGGACTTTCTGGCTGCGGGCTTGATCTCCGCGCCAACCCCTCAACCTCTCGAACAGCTCTGTATCAACCGCAGCCGCTCGTTGGGGAGCCGCAGACCCATTGGGGTGCTTGATCTCTAGCGGCGCGGGTTCGGGGGGCGAGGTCTCGCCGAGGCAGACATCGCACCCGGCGCAGGGTGAGACGTCTTCCGTATCGCCAAAGTGGCGCAACAAGTGTTCCCGGCGACAGTTGGTTAAGGCCGCGTAGTTCTCTACGTCCCGGATCTGGTCGAATGCCAGGTTCGTGTGGGATTTCAGGCGGGAGGCGAGGTTGCCGCGTCGGGCTTCGTCAAGCGTTGTCTCACGCAGGCGCACATCCACGACCGAGCCGTTTGGGACCGCTTCGATCACACCCTCTGACATCATCTTGTATAACGCTCCCTGTGCCACGTCCGGGCGCACTCCGGCCTTCCGGGCAAGCTGCGTGATACCTATGCTCCCCGATCCCGGCAGCGCGGCGTGGACGGCCTCTAGCTTCTCCCCGAGCCCCTGCGGTTCCTCGTCCAGACGACGGATATCCACCTCCGCCCAGAGGTCGTAGCCCCGACCGACCATCCCGGACTCTTCCAAACTTCGCAGCATGATCCCGGCGGTATCCCCGTCCACCTTCCCGAGCGCGGCCAGCGACCCAAACGGTACGTTTACCCGCCCGGTCTCCCCCACCTGCACAAGAGCCCGGAAGAACGACCCAACCTCCTCACTACCAGCATTATTAAGTGTGATGAGTCGCTTGCGTCGTCCCACGTCGGCGCTGCGGTACAGCACGGCGCACTCACTCGGCTCGCCGTCCCTACCAGCGCGTCCAGCTTCCTGGATGTAGGCCGGAAGACTACCGGGGACGCTCGCGTGGATCACGAACCGCACATTGGGCTTGTCCACTCCCATCCCAAAGGCGACCGTCGCCACCACGACCGCGACCTCGTCGGTCATGAACCGTTCCTGCACCCGCGAACGCTCCTCCGAGCCAAGTCCCGCATGATAGGCGGCGGCATCCACCCCCGAACGACGCAGGTCTGCGGCCAACTCCTCGCACTCCTTGCGAGTGGTCGCGTAGACGATCCCCGGTGGCGGGTAAGATCGGATGATCTCCAATATCCGAGGGAGTTTCCCGTCCTTCTTCTTTATCTCCATAACGCGATAGGTCAGATTCGGACGATTGAAACTCGTAACCACGACCTCCGGGTCGCGCATCTTCATTGAGCGTAGAATGTCTTCGCGGACTTTCGGGGTGGCGGTGGCGGTGAGGGCCAAGACGGGCGGGTTTCCGAGGTCTCGGACGACACGCGGCATGAACAGGTAATCCGGGCGAAAATTGTGTCCCCACTCCGAGATACAGTGTGCTTCGTCCACCACGAATAGACCCACGCCCGAGCGTCGCAACGAGAGAACGAACTCTAGGGATCGCAGTCGTTCCGGGGCCACGTAGAGCATTTTGATCTCGCCGCTCCGAACCCGCCGTTCAACCTCCCAGCGTTCCTCGGGCGAGAGGCCGGAGTGAAGCGTAGCCGCACTCGCGACGGAGCTTTGAACCAGGGAATCGACTTGATCCTTCATCAGGGAGATCAGCGGTGAGACGATAACGGTGAGGCTCTCCAGCATAAGCGCGGGAACTTGGTAGCAGAGGCTTTTGCCGCCGCCCGTGGGCATTACGGCGAGCGTATCGCGACCTTCGAGGACGGCTTGGATCACCTCTTCCTGCCCCGGTCGGAAGGAGTCGAATCCGAAAATGTCTTTGAGTACGTTTAGTGGCACGGGTTGATTCTAAGCTGTAAAGGACGAGCTTTCAGCCGCCGATCCGCGGTTGGTGGTTATTCCTGGCCTTTAGGGGCGAAACGCGGGATGGGTTTGAGACCCCGGATCTGGCCCGGCGGGCGATCTCCGCGCTCGGCTTCGGGGTCGCGCGGAGGTCCGTCCTCAGCTGCATCGAGCAGACCGTCGATGGAATTACGGATCTCCGCGCAAGCCTTCATGTACGCGAGCCGAAAACCAACCGCCGGGGCCGCCAACGCAGGCAGAACCGTGAGAAAGAAGATAGGGTCCTGAAACCCGGCTATCGTTAGCGGAACGGCGAAGGTCGCACCTAACACGCCACCGAGCGAGAGATACTCGGAGCGTTGGTTGGAGACATCGGCGGTGATGTTCGCTCCGCAGCGTTCATCGTCCACATCCTCGACCCGAAGCTCGACGGAACGAGCCTTCAAGAGCATTCGGTTACCGGAAAAATCCAGGGCTCGGCGGACAACGCCGACGAGATCCCCAGCGTCCCACAGAGAAGAGCCTTCAGTTTTGCGTCGCAGCTTCAAGCCCTGTTCGAGACGAAGAAGCGTTTCCAGGTGATCCCGCGTTGGGGAAGTCTCGTGCCGCACTTCGCGTACCGCCCGAAGCCGGGCTGGCCCGTAGAGTTTGCGTCCCAGAGTATCCGGCTCGGCGGTGGTGTCGGTTGCGAGATCCCAGATAGCGCGTCGCACGTCGGACTCAGGGATTCCAGCGGCGGCGGCGACTTGCACGAGCACTTCAGGGGAGATGGAAGCCGCGTTAGAGTTTTGGGTGCGGCGGCGGGCGGAGAGTTCGGCGGCCCGTCTAAGGACCATCTCGACCTCCGAAGATGTCAGGCGTTTTTCAGGGTTCTTGGGCATGATCAACGCTAGAGTCTACATCTTTTGAGGTGGCGATTCTTCAGAGCCGCTGGTCACGCTCGGACTGCACCGAGAGAATACGCGGTGTGTCCTTTAGATACGACCAACCGGAGATCAAGGTAAGTACCACCGCGACGAGCATCAACCACCAACCGATTGACGTGAGGAGCTCGCCCGTACCGCCGCGTAGAGCGAAACCGACGAGTATGACGAAGATAGCGAGGCTCTGAGAGTTCATCTTGGCCTTGCCCCAGTTATTGGCGGCGATAACCTGGCCGGATTCCAGCGCGACCATGCGAAGTCCCGTTACGGCGAACTCGCGGATGACCATGACGGCGGCCATCCAGGAGGGCATCAGACCTTCTCCCACGAGCGCGAAGAACAGCGAGACGATAAGTGCCTTGTCGGCGATTGAGTCCATCAGCTTCCCGAACCCGGTTACTTTGTTCGAGCGTCGGGCTACTTCGCCATCGAGGTAATCGGTGAACAAGGCGGCGACGTAGATCACGAGCACCACCCACCGGCTTCCGGGGAACGGGATGTAGACTGCGGCCATCAGCGGAATGACGGCGACTATTCGGGCGAGCGTTAATTGGTTTGCGAGCGTCATCTAGTCTCCTCTACGTTTCACCCGTGGAACGTAGCATTTCTGGACTCCGCTCTCAAGCCTTACCGTTTAATCCCGTGAACCGCGCATCTGGGTAACCGCCGGACGCAGGAAGAGACCGAAGATCCAATCCGCCGCGACCCGCGCCTTGCTCTGCGGACTGTTGAGCCGCGCGAGATACGCAAGCCGCCAGAAGATCGCCGCTCCAAGACCCGAGAACCGCACGCCCATAACCTCGTTCACGGCGAAGTCTCCGCCAAGCTCCACGAGTTGTCCGAGAGGCTTGTACTCGAAAGTTTCGAGGTCATCCCGGCCTTCGAGCGTGGCGAGTATGTTGTTGACCACGGTGTAGCCCTCTTGCATGGCGGCCTGAGCCGTTGGCGGGACGATCTTGCCCTCGTCTGAGGTGATGTCCTGGATGGCGGCGCAGTCGCCGATGGCCCAGATGCCGGGATGATCCTTGACGCGCAGAAACTCGTCGACTTCGATGCCGGTACGGTCGTTGTAAGGGAGACCGAGTTCCGCAATGGAGACGTTCGGGCGGTTACCGGCGGTCCAGATCACGTTCTCCGTCGAGATCTCCTCTCCGCCCTTGAGCTTCACCTTGTCCTCGGTAACTTCCTCGGCGAAGGTGCTGGTCATCACCTTGATGTTCTGACGGTGGAGCTGGTTTCGGGCCGTCTTGCGTAGTATTGGGTCGATCTCCGGCAGAATCTCCGGGAGGCCATCGAGCAGGTAGATCCTGACCCGAGCCGGGTCTATGTTCGGATAATCGGGCTTGAGCGCGTCGTGGACGAGCGCGTGTATCTCGGTGGCTACCTCCGTGCCGGTCGCACCCGCGCCGATGACCACGAAAGTCAGCTTCGAGTCCGGGTACTCGCCCCGGATCAGGGAAACCTCCTCGAAACGCTCGATGACACGGTTTCGAATCCGCTCGGCATCCTCAATGCCCTTCATCGTCATGCTGTGCTCTTCGACACCGGGGATACCGAAAAAGTTAGGCTGACCGCCGAGCGAGATCACGAGCTGATCGTAAGGAAATTCGAGCCCTTCCTCGGTCATGATGGTCTTTTTTTCGTGGTCGATCTTGGTCAACTCGGCCCGCCGGAAACTGGCTCCAGCCATAATAAGAGCCCGACGCAACGGTTGCGCGACGTTTCGAGTGTCAATATCACTGCTCACGATGCCAGGCACCATCGGCCAGAAAGTGAAGTAGTTGTTCCGGGCGATGACGAGAACTCCTACATCCTCGCGCTCCTTGAGCTTCGCGCAAAGCTTCGTCGCCGCTGTATAGCCGCCGAAGCCGCCGCCAACGATGAGAACCTTCTTCTCGAACTGCTCGAAACGAGGCTTCTCCCACGGCGCGTACCGGGGACGAGGGTTCAGGGCACTCTTTAGGACGCTAAGTCCTAGAGCCGCGCCTCCGACAACGAGCCCGCTCTTCAATAGTTTCCTCATACAGACCTCCGGTTTCGACCTTCGCGGACAACCCGTCGCAACTCCACTACGATAACTGAATCTAGCATATCCTACCCGACGGGAGAGTTTCTAGAAACAGCGTTCTAACCTTCGATCAGGGAGACACGCACCGTCCGACGGCGTGGCCCGTCGAACTCCGCCAGAAACACACCTTGCCAGCGACCGAGATCCAACGCTCCATCCCGCACGAGCAACGTCTGCGAAGGCCCAAAAAGACTCGTCAAAAGATGCGAATCGCTATTGCCTTCTGCGTGATGGAAGCTCACATCCAAAGCCCCCAAAAACGCGCGACAAGCCGCCGCCAAGTCCCGCGGCACATCCCGATCAAAATCCTCGTTCACCGTAATACCCGCAGTCGTGTGCGTCGAAGAAATAACACAAAGCCCTTCTTCGACTCCCGAGACCCGCACAGCAGCCTTTACGTCATCCGAGATAGTGACCAGCTGATAACGTTCGTCGGTACGTACAGGTATTTCGATGGTCTTCATGGCGGTCCCTTTCTATAGAACAGTTTGTCTTGAGTGGCGAGACTGCTTTATAGCAGGATTATTGTTACGTCTTGTGCATTTCCACAGCAGCTTTTTGAGAAAGCGAGACACTTGTAGCAAGTTTTTCTTTGCAAAGTTAGAATTCCTGGCGTGAATGGGAGACTTCTCGTCTCTTTCGGAACACTGCGAGGCAAGAATATCTCGTGGCGATTCGACTCAATCAACTGTCAGCCGTTGATGGCTCAACACTATCTGATCTCGTGAGTCACGGAGCTACGACGATTGTCCGGAAGAAGTTACCTACTTTTCCACTGGCACGGCATCCAGGGAACGCCACAAATACAAGGAGGCGAGAGTTCGGTGAGAACGCCAGGGCTCCGCTATCTCACGTAGGGTCTTCTCGTCCAGGAGATCGGAGAGCCCGTATGACTGTTCCACGGAGCGACGCACTCCGAGGTCGCCGACGGGCAATACGTCCGGGCGGGCGAGGTGGAACATTAGAAACATGTCCGCGCTCCAACGTCCGAGTCCCTTTACAGCCGTTATGCGATCTATGACCTCATCATCGGAAGCATCGTGCAGGGCTTCTAAGTCTAGGTCGCCATTTACTACGCGGCTCGCGAGGTCTTTTAGGTAGGAGATCTTGGGCCGAGATAATCCGGCGGCGCGTAGGGAATCTTCGGCGGCGGCGAGTATGTGCTCGGGTGTTGGCGGCTGCTCGTCGAAAAGGGCCACAACTCGCGAATAGATAGTATGAGCGGCTTTGGTGGAGAGTTGCTGGCCGACGATGGTTCGGACGAGTGCGCCGTAGGCATCGTCCGGGCGGCCTTTGCGACGCTCCTCGCTCGTCATGGGTCCGAAGCGATGGGCTAGAGCGGCCATTATGGGATCGCCGCAGTTTACGAGGTGAAGAGTCCCGGCGTCCGGGTTGGGAGACGCCGGGGAGGTTATCTTAGCCTACCGACCGAAGAAGAGTTTGGCGGCGGGGCTCATCATCTCCGGGCTCCACATAGGCTCGAAGGAGAGTTGGGTATTCACCGTCTCTACGTCTTCGATGGAGAGGGTCTCAGTCTCGACTTGCTCCTGGATCATATCCCCCACCGGACACATGGGGCTGGTCAGGGAGAAAGTAACATCAACATGGCGCCCCTCATCGTGGACTCCGATATCGTAGATCAAACCAAGCTCCACGAGGTCCATACCGATCTCCGGGTCTATAACGTTCCTCAACTGGTCCCGTACGCGCTCCTCGGTCAGCATCTCTCACCTCTCGTTTGCGAATCTACATTGCTGGAACTGATTGTAATAGGCGCGAGCCGCTTTGACACCCGCTTACTCATAGTATTCGAGCCCCGTATGATGGATCACCTCCTCGCCCATGATGGTCCGCAGCGTATTCTTGAGCTTTGTTTGCTGAATAAACAGGTCGTGCTCAGGATACAACTCCGGCGCGGTCATGGGGCTTTTGAAGTAGAACGAGAGCCACTCCTGGATACCGCTCATGTCCGCACGCTGTGCAAGATCCAGAAACAGCGCGAGGTCGAGAACTATGGGCGCGGCGAGGATAGAATCTCGGGCGAGGAAGTTTATCTTGATCTGCATGGGATACCCGAGCCATCCATATAAGTCTATGTTGTCCCATCCCTCTTTGGCGTCGCCCCGCGGCGGGTAGTAGTCGATCCGAACCTTATGCGTCACATCTCCGTAGAGCCCTGGATAGAGATCCGGCTGCAGGATATGGTCGAGGACGGAGAGCTTCGTAACTTCTTTGCTCTTGAGACTCGCCGGATCTTCGAGAACTTCGCCATCCCGATTGCCAAGAATGTTGGTCGAGTACCAGCCTTCCAGACCAAGCATCCGAGCTTTCAGGCCGGGCGCGACGATAGTTTTCATCAGAGTCTGGCCGGTCTTGAAGTCTTTTCCGGCGATTGGCACACCACGGCTTTTCGCTAGTTCTGTCAGAGCTGGGATGTCTACGGCGAGGGATGGAGCGCCGTTCGCATAAGGGACGTTCTCCTGGATAGCGGCGTAAGCGTAGATCATGGCCGGTGAGATGGAGGGGTCCGAAGCGTCCAACGCCGCCTCGAACTTCTCCAGGTCGTAGTGAGCCTCCCGAGGTTGCGCGTAAGCCTCCGTGGAAGCGCACGAGATCATCACGACCCGATCCAACCGATTCTCCCACTTGAAACGCCGAATATCCTCCCGCACTTCTTCAGCCATCTCTCGAAACGAACCGCTCTTTACGTGTGTCGCATCGAGGTTGGCGACGTAGCGGGAGTCGAAGACGGCTGGCATGGGCTGTATATCTTTCAGCTCGTCCCGCACAGCGTTAAGATGCTCTTTCTCCAGAACACCCGCCGTCGCGGCGGCATCGTAAGCGTCGTCGGGAAAAGCGTCCCACCCCCCGAATACGAGATCCTCAATGCTCGTCAGCGGCACAAAGTTTTTTATCTCGGGAACTCGGTTCTCGGTGCGCTTACCGAGCCGCACGGTCCCCATCTGAGTCAGCGACCCAACAGGCTCAGCAAGCCCCCGCTTCACCAACTCGACACCAGCCACGAAGGTCGTAGCCACAGCCCCCATCCCCGGCATCAACACCCCGAGCTTGCCGCTCGCCCCTACTATATTCCGCGCTTCGCTCAACCAATCCTCCTCGATAAAACCACTTCAACGAGGTGCATTATCCTCCTCTCACCCCCACAACGCACGACTCTCCCATGTTGCAACCTTGTTACATGAGATTCAAGTTATCCACCATTGTCGCCACGTTATCCACAATATGTTGTGGATAACTCCAATAAAATACGATATTTGCTGCTTATTTGGAGTTGAGAGTAGCAGGATGTCTAATTCGGAGATGCGAGACTTTGATGCACTAGTCTATTATTCGTGATGCCTGGTGGCGGCTGATATTGAATGTGCGCCAATCGGTCTCAGGGTCTTTCCAGCGCCGCTCGACGGCTTTCTGAAGGGTGGGACCTTGAGAGATTTTCTCTTGACCGTCGTTTGTGTAGCGAAGCTCATCGGGAAGTCTTTTGTCTCCGACCGTTGGAGGGGCGGCGGCGAGTGCGGGGACGGCATCGGCACTCAGGGAGGCGAGGTACGCGGCATCGAACTCTTCGCCCCTTTCGAGGCGGGCGACGTTGGTACGGACTATGAGGTTGTCGGGGTTTAGGGCGTTGAGGATGACTATGGCGAGAAAGCCACCGAGCAACGCGCCCGAGGCGAAGAGGTCCCGGCGGTCGCGAAGAACGGTGAGAACGACAAGGATGAGTACGACGAGCATCCAGAGCATGAAGGCCGTAGTGTAGAGGCGCGACTCGGTAAGACCAAACTCGGCGGTGTAGAGGCGCATTCGTTGGAGCGCAGAGGCCATTACTATGAGGAGCAGACCAACAAGAGTACCGGCGAGGGATCTGAACAGGATCGCATGTCGAGGTTTTTCGGGGATCAGAAGCCAGTGCGCGATCAGAAGTATTGGAATTACGAGTGCGGCGACGACGACTAGCTCGAAGAATCCACGACGAGCGTATTCGGCGTAGGTCAGACCATTCGAGCTGAGCACGCGGCTCGCGCCGCCGAAAAAGTAACGTGCCTGTACGAGCACGAAGGCCAGGAAGAGCGCGTTCAGAAGTCCGAGAACCACTCCAATCTCCACGATTCCCAGGCTCAGGAATGCGGGTCGCTCGGGAGGTTGCGGAAGTCTCTCGCCGGTCACGGCGGCGTGGAGTAGACCGGCGGAGATCCAAGCTACGAAACCGAACAGAACGAGGTGGCCGAATATTTCCGCGAGGTCGAAGTCGAAGAGATTCGAGACGATGTCCTCGAAGACAGCGTCGGCGGCGACAAAGAGCGCCCCGAAGACGAGCAGCAACGGTGCGGAGATCGCGATTCCGCGCAGAACCGAGAATAATGGTGCATATCCTCCACCCCGAAGCTCGCGCCACTGGATATCCCGGATGACGGTCGGCAATATCCCGGCTGACGCGAAGGCGATGGCTTGCATTCCCCGATATAAATAGTCCGAGATGCCGGAGATCGCCAGCCGCCCCGAAGTGGAACGCACCGCGAACAATGAGATCGAGACGACCACCGCCAGGCCGTTGAGGACCGCGAGCGTATCCGAGTCCCGCCAGACGAAAAGCGCAGCGAACAATAGAAGCGGCACCGCAAGCCAGCGGCTTTCCCACGAGAATACCGAACCGCTTCGACTCATCAGCGCAACGGCGAGCGCCACAAACGACAGAATCCACAACGGCACGTTCAAGCCCCAGGGTATAGCTCGGAGTAGAAGGTCGCTGAGGATTCCCAGAATAGCCGCGGATAACAGAATTGCCAGGCCAAGCTTAGTCTTATCGCCCATTTGGACGCACCTCCGTGCTTCGTAGACCGCCGGAAGTTTCACTGTAGTTCGGTCGGATAACGAAACGGGCGGCATCCCGTTAAGAAGATGGAAGGTTGTTGACGGTGCGTTGGTGGCTGGTAACAGTGCGTTTCGAGGTTACGGTAGTCGCAGGTAACGCAGTATGCCAATGATCGAGAGCGCGTCGGTGATCCCGCCCTCCTCCACCATCCTTACCGCTTCCTCCACCGTCACTCGCCGATGCTCCAACTCCTCCGTTCCTTCGGGGCTCGCCGTCTGCTGAGTAAGGCCGGTTGCCAGATAGCAGAACGCTTCCTCGTCGGAGACGGAGTTCGATAGATGGGCTGTACCGAGAGTCCGCCAATCCTTCGCGATGAGGCCGGTTTCCTCTAGTAGTTCCCGTTTAGCAGCTTCCAGAGGTTCCTCGTCATAAGGACATCCGCCTTCGGGGAGTTCCCAGGAATAGCGACCTAGCGGGTAGCGGTGCTGTCCGACGAGGTGGATGAAGCCGTCTTCGTCAACCGGGACGATCGCTATGGCGCGGTTCTTGAAGTGGACCACGCCGTAGATTCCGGGGTTGCCATCCGGGCGAATTACGGTGTCTTCGCGGACCAGGATCCAGGGGTTCTCATAGACCTCGCGACTCTCCAACGTGCGCCACGGGTTCGTCTGATAGTCGCCATCCACGGGACGCAGGCTAACATCAGAGGGTTCGGGACACACGCTCTTCGGTGCTCGATTCTCCCGTCCTAACTTCCGGTCGCCAGAGCTTTCTCAAGTAGTAGCCCAGGGCAAGGAACAGGCTGCCGAATCCGAGGAATAGGAGTATTCGCCAGATCGCCTCGACCCCCGAGAGATCCCAGATAAATAGCTTGCCGACGACCACAAAGAGGGTCACCGTACCGGCTCGCACGAACCACGCGAGATTCCACCGCAATCCGGCCACCAGCAGCGCGGAGGCATACAATCCCCAGGCGATGCTAACGAAGGCGTCCCCGCTCGACGCCTCCGCCAACTCCCGCCAGAACCAGGCAAGCATTCCGAGATGCGCTGTCATCAAGTAGGCTACCTTCCATTCTCGCTCGGACACAAACCAGGCAACCCCGGCGGCGACAATTATCGCGGTGAGATCCACTAAGCTCTGCAACCCAACCATCGGCAATCCCGTTGAAGAGCCAACGAACCCTTCCAACAGCCGCAGCGATAACAGCAGCCCAACCGCCACGAACTGAACGTGCGCCGCGTATAGCAGTCCGAGATCCCGTGATCGGCGAGACAACGCGATCAAAGCAGCAGCGTAGACCGTCCACGCCAGAAGCACAGCCCCGTGCATACCGTCCACGTTCGCAAGTTCCCGGAGAATCCAGAACGAGAATGCCCCACACGCCGCCAGACGATAGAAGGTTGCGGCGCGGTTCGTCACGAGGCGCGTGGCTACCAGTGCGCCAACAATGATGGCGAAGTCCGTTAGCCCGTGGAGATCCAGGATCACGATCCCATCACGATCTACGAAGTACTCACCCACTAGCCGGAATAGAAGCCCCGTACCGATCAGCCCCGCCAACACATGCGCTCCAACGACGCTGCTCCACCTCGGATAGTGTCGTGAGAGCAGATGCAGCCCCAGGGCGTACAACGTCCAAGCGCAGAGAATATACGTGCCACCCTCATCGAATGAAAGAAACTCCCGAAACACGAGTGCTGTAACCCCGGCATGAGCCACCGTCCGATACACCCGCGTCGCCGCGCCCGACAACATCGTGGACGCTCCAAAAGCCAGTGCCAGCACCGCGACATCCACGACCGTACCGATACCGAAAAATTCCCACGATTCAGAACTGAATAAGTCGCCCAGTAAAGCGACGAGGGAACCCTGGGCTATCCGGTACGCGAACCAGACTGCCACGACCGCGAAGAGCGCGTGAGCTTCCCAGGTGAGCACCCGATCCCGGAACCGGCGACCTACAAAATGGAGTACCGTCGCTTCCGCCGCGAGCGTGAAGAAGAGAGCGTCCCCGTCTAGCAACAGCACGACCGCCAGTGTGCCGAGCAGAATTCCAACGAGAGCCTGCGTGTAGGCTACCCGCTCACCTCCAGAGATATTTCGCAGAGTCGCCGCTGCCAGCGCGTAGACTGCGGCGCCACCCACGCAGACCCAACCTGCGGAGACAGCTTCGAGGCTCCAAATCCCCTGGATAAAGAAAAGGGCCAGAAGTGGCGAAGATAGGGAAAGTATATGCGTGAGAGCATTGCTGCGAAGGATAGCCTCGTCGGATATCAACCACCGCAACAAGGGGCTGGTATCTGGAATGGGCCAACTCTCTGGTCGACGCTCACGCAACACCTCCCTAGACACCGGCGTAAGCCACAGCAGGAGCCACGTCAGGATTACACCTAGACCAAGCGCCCATCGGTCAGTCGCCGCTACATCCGCCGAGCCGTAGATCTCCGAGTAGAAAGCAGTCATAAAGACCAGCCAAGTTCCAGCCCCTGCAAACGCCAACAACGACCGCCAACCCTTAAACAGATACGTAGCCGCAGCACCCGCGAGTATTCCACACGTATAGGCCACCAAGCCACCCACAGAGCCCGATTCCGAGTACAGAACGAAAGGAGTCGCCAAACCTCCGGCTACCCCGATCAAGGCCAGAGCAGGCCCGGCTTGCCTCAAGGACAACACAAAGGCCAACACTGTCACGCAGACCATAAACCCGACCGCCACAGCGTAAGACACTATCCCGAAGATCTGGAACGCGGCGAAGCCCGTTGTATAGAAAGTCCCGATGCCTCCGCCCATCAAGACACCGGCGTATGCCCGTCGTGCGCCGGAGATCCTCAATCCCAACGAGATCAGCGCGGAACCTATGAGAAGTCCGATACCAACACGCACAGTCGGCGTCAAAAGAGCCTTCAACCAGCCCTGATCCCAAGAGAACTTGAACAGAAACACAACCCCAAACAACAACAACGCGATCCCGATCTTCCCAAACCACCACTCACCACTCTTGAGCCGTTCGAGATCCAGACCCCCAAAACGACTACCTCGCTCCTCGCTCCTAACCTCCGACGGCTTAGACTCCTCCACCGCCACCCGAACCGGTTCCGATGCGTCTTGTACAACCCGCTCCGGCCTCACTCGCATCTCAGGCTTCGGAGCCTCTCGTGGTCTAGGCCCGGACTTCCGCTCGGGCTCCTCCGCCCCACTCCCGGCCAACGTGCGATTTAGTCGTCGCAACACATACTTGAGCTCCCGTCCCTGCTCCTCAAGCCCAGTCTCCAGCCGCTCGACCCGCTCCTCCAACGTAGCAACCCCACCACCCTCATCGCTCACGGCAAACCCTCCATCTAAAAGACCCAGATCGTTTTCGTTGACTTACATTGTAACCATACACGGTAAGTTAACAGAGCAAGCTTGTTGCCGCTACGGTGTGGGATAAATTCTTAACGAAATTTAATAGGAGAGCGTTAGCGGACGAGCAGTAGGATCACGAAGAAGCTGAGTATGGCGAGTCCGGCGGCGGCTATGTACGCGCCGGTGAAGCCGAGGAGTCCGGCGGTCGAGGCCATCAGGAGGGGTCCGATGGTCTGCCCGAGTCGGAGGGTCATGCCGTTGATGGACATGAACGCGCCGCGATTTTCGGAGGGAGCTAGCTCGTTCAGGAGCGAAAAGACGTTTGGGATGTTCATGGTCTGCGCGACACCGAAGAGGATGGCGGAGACGAAGAGTAGTGGTAGTGCCGGGGCGAAGGCGACGACAGCGAGTGCGGCGGCGTAGACGACGAAAGAGGTTCGGAGCAGGGTTCGTTCCGGGAAGCGTGCGGTCATCCGGCCTAGCTGGGTGGAGGTCGCGGCGGTGGTCAGTGAGCCAGCGGAGAGGACTGTGCCGATGAGCCAGGCGGGGGCGTTGAAGCGGTCGTCCATCAGGATCGGGAGGAAAGCAAGTTGCGGGCCGAAAAGGATGATGAATGTCAGAAGAGAGGCGCAGAGGAGGCCGAGGACTTGGCGGTGGCGCAGGCGCTTCCAGACATCGCCGAAGTAGTCTTTGAGGCGTTGTTCGTTGTGAGGTTCCGGGTTGTGGAGTGAGAAGAGGACCAATAAGCCTACGGGGAGCGCGATCCAGGCCAGAGCGAACGGATAGAACCAGCCAAACGTCGCAAGTAACCCACCGATTGCCGGGTAAGTCGCGGTGCCAATGGAGAGGACCGAAGAGTTGTAGCCGAGAGCTTCCGAGCGTTCGCGGCCCGAGTAGATGTCCCCGATCACGGTCACGTTGATCGTGCCTAGAGCAGCCGCCCCCATCCCCTGAAAGAATCGCAAGAGCAACAGAAGCTCGAAGCTCCGGGCGAA
>JBGTFQ010000004.1:0-4940 GCA_041747155.1 Rubrobacteraceae bacterium
GCCTCGGCTCCACGTCCGCGACGTGTGGCTTGCCATCCACCGTCATCTGGATCCTACGCATAAATAGGTTCTCCTTTCCAGCTTATTTCCCCGACACCGCAAGCGCGGCTCGTTCGTTACCCACGTTCCCCCGGTCATCCCCTGACCGCCGTCAATCAAATTACATTAGTCGCGTTTTCCCCGTATGTTTAGCGATTTGACTCCCTTCACCCCTTTCTCTCGGAAGTTTTCGCAGTCTAACACAGGTCCATTTCTTCGCGCATCCTAAATCGGCGCGTTCCAGCGCATTCACGCACCGAAAGATAGAATCCGTAACGTGTCAGAGGAAGAAGATATTCGGGATCTGGACCAAACATTCGAGTCACTGGCGAACAACCCAGACATGCGCCCGTTCCGCAACCTCGTCGATCCGCTCCGAGACTACGACGAGGAACACGGTAGCGACCTCGTCCGAACCCTACGAGCCTTCTTCGCCGCTAACGCCAACGCCAGCGAGGCCGCCGACAACCTCTACCTCCACCGCAACAGCCTGGCGTACCGACTCGCGCGCATAAGCGAACTAACCGGGCTAGACTTAAAAGACCACCGGGCCAGGCTCGCCCTGCAACTCGGCCTGCTGGCGACAACCACCGAAAGGAGCACCAAACATGAAGATGAGCGGCCGTAACCGCCTCCCCGGTACCATCACCGAGCTCGTAAAAGGCGAGGCCGCCACAAGAGTCTCTCTGCAAGTCGGCGACAACCACATGGTCTCGCTAATAACCACCGAGAGCGCCGAGGAATTGGGTCTCGAAGTCGGCAAGGAAGTAACGGCCCTCGTGAAAGCCACCGACGTGATGGTACTTACGGACGAAGGACTGGCTTAGAGAGGTTTCGGGTTAGTCCTGGTATTGGATTGCTTTGCGAGTCAGGAGTCTGCCGGTTAGGATCACGGTGAAGGCGAATCCCAAAACCAGGACCGAGAGTGCTACGGCGGCGTCGAGGTTGGTTTGTAGGGCGGAGAAGATCGCCAGGGGGACGGTCTGGGTGACGCCCTGGAAGCTACCGGCGAAGATGATCGTACCGCCGAACTCCCCGAGAGCCCGCGCCCAGGCCATCACCGCGCCCGCGACCAATGCCGGCAGTGCGAGCGGCACCGTTACTTTGGTGAAGGTCGCGTAGCGGCTCGCTCCGTCAACCATTGCGGCTTCCTCCACGTCGCGGCGTACCTGGGAGAAGCCGACGGCTGCCTGGCGGACGTAGAAGTGGGCGGCGACGAAGATCTCGGCGATCACGACCGCCGCCGTGGTGAAGGTGATCCGCACCCCCAACACGTCGAGGTATTGCCCCAATAACCCAAGCTTCCCGAACGCCAGCAGTAACGCTATTCCCGCCGCCGAGGGCGGCAAGACGGCGGGTATATCTATCAAGCTGTCGATGAGCTTCTTGCCGGGGAACTCACTCCGAGCCAGCACGTAGGCCGCCGGTGTCCCGACTGTGATGATTATGAACATCGAGATCGAAGTGGTCTTGATGCTTAGGAACAAGGCTTCCCGCGCTTCCGGCGAGGCCATCGCCCGCCATGAGTCCTCGCTCACCGTCCAGACTACGAGGCTCAAGATCGGCAGGCTTATGAAACCCGCTAGCAACGCCAAAGCACCAACGGCCAGCCCCGAGGCCAGCGTATCGCCGCTGGGGAGCTTGCGGTGGCGCGGCATCCTCTCTTTGCTCACGCGGCGGACTCGAATCCCCACTTTTCAAGCACCTCCTGGCCCTTTTCGCCCGTTACCAGATCGACCCACTTTTGAGCCAGTTCCGGCTCTTTGGAGTCTTCGAGCGCGGCTATGGGATAGGTGGCGATTATGTTCAAGTTCACGGGGATTTCGACGATCTTGACCTTGTCCCGCACATCTGGGGTGTAGTCGCTCGTGTAACCGAACGTGGCGTCGGCTTCGCTCAAAGCTACCCGGTTGACCGAGGCCCGCGCGTCGGCCTCGCGGGAGACTATGTTGGACATAACGGCCTTCTCGAAACCACCGCCGTACTCCCTGTCGGCTTTGGTCAGGATTTCCTTCGCGTACTCGGCGACCGGGACTTCATCCTCAGCCAGCACGAGCTTTACGCCGGGCTCCGCTACATCTCGGAATTTCTCGATGTTCGCGGGGTTCTCCTTGGGGACCAGGATGATCTCTCGATTTTTTGCGAAAGTCTCGGGCTCTCCTTCGACTAGTTTCTCTTCGACAGCCGCTTGCATCTTGGCTTCGTCGGCGGAGGCGAACACGTCGGCGGGAGCACCCTGCTGTATCTGGGCGAGCAACGTCGAACTGGACTCGTAACTCGCCTTCACTTCAACGCCAGGATTCTGCTTCTCGAAAGTGTCGGCCAACTCCCCAAAAGCATCCGTGAGCGAGGAAGCCGCCAGCACTGTCAGGGTGGCTTTACGCTCGGTTTTCTCCGAAGCTTCGCCGCTCTCGCCGCATGATGTCGAGACCATCAGCAACGCGATAAGGATTATTGGGAGGAGTCCTTTGCGGATTAGACTCACGGGGATCCACCTTTCCAGTGTTGCGGACGAAACGAAGCGTAGACCTGGATACTAGACAACGAGTAGGCCACAGTCTTTGTGCAACGTGCATAGACTTTCTGGGTGCGGGGCGTGTTTCGTTGCTCTATTATCTGATCGGGTTGTCGAGTGTCGAGGGAGCTTTGGGATGGAGAGAACGCGGTTGGTGTCTGAAGTCGAGGATCTGGTCTTCTCGGATGCGCCGGACGGAGAAGTCCTGGATGGGGTCATATTTCTCGTTCACGAGGCGCACGTTGATTGGGATTGGAGTGGGATCTACTTGCTGGTGGATGATGTGCTCGTCATAGGGCCATTCGCCGGTGCGGAAGAGCCGCCGGGTCACGCCCGCATCGAGATCGGGGACGGTGTCTGCGGAACAGCGGTCGCCGAGAACGCCAACCAACTCGTCACCGACGTGCGAGAACTCGACAACTATCTTGAGTGTTCCCTGCACACCCGCTCCGAACTCGTAGTCCTGATCCACCACGAAGAAGAGATAGTCGGCCAGTTCGACATAGACTCAGACACCGTTGGAGCATTTACGGAGGAAGACGAAGAACTGCTACAAGAGATCTCGCAGCTCGTAGCCCCGCGTGTAGCCTCACTGTCTTCCTGTAGAACCTCACCAGCGCTTAGCGGTTCGGAGAGTCGCTCCTCATCAGAGCAGGTGTCCGAAGGTGTTCCGGATCGGCGGTTCTCATGAGCGAGGAAAGACATGCGTTCTCGAAAAGAACAAAGTTGTTGGCTTTCGTTGTGTGTCTTGCGTCGGTAACCATCCTCGCACTGCTCGATGGAGATTACTGGCACGCGCTCTCTTATTCGTGCTTCGGTGTAGCTGTGGGAATCCTCCTCGGAGTGGAGGAGAGAAGCCGTGTTCTTAGTGTGCTTTTCTATACGTTCGTAACGATATCCATCTTGGCTACTACCCTGTCGATCTACTTTCGTCCATGATGAGTCGCGACTCATCATGGACGATGTCCAAAGGTGTTCCGGGCTAACAGCTCGGATAGCAATCCGGCGACCCGCGCAACTAAGGAGAAGACTCCGAGACTGCGGAGCGTTAATCGACCGTTATCTCTTCCAGCGCGGCTCGTAGTTCCGGCGTCAGGGGTGCGGATTTGCGGGATTCGCGCTCGACGTAGACGTGGATGAAGTGGCCTTGCGCGGCGGCGGTTTCGTCGTCGTTGCGGAAGAGGCCGACTTCGTAGCGGACGCTGCTCTTGCCAAGACGGGCTACTCGCAGGCCCGCGTGGACGGTGTCTGGGAAGGTGATCGGCTTGAAGTACCGACACTGAGTCTCGACCACAAGACCAATGACCGGGCTCTTCTCAATGTCCAACACGTTGGTCCGGATCAAGTACTCGTTCACCACCGTATCGAAATACGAATAGTACACAACGTTATTGACGTGTCCATACACATCGTTGTCCATCCAGCGCGTGGATATCTCCCTGAAATGCGGGTACGCCTCCCGCGACTCGGGCACTGGGCGGGGGCTCTGAGGTTCGGCTTTCTCCATCTTGTATCTCCTGTTTGGGTTTCATCTTCAGCGACGAATGCTATCCCGGTGCGACGAACTTGACACGGGTTTTGGTAGAACGCATAGTTGTTGTTCTCGTTGGGAAAGCGAGCCAGGAGGTATTTAGGAGACGGGACAGGTCGAACATCGGTCGAAGTAACCAGGGGAAATGGAAAGGAGTAAATAAGCATGGATCTTTCGAGGGTTCTAGAATTTCCGGTAAAGGAATTCTTTAAGCAACCAAGATCGCTATTTGGAGCCGGTGCTTACGAGAGCGCGGGGCCAGAAGCTGCGGCGATGGGATTGAAGCACGTATTGTTCGTCACGTCGGGTCTGCGGGGAACGGGGATCATCGACGAGTGTAAGACCAACTTCGAGAACGCGGGTGTCTCGGTCTCGATCTACGATAAGGTCGAATCTAATCCCAAAGACTACAACGTCATGGATGCTTACAAGGCATTCTCCGATGGTGGCTGCGACGGGTTCGTCTCCATAGGTGGTGGTAGTTCGCACGACGCGACGAAGGGCGCGCGGGTTGTGGCGGCGCACGATGGGCGGAATGTCAACGAGTTTCAGGAGGTCAACGCTTCCGAGACGTTGGACAACCCGGCGCACATCGCTATCAACACGACCGTTGGGACAGGGTCGGAGACCACACCGGCTTACGTTATTACGGATCTCTCATCGCCTAATGCTCCGCACAAGTGGGTGGGCTTTGATCGGGCGGCGATCACGACTCTGGCGATCAACGATCCGGTTTTGTGCATGACGCAACCGCCGGAGTACATCGCGTACACGGGCTTTGACACGATGGCTCACGGCTCGGAATGCTACGTCGGGCGGGTGCAGCATCCCTCGACCACGCCGGTTGCTCTCAGC
>JBGTFQ010000005.1:0-12099 GCA_041747155.1 Rubrobacteraceae bacterium
AGCTGCCCACTCGGGCCGCACCTCACCCGATGAAGATTCGGAGAGGTACACGTAGACTTTCTCCCAGTCGGCTTCGTGATCGTTGGCCCCGAAGAATCCGCTGCGCCAGTCGTTGAACGGATAGAACAACCAGTAGCTCAAGACCAGCCATCCGCTCTGACGGGTCACGCGCCCGTGGTAGCGGTAACGCTCGTCCGCCGCCATTACGCGTTTGTAGGTCTCTCTTGCCGCGTGGGCGGCTTCGCCCGGAACCCGGCCACGAGCTAGGAGCGTGATGGAGTAAAGCGCGTCCACGAAACGCGAGAAGTATCCCACACGCGCCAAGCGACCCCGTCCCGCCCGAAAGTCTGTGCGGAAGCTCCAGATCTCCCCGCCACGCCGCAAAATCCCGGTCTTTTTCCGAGTCTCGGCAAACTTCAGAAAGTGGACGGCACCGGCTTCATCCAGGGGTTGTTGCGGAAGGGTGTCGAGCGTCAACTCACCTTCGGGAACTACGCGGATAGCCTCTTCGCCGGGATGCTGCACCCAGAGACCGCACGACCGCACGTAAGGTTCAACGTCCATCGGATAGAAGCTATCGCCGACCGTAGAGCGGAGCACGGGCTCGAAGCGTTGGAGCAACTCTTCGGCGTATTTTGGGTCCACGGGATCGACGCTCACGAGGAGCCGCCGGTTTGTGTGCGAGAATCCCGCCCTAAGTGAAAAGCTTCCCGGATATTGTGGGAATTCAGGTAGAGAACCATCAGGACGGCGTAGGCCATGACCGGGTAGACGTAGAACGGTTCGAGGACCACGTAGATCCAGAGCGAAGCCGCCAGCGTAGCTCCCTCCCCGATCGCCGCCAGCAGCCAACCTCGGCGTCGCAGCACTAGAAACCCGAAAGCAGCCAACAATAGCAGGATCGCCGCCGGGACAAAAAGCGCGACCGCCGCTGCTTCGGCCAATCCCGAGGAGAACGGCGATAGAATCTCGAAGCCCCGCCAATCCACACTGAAGAATTCGTAGAGTCCGAGCCCGGCCAGGCCCGCGACTTGCAGAGCGAGCAGAAGCCCGATCACGCGCACCGGAAGATCAAAGGTCTCATCGTTTCCACGCCGACGCATCATGAACTCATTCTACAATCCATGCGCCGGGTGCCCGTGGCGCCAACCTTCTAATCGGCGAAGATTTTCCCAGGGTTCATTATTCCGCTGGGGTCCGCGAGCTTTTTTATGCCTCGCATAAACATCAAGGAGTCGCCGTGCTCCTTTTCGAGGTGGCCGATCTTGCCGAGGCCAATGCCATGCTCGCCGGTGCAAGTTCCTCCTCGCGCCAGCGCGTAATCCACTATCTCGGCGTTGACCTCTTCGGCTCGTTTTTGATCCGCTTCGTCGGCGGTATCCACAGGGAAAACAGCATGATAGTTTCCGTCACCGACATGACCGAGGATGACACCTTCGAGGCCGTGATTCTGTATGGTCTCGCGGGCGTGGCGCAGAGCACCGGGCAAGTCGCTTATCGGGACGCACACGTCCGTCCCCATCATGCCCATACCTGGATAGAGATCCCGGATAGCAAGCGCCGCGTCGTGACGCGCCTCCCACAGCTTCTCCCGCGCCGCCGCATCCGCCTCGAACTCGAACTTCTGGCAGTCTTCGTAGCGGGCGAGGTCTCGCGCCGCCGCGACATCCTTCTCGACGCTCGCTTCGGAGCCGGAGAACTCGAAGAAGAGCGTTGGGGCTACGGCGTAGTCCGTCTCCTTGTAGGCGTTTACGGCTTCGATGGAGCGGGCGTCCACGAGTTCCACGCGGCCTATTTGCATCCCGGAGCGGATCACAGCGACCGCCACTCGCCCCGCCGCTTCTATATCCTCGAATACGGCTCGTCCGGCGAGTATCTTTTCGGGGATTGGATACAGCCGCAGGATCACCTCCGTAAACACTCCAAGAGTCCCTTCAGAGCCGACGAACAAGCCGGTCAGATTGTATCCAGCGGAGGATTTCATGGAGAGGCCGCCGGTGGTCATCATGGTGCCGTCACCCAGCACGACTTCGAGGCCGAGAACTTGATCCCGCATTACCCCATACCGCACCGCGTTCGTGCCACTGGCGTTAGTTCCCGCCATCCCGCCTAGCGATGCGTCCCAGCCGGGATCCACCGGAAAGAACAATCCGTGTTCCAGGAGTGCGGCATCCAGTTGCTCCCGAGTGACACCCGGCTGCACGCGGGCGAGAAAGTCGTCCGGTCGAATCTCCAAGATACGATTCATGCGGGCGAGATCCAGACTGATACCACCCTCCACCGGGAGCGTATGCGCCTCCAGACTGCTCCCCTCGCCAAACGGCGTAACGGGAACGCCTCGCTCGGACGCGAACCGCAAAACCTCAGATACTTCCTCGCGACTCTCCGGGTAGATCACGACATCCGGCGGATGAGGAGCATGGTAGGTAAACACTCCACCGCCATGCCGTTCGAGGTCTTCGCCGGTCGAGACTATCCGATTCTCCGGCAGAATAGCTCCGAGTTCCGCTAGAAGCTCCATGCGCTACTCCGCTTCGACGGGGTTGGTTAGTTTTCCGAGCCCCTCAACCTCGATAGTCACCTCATCGCCGGGTTTCATCCACAGTTGCGGATCACGAGCCATACCCACGCCCGGAGGAGTTCCGGTGATAATTATGTCGCCCGGTTCGAGGGTCATGCCAGAAGACAGGAACGAGATAATCTGCGCGACCGAGAAGATCATCTTGGATGTATGTCCATGCTGTACGACTTCACCGTTGAGCGTCGCCTTAATAGCGAGGTTCTGGGGATCTGGAACCTCGTCTTTGGTGACGATGCACGGCCCGATGGGACAGAACGTGTCGATGGATTTGCTCCGCGTCCACTGTCCGCCCTCGGAGAACTGCAAGTCCCGTGCCGAAACGTCGTTGGCGTTGGTGTACCCGAAGACATAATCCAGAGCGTCATCCTCGGAGACATTGCGGGCAGCACGACCTATCACGACGGCAAGCTCCGCTTCGTAATCCACCTGCTCGGTTATTTGGGGTATTCGGATCGCCTCGGCGGGTCCGACGACGGAGTTGGAGTATTTGCCGAAAACTATTGGTTTCTCGGGTATGTCGGCACCTGTTTCCTCGGCGTGATCCGAGTAATTTAGTCCGATGGCGATGAGCTTGGCGGGGCGTGGGATCGGGGCGTGCAGGCGGGCATCCGCTAGCGGGATCACCTCCTCGCCCGGCTCGGGGCTGCCACCGGCTACGATAAACTCGATCATGCCGGACGCGGAGCCGCCTAGTGGACGTATCTCCTCTCCCTCCAAGGCTCCGACTTCGAGTGCTCCATCCCCCACCGAATACGTTACAAGCTTCAAATTGACTCCTCTCGAACATGTTAGGAACAGCGAAAAACATCTTATCAGCAACGGCCATTGTCCCGCTCAACCGAAGTTTTCTGAGTACTCAGTACGTCGCAAAGCTTCTTTTCGATCCGTTGATCTTGACATCGGAGCCGGGCATCAGCGATCGCAGCGTGAGGTGTTTATTTGAAGTGAAGTGATAGACGACCGACACCATGAATTTAGAGTCCTAGGAACTTGGCAGCTTCGAGCTAACCTTGCTGTGTCGTTAGCCGCACGCGGAAGAAGTCGAAGAGTACGCGCAACACAGCGAGCGACGGGACGGCGACGATCACACCGGCGATGCCGGCCAATCCTCCACCGATTATCACGGCGAGAAAGACCAGGATCGGATGCACGCGCAGAGTGTCGCCCTGGATCTTGGGCGTCAAGAAGTTGCCCTCTAGCTGCTGGATGCCTAAAAACAGTACCGCCGTCAGAAGCGCCGTAGTCGGTGAGATGGTGAGAGCCACCAGCACCGCCGGGATGGACCCGATCCAGGCTCCAAGATACGGAATAACTGCCGTTATCGAGACCCAAACCCCGAGAAGCAAAGCATAGGACACGCCGAGTAGGAACAGTCCCGCAGCCGAGACGACCCCCTGTATGGCGAGCACGAGAGCTAGACCTCCGAGGTATTTGGATAGCGAGTAGCCGAAGGCGTTCCACAGAGTAAGGAAGTCCCGGCGATATTCGTGAGGCGCGGCCCGCAGATAGGCGGCCTTGAACCTGCGGACATCGACGAGCAAGTAGACGCCCACAAAGAGCACCCCGAAGAGCGTTAGGGCGAAGCTGAAAGTGCCGGTGACGATGCCCAAGGCCCCGCCGATCACGTTGCCTCCGACCGCCTGCACGGCTTTTGTTAGATCCTCCCTGACGCTTGAGGCTACTTCATCGGAGTCACTGGGAAGGAGTCCCCTCTGCTGGAAGAAGTTGAGCAGTTCACGCAAGCTCTGTTCAGCGGTACTCGCTATGCCGGGCAAGGCATCAGCAAACGCGGCGAGTTGTCCTCCCACCAGAGGCACCAAAATAAGCAATGCTAGTGCAGCAAATCCCACCAGTAGCAAAAACGAGCCGAGGATCGCCAGTCCGCGGGGCATGATCCTTGAGAGCCAACGCACCGGGAAAGAGAGTACGAGCGCGAGAGCAAAACCGCCGATAAGGGTCGTCAGTGCGCTCGGCACGTACCAGACTATCAACAAAACCAGAGCTAGTACGGCCAGGATCAAAACCGTGCGCATTCTCTTCGATATCCGAATAGGCGTCGGATGGGCCGTAACGTCGGGCTCGGTCTCTGGCAGACTGATTGGTTTTTCGCCCGTCCGTTCTCGCATCCCGCGTATCCTCTGCATAAGTTGTTTTATATATTGGCTCACGAGCCGCTTTTCGTGCCCGCTGCCAGGAGATCAACTATCCTGTCCTCTGGCCGGTATGTGTACGCGGTCGCGACCCCTTCTAGAACACTATTCTGATACGCGAGATTTCTCAAACTATTGATCCCATCATCTCGGCCATTGTATCTACTCGTAGCGAACCGCAGCGGCACGGCAACGATATCTCTAGCATCCTATCCTGACCGCTATTCATCTGCTTGAAGCGTAGCAGATGGATACCAGATCCGGGAAATTAATCCGACATACGGAGCAGGGTTGCGCAGAGATATACACAGTTACCTGTAGAGGAAGATATGCCGCGATGACGCCATCCACTTCTCGTTTTCGACACAAGCTCGGCGGTGGAGTGTCCATCATGGCTGTAGACGCTCTATGCTCCAGTACTTCCCCGCTCGCCGGTACACGAGTCGGTCATGCAATCGGTTCTCGCGGCCCTGCCAGAACTCGAAGCTCTGCGGAGTTACCCGATAGCCGCCCCAGTGCGGCGGACGGGGCACTTCCATCCCCTCATACTCGGATTCTATGGCTTGGACACGCTCTTCCAGGGCGGCGCGGTTCTCGATTTTACGGCTCTGGTCGCTGGCCCACGCGCCAACGTGACCTCCACGGGGACGACTCCGAAAATAAGAGTCGGACTCTTCCTCGGATAAGCGGGTGGCGCGGCCCTCAATCCTGACTTGCCGCTCCAACTCACCCCAGTAGAACAACAAAGCACATCTCGGATTGGCTTGGATCTCCTGGCCTTTGCGTCCCTCATAGTTGGTGTGGAAAACGAAGCCGTACTCATCGAGGGTCTTCATCAAAACGACTCGGGCGGACGGTTGGCCGTCCGGAGTTGCGGTAGCGACCGTCATAGCGTTTGGTTCATGCAGCTTGGCCTCGATGGCCTCGTCAAACCAGCGTCCGAATTGCTCTACAGGATCGTCGCTGACATCGGCCTTGCCTAACGTAGCGTGTCTGTATTCGTGTCGAAGGTCCGCGATATTCGAGTCCAAACTACCAGCCCCAGGTTCCCGTGGAGCCCTTAAATGGACCGACTATCTCCGGTGTGATCCAACCGCCATAGAAGTCCCCCGCCTGTGACTCGACCTTCTCCCCGCCAACCCAACACCCATCCATCCTGGATGGATAGAACGCCACGTAATCCTTCAACTCAGCGAAACTTGGCACGGGATCCGGATAAAACCAAGCCGCCCGCCCTTCGCGCCGTTCCTCCGTAATAAGGTCATAGTACCGCGCCGGCCCCTTCCATTCGCAGTAAGTGGCACCATCCACCAACTCCAGATGCTCCATCCGAATGTCTTCCGGCGGCACGTAATAAACCGGCGGATGACTGGTCTCAAGAACCCTCTTCCCCCGCCTCGTGTACGCAACCGTAACACCACCAAACACGACCTTTATTTTCTTCTCCACGTCCTCCATCCTCGGCGGACGCGGATAATCCCAGACCGACTCCTGGCCGGGACCGGGCTCTACTCGACGACGGGCCATAAAAGTCTCCTAGCCTCTAACCGACTCCAATTTCCACCACGAATTATACGAATTCACTAAGCTACGCATCGTGGCCGAACCCACGAAACGACGCGGGAATAAATGGATTCGGAATCGTCCTACGATTCGGTCACTCGGAGTCCTTCGAGCACGGACCTTAGAGACCCTACGATACGCTCGCGCTCCATCCCGAGTTCTTGACGCTGATAGACGTACAAGTCTATGTTGATCGCGGCGAGCAAAGTATCCGCGAGGCATTCGGAGTCCAGATCCGTACGCATATCCCCCGCTTCCTTCGCCTCTCTCAGCAACTCGATCACCAGCCCACGTAGTCCTTCGTAGAACGGATTACGATGCATCTCTATGCGGCGTCCGCCACCGGCCGCATCCCGGACAGCCCCGAGCAAAGCTCCGTTCTCCTCATTAAACCTCGCCAAACGCCCCAAAAACCACTTCAGCCTCCCAAGTGCCGCCCCTCGACTACCTACCCTATGCTGGGACTCCTCCTGGAAATCTTCGATCTTCTCTCCAAGCAAGGCCGAACACAGCGCACCCTTATGCTCGAACCTCCGATACAACGTCCCCTGACCAACCCCAGCCTCGCGCCCGATCTCATACATACTAACCGCGTCCACGCCCCGCTCCCCAAAGAGCCGCCGAGCCGCATCCATAACTTTTTCACGACTCCTAACCGCATCACTCCGCTCACGCCTCTGAACCACCTCTACCCCCACTCCAGACATTCGCTCTTCGTCTCCTCTCATGTTGATAAACGGACATATGTCCAGTAACATCCTTCAAGCGGATATTTGTCCGTTTACGGTAACAGATTTTTAAGCTCGTATCAACGATTTAGTGGAAGGGTGAGAGATGAGGTTGGTGGTTTTTGGAGCTACGGGACGAACGGGGCGACCGCTTGTGGAACAGGCTTTACGGGACGGTTATGAGGTAACGGCATTTGTTCGGGATTCATCGAAGCTCGACATACAACACGAACGGCTGCGGATTATTGAGGGTGATGTGTTGGATGCGGCGGCGGTAGACGAATCCGTGGACGATCAAGATGTGGTGTTGAGTGCGCTCGGTCACACGAAGTCTTCTCCCAAGGATGTGCAAACTCGGGGTACGGAGAACATTGTGGCAGCCATGAAGCAGCATGGAGTCGGGCGCCTTATAAGTCTGACGGGTGCTGGGGTGGCGGATAGCAAGGATGATCCGAAATTTGTGGACAAGGCTATAGTCTTTCTGCTCAAGACATTTCAGGGGGCGGTTCTTGAGGATGCTGAGCGGCACGCGGAGGTACTGAGGAAGAGTGATTTGGAGTGGGTAATCGTTCGCGGCCCCCGGCTCACGGAAGGAGAGCGAAAGGGCGAGTATCGGGTCGGGTACGTTGGAAAAAACAGTGGAACCCAGATTTCACGGGCGGACATGGCGGATTTCATGCTAAAGCAGCTCACGAGCAAAGAGCACCTGCACACGGCACCGCTGGTCAGCTACTAAAGATTTCGAGGAGGCAGAAACATGCGGATAGAAGTCTACGCAGATGTGGTGTGTCCCTGGTGCTACATCGGAGAGAGACGGCTCCGAAATGCGCTACAGGATAACCCGGAGATCGAAACCGAAGTCAGCTGGCAGCCTTTCCAACTCCGTCCCGAGATGCCGGAGGGAGGACTCCCCTGGCACGAGTTCGCCGTGGACAAGTTTGGGGGCGAAACCAATATGAAAGTCGCCTTCGCGCATGTATCCGATGCCGGATCGCCGGATGGCATCCGGTTCGATTTCGACCGGGTGGCGATCGCCCCAAACACCGTGGACGCACATCGCCTCATCCTCTTCGCCCAAAGTCGAGGGCTCGGGATGTCCGCCGCCGAAACCTTGTTTCGGTCGTACTTCACCGAAGGCAAGAATCTCAACGATTTGGAGCATCTGCTTCAGGCGGCCGTGGACATCGGGCTGGAAAGGGGCGAAGTCGCGGATCACCTGCGGAGCGACGATGGAGTCGCGGAAGTTTGGACCAGCCAGAAGGTAGCGGCCCAGATACCTGTAGACAGCGCGCCGTTCTACATCTTCGATGGGCGTCTCGCCGTCTCCGGTTCGCAGTCGGCGGAGGTCTTTTCTCGTGCATTGCGTACCGCCGCCACCCCAGAAACCGTTAGTCCCCGCAACTCCTGAGCGCGGTTGTGAGGATTTGTTCTTATTAGGAGCGGGGAGAAAGAGGCGAGAGCATCCCCTTACGACAGGAGCTACCGTGGCCCAGTACGAACAGAGCCAGAACATCGACGTTGCCGCCGACGAAGTCTTTGAGTGGCTCTCCGATGTAGATAACCTACCGAAATATCTACCGCCCATAAAAGAGGCCCGTATCGAGGGTTCGACGAGCGAAGGCCAGCCGGGGCAACGCCTGTACTTGAGGGATGAAATTCCCGACCGGGGCGAGTTCGAGAGCAAGGGATATCTAGAAACCGACGGGGAAGCCCGCGAGATGCGCTGGGAGGCCGAGTCTTCGAGGGATTACTTTGGGAGTCTCAAGGTAGATGAGGCTGCCGACGGTAGTCTGGTGACCGTGCATCTCACTTTGGAGAAGAGTCGGTGGAAGGTGAGATCGAGGAGGGGTCCGACGATGACCGTCACCCTTTGCAGGAGGGGCTCGCACAGACGCTCGAATCAATCCGGCGACAGATAGAAGAGGGCTCGGGCAAACTTCGGACCTCTTCTCCAAAGGACTAGACGTTCGGCGAAGCTTCTCCTATGAGTGCATCGGCTTCGATCTCGACGAGTATCTCTGGCGAGATGAGTCGCTTCACTTCAACCATGCTGCAAGCTGGCCGAATCTCACCGAAAACCTCGCCGTGAGCCCGTCCGATCTCCGCCCAACCATCAATGTCCACCACGAAGATCCTCGTTCGTACCACGTCCGATACCGCCGCACCCGCCGCTTCGAGCGCGACCCGGATATTCGCGAGCGCCTGAACCGATTGTGCGTAGACATCTCCTACACCAACGATACCGCCGCTTCCATCTGTCGCCGTAGTGCCGGAGACAAACACGAACGGCCCCTTGCGGACCGCCCGCGAATAGCCCACGGATTTCTCCCACTCCGTCCCGCTGGTGATGTTGAATCTCTCGGACATGCTAGGAAATTATGCCATGTGATACGAATTGCGGCTCAGAAACATTGCAAAAACTTCCGCGTCCTGAGAAACTGACTCAGAATACGGATCGAGAAAAGCGCGGGCGACTACGCAGATAGAAGATGGAGGGTGGCTCATGCGTACTTCGGGTTCGGTTGGGCGATATATGGTCGCGGTCTTTGCGGCCCTTGCATTAGGTTTGGTGGCCGTCTTCGCCGTTGCTGAGGCGGCAGATAGCGAAGAGCCGGACGTGACCACTTCGGTCGTAGGTGGTTCGGCGGTACCCAACGGCAAGTATCCCTTCATGGTCAGCTTGCAACTCGACCGCAAGGGAGTGGATCGAGCCGACGAGCACTACTGCGGAGGCACTTTAATCGGCCCTCGACACGTCCTTACAGCGGGTCACTGCATAAAAGAGGTGCCGATCACTCGCAAGAACTACCGCAAATTGCGGATAGTCGTCGGGGCGGCCAATCTGAGATCGGGGGGACAAATCCGAAGGGTCAAGAGCTTCTCGCATATCTCCGTGCATCCCCGCTACAAATCCACCCGCGCAGCACTCAAGTACGACGCGGCGGTGATCCGTCTGAGCACTCCGGTCAATGGGATCAAGCCGATCATACCGGCTGGCGGTGAGGACAACGGACTTGAAGCGAAGGGTAGCCAAGCGACCATTGCAGGTTGGGGCTCCACCCGGGCCGTTTCGCCGAGTGACCCGAACCCGCAAGTCAACTATCCCTATCAGATGCAAGAAGTGCGCGTGCCAGTTGGGAGCGATGCCTTCTTTAGGCGCTCCTACGGTACAGGTTTCGTGAAGCCGATCATGGTCGGCGCCGGCTCGGGTGGCGAAGGGGCTTGCTACGGAGACTCCGGCGGCCCGCTCTTCGCGGTCAAAAACAGCCAGTACCGCCAGATCGGGATAACCAGCTTCGGTATCGGATGCGCGACATCCCGGTATCGCGGCGTGTTCGCCGAAGTCAACTCGCCTAAAATTCGCACATTTATAAGGCGGGTTTCAGGAGCCTAAAAACCTGGCCTTCAGCGACTCTGGATAAAGTCGTCGATCAAACGCCGGGCTATGCTCAGGCGTGGTGGCAACGGCGGTAGATCCTCCGCCGTGTACCACCCCGCATCCTCTATCTCGCCGGGTTGAGGCACGAGATCTCCGCCCGCATACCGGGCCGTAAAGCCGACCATGAGAGAGTTCGGGAACGGCCACGGCTGACTGTCGAAGTAGCGGATATCAGAAAGTTCGATTCCGACCTCCTCACCCACTTCGCGCCGCACGGTCTCCTCCATCGACTCGCCCGGCTCGACAAATCCCGCGAGCACACTGTACAAACCTTTCGGAAACCCCGGCGAGCGAGCGAGTAGGATGCGGTCTCCATCCGCGACTCGCACGATCACCGCCGGGCTCACCCTCGGGTGGTGCATCATGCCGCAATTTGGACACCGCATCGCCAACTCTTCGGTCACACGGATTGTCTCCGACCCACAATATCCGCAGAAGCGATGCGTCGCGTGCCACGCCACGACCTGCTTCGCCGTCCCCGCCACCCGGAAGAAATCCTCCCCCATCATCGCGAAGATGCCCCGAAGATCAGCGAACCTCATGCCTTTGGGCGCGTCCACTTCGGGAGCGACCTCTACGGCCATACATTGGCGACCTTCTAGCATCCCGATCTCATGCAGAAAGAGCGGCTTCAGGCCGATATCTTCTGGCGATGCGGCCATCGGAACCCGCGCTTCGTCACCTTCGAGCATTAGAAGCTGATCCCCGCGAAAGACGAAAAGCAAGGGTTCTTGGAAGTCTTCAGGCATGGGGTTCGAGAAGATTCGCGAGGTACTCCGCAGGGTGCAGGGCGCGGGTGTCCGCGCCGTCCCGGATCTGCTCCCGGCAGCTCGTCCCCGGCGCCACGACGACCCGTCCCTCAGACTCCCGGATCGCCGGGAACAACCGCCGCTCGGCCATCTTTATCGAGACTTCGTAATGGTCTTTCTCGTACCCGAACAATCCCGCCATCCCACAACACCCGGAGTCCACCACCTCGACGTCAGCGGCGTAACCGAGAACCTTCTCCGTCGGACCCGTCCCGACAAGTGCTTTCTGGTGACAATGTCCGTGCAACAGGACCGGCTCTCCGTCACGCAGGGGCAACTCAGCATCTAACTCCAGTAACGCCTCCTCGAAGAGTCGGGTAGCGGCGGCCAACTTCTCTACGCGCTCGTCGTCGGGTAGGAGTTTCTTGTAGTCGTCGCGCATGGTCAGGATGCAGCTTGGTTCGAGGCCCACCAGCGGGATGCCCCACTCCAGGAGCGGCGTTAGAAGGTCCAGGTTGCGGCGGGCGTTCTCGCGGGCTTCGTCTATGAGTCCTTCGGAGAGCATCGGGCGTCCGCAGCAGACTACTTTCGGCAGGTGGACCCGCGCTCCGGCGGCGGCGAAGATCTTCACGGCTCCCTCACCTATTTCGGGACGTTGATATTCGTTCCAGGTGTCGTTGAAGAGCGCGATCTCCTTTGGCCCCGTCCCCTGGGGCAACCCCCGAAAACGCTGGGAGAACGTCTTGTGAGTGACTTTCGGTAACTCGCGGCGCGGGTCTATCCCGAAAAATGCCGCAGCTTGGCGAGCGATCCCGGTTCCGGCAGCGGCGTTGTAGAGCTTCGGAAGGCGAGCGGCGATAGAGAGCCCAGTCCGCACGTGTCCGGCGGC
>JBGTFQ010000006.1:0-29967 GCA_041747155.1 Rubrobacteraceae bacterium
AGATAACCCTAGTGTTTGAGGACTAAAACTGTAACACAACCATATTCTCGCAGTCGTGAAGGGGACCCATTGCGGTCCTCTCCTCTATTTCTGCCTGTAGGCAAACAACCACACTGCCACTCTCGGCACTTTAGCATCCACCCATCTAAATATACTGCGGTTGCGCTCTGCTTTCAGGTCGAGTGAGGATCTTCATCCCACTTGCGTTTCGCACCGTATAGCGGCTAGGATTGTGCTATTCCTCAGAGACCTATAGAGAGTGGAGATCTACGTGACGACTACTATGAATGAGAAGATTGTTTTTACTCGTGGGGTGCCACCGCCCGAGGCGTTTCCTGCTGATGAGTTGGCAGAGTGTTTCGCGGCGGCGGTTCAAGAAGATACGGCGGTGGTTTTGCAGTATGGGAATCAGCCGGGGTATGCGCCGCTGCGGGAGGAGTTGGCGCGGGAGTATGGAGTGTTGCCTTCTGAGGTGATGGTTGGGAACGGGTCATTGCAGTTGCAGGATCTCGTGTCCGCCCATCTCGTGCGACCGGGGATGACGGTCTATACCGAGCAGCCGAGTTATGACCGGGCGATCACGACTTTCCGGCGGCGGGGAGCGCGGACGGTTGGCATTCCGCTGGAGGATGATGGGATCAGCACCGACCGGCTCGAAGAGGCTCTGAAGCGCGAAGTACCGGCTTTCCTGTATCTGGTGCCGGATTTCCAGAACCCCGCTGGGGCGACGCTCTCGTTGGAGAAGCGGCGCAAAGTGGTCGAACTGGCGAACGAGTACGGGTTCAAGGTGATCGAAGACGTGCCGTACCGCAAGCTCCGCTACGAGGGCGAAGACTTGCCGATGCTGCGCGAGATCGACGCGACCAACATCATCACCATGAGCTCGTTCAGCAAGCTACTCAGCCCCGGAATACGGGTGGGATTTATGCTCGCCTCGGAGGAACTGATCCGCACCGTTACGAGGCTCGGCGAGGACACGTACCTAGCACCTGTCCTGCCGACCCAGGCGGCGGTCGCCGAGTACCTGAAGCGCGGATGGCTCGCGCCAAACATAGAGAAGCTCAAGGAGTTATACACCCCTCGATGGAAGGCGATGTCCGAGGCTGTCCGCGACGCGCTGCCCGATGCTCAGGCGTTTATACCGTCGGGCGGGTTCTTCGTTAGCGTGATGCTGCCGCAGGACGCCAACACGGAGGGTCTCGTCTCTCGCGCCGCCGATGTGGGGCTGGTTCTGACGGCTGGAGGAGACTTCTTCGCGGACCCGGACGATGGCGGGGAAGTGCCGGGAGAGAGATTCGTGCGGCTACCATTCTGCGCTGTGAAGCCCGAGCAAATAAAGGAAGGGGTAGACCGGCTCTCTGGACTTTTGTAGAAAAACATTTTGCTTTGATTGATGGGTGTTCGTGATCTACATCTCGAAACTGTAGAGACTCACTAGTATTTGCTGTAGCATGCCAGGAACGAACAACCATGCTGGGTAGAGGTGAGATCGGGAGGACGCTATGAGCACGACGCAGACGGAGACATCTGGCGGTGGGGTGACTTCCCAGCTGAAGCGAGCGGTGGGTCCGGCGTTTCTGCTGTTCTTCATAGTCGGGGATATGATCGGGGGCGGCATCTACGCGCTCGTTGGGGCGGTCGGTGCTATCACGGGCGGCGCTATCTGGACGGCGTTTCTGGCCGCTATGGTTCTGGCTATATTCACGGCTTTCGCTTATGCGGAGCTTGTCACCAAGTATCCGCAGGCAGGTGGTGCGGCGTCGTATGTGAACCGGGCCTTCAAGATACCGTTTCTGAGCTTCATGATCGCCTTCGCCGTAGTTCTCTCGGGGATTACGTCAGCCTCCGCGCTCTCGATAGCTTTCGCGGAGAGTTACCTTTCGCAGTTCGTTCCGGTACCGACGGTGCTCGGGGCTCTCGCACTGCTCGTCCTTGTCTCGCTGCTGAACTTCCGGGGCATCTCGGAGTCGGTTAAGGTCAACTTTCTCTTTACCTCCATCGAGGTCACGGGGCTGTTGCTGATCGTGGTGGTCGGAGTCGCGGCTATCGGCGCGGGTGAGGGAGACGTTGGTCGGGCTTTCGAGTTTAAGGAGGGCGTCAATCCAGGGGGAGCTATCCTGGCCGGTGCGGCTCTCGCGTTCTACGCTTTGATCGGTTTCGAAGACTCGGTCAACCTCGCTGAGGAGGCCGAAGACCCGGTAAAGACTTATCCGAGGGTTTTGTTCTTAGGGCTAGGACTGGCCGGAGTGATCTACTTGCTAGTCACCATCGTCGCGTCGATGGCCGTGCCGACCGGACCTCTAACTGACCCCGAGGCCGAGCAGACGGCTCTGTTGCAGGCTTCGCAGGTGGGGCCGCTCGGACTGCCCGCCGGACTCTTTGCCTTGATAGGACTCTTCGCGCTGTCGAACGGTGTGTTGCTTAACTTGATCATGGGCTCACGCTTGATCTACGGTATGGCGGATCAGGGCGTGATGCCGCGCATCTTCTCCCGCGTCCACTCGACGCGCCGCACCCCGTGGGTGGCTATCTTGTTCATCGCCGTGTTGTGCGCCGGGCTGATCGCCACCGGCGATGTCTCCGGCCTCGCGAGCGCGACGGTCGTCTTGCTTCTCATAGTATTTATCACCGTAAACGTAGCGGTTCTCGTGCTGAAGCGAGACACCGTGGACCATGACCACTTCAAGTCTCCATCGTTCATCCCGATTCTCGGTATTCTGGTCTGCGTCGGACTCTTGACTCAGCAGTCAACACCGGGACAGACTTTCGGGACTGTGGGCATTCTGCTGGTCGTAGGGGCCATTTTCTACCTCATCAACTACGGGGTAAAGAAGGCGCTCGACCGTGAGGCTCCGCAGGACGACGAGTCTTAAAACGAATTTTTATACCTAAGGCCAACGATTAGCCGCAGGCGAGCGACTATCCTGAGGGCTGACCGGGTATGCTCCGGCGCAGACTAGAGAGAGGAGGTCGCCATCAAACCAGCTTTCTACAACGAAGCCCTGGAAGCGTCCGGTGACGCACGTGGGATCTACAAGCCCCTCATAGACGCTTTCGCCACCCTCGGAGAAGATACCGAAGACCGCTTGAGCAGCGCCCGAGACCTTCTGCGCGAGATGGAGGCGACCTTCATCTTGCCCGACGCTCCCGACGAGGAGGGACGGGTGATCCCGGTGGACTGGTTGCCACGGGTCATGTCCGCTGATGAGTGGAGCGGCCTCTCCGATGGTCTACTGCAACGGGGCCGGGCCATAAATGCCTGGCTTCAGGACGTGTACGGCGGCGGTCAGAAAATTGTTCCCCATGAGATCATCGAGACGAGCGCGTTCTATAAACCGCACACGTATCCCGGCATAACGCCTCCCGTACACGTCTATGGGCCGGATCTCGTCCATCTAGGACCAGGCGAGTACGTTGTTCTGGAAGACAACGCCCGCGTCCCGAGCGGCGTCGCCTACTCCGAGGTCATCCGGCGCGTGGGCCGCCGAATACTCCCGGAAATCTTCGAGAGCTACACCGTCGCCAAGATACTCGCCTACTACAGCGAGCTACGCCGCACCCTCAAAGCCGCCGCCCCCGAAGGTGTGGATAGTCCAAATATCGCTGTCGTGACGCGAGGGAAGAAAGACTCCGCGTTCTTTGAGCACGAGAGGATCGCCCGTTTCTGTGAGGTTCCGTTGTTGACGCTCGAAGATTGCTACGTCGAAGGCGGCGAAGTGCGAACCCGCCCCGACGGACGTCGCCTGGATGTAATGTATCGTCGCTTCGATGAAGACTACGTGGACACGGACCTCCCCGCCATGAAAGATGTCTATCTTGAAGGCCGCATCGCGTTCGTCAACGCTTTCGGTGCCGGTGTCGCTGACGATAAAGCCGTCTTTCCTTACGTGCCGACCATGATCGAGACCTACCTCAAAGAAACTCCGATCCTGAACAACGCAACCACCTACTCGTTAGTAGAAGAAGAGACTCGCCAGGATGTACTGGATCGCCTCCCGGAACTCGTCCTGAAACCCCGCGAGGGCTACGGTGCTCAAGGCTTGCTCATGGGACCGGAGGCAAGCAAACAAGACCTCGCGGACGCACGAAACCGCATAGAAAAAGACCCGACCGCGTTCGTCGCTCAAGAATGCCTCGACTTCTCGACCCATGTCCTAGACAACGAGAACAACGGCACCGGCGAAGTATTCATAGACCTGCGAGCATTCGTGCTGCCGGTCGTGGGCTACGTAATGCCCGGTGGTCTAACAAGAGTCGCCAAACCCGGCACCCGCGTAGTCAACTCCTCTGCCGGAGGATCTTGCAAGGATACATGGGTCTTGGAGGAGTAGGTGAAGCCAGTTTGATGAAAGCTGACTAGCTTACCCCGAGGTCGTATAGGTCCGTGAATTTAGTCTTCAGGTAGTTGAGGTATGGGGCGGTATCTAGGGGTCGGCCTGTGGAAGCCAGGATCAGGTCTTCCGGATCGTGCTTGCTTCCTGCGTGATGTACGTTGCGCCGCAGCCAGTCTAGTAGCGTGCCGAACTCGCCGTTTTCCATCTCTTCGTGGATGACGGGATGTTCGTGTGTGGCCGCCTCGAAGAGTTGCACGGAGAGGACGTTGCCGACGCTGTACATCGGGAAGTAGCCGAAGTATCCCGCGGGCCAGTGGACATCTTGCAGGATGCCGGTGGCCGCGCTCTCGGGGGTGAAACCGAGGTATTCCTCGGTCTTCGCGTTCCAGGCTTCGGGGAGGTCTTTTACAGAGAGGCCGTCCTCGAAGAGAGCCATCTCTAGCTCGAACCGGATCATGATATGCAAATTGTACGTTAGCTCGTCGGCCTCCGTGCGAATCGGCGACGGACGAACGGTATTGACCGCACGATGAAACGTATCGAAGTCTAAGCTGTCGAACGCCTGCGGGAAAGATTCTTTTAGACGGGGCAAAAAGTGCGACCAGAACGGCTTTGACCGGGCCACGAGGTTCTCCCACAACCGCGACTGTGACTCGTGTACGCCCATCGAGATACCGCCGGAGAGCGGCGTGCGTGCGTAGGCTGGGTTGATGCCCTGCTCGTAGAGTGCGTGTCCGGTTTCGTGGCAGGTGGCGAAGAAGGCGACGGCGAAGCGTTTCGGGTCGAAGCGGGTCGTCATGCGAACGTCTCCAGGGCTGCCGAAGTCTATGCAGAAGGGATGCGCGGCTCGGTCGAGTCTTCCGCGTCGCCAGTCGAATCCAAAGGCCGAAGCCGCTGCGCGACCGAATCTCTCTTGGGATGCTTCGTCGAACGCGCCCCTTAGCGGAGCGTCACGCTCATCTTCTGGTAGAGCGGCTATGTTTCGAACGAGTGGGAGGGTGGCGGTTTTTATCTCGTCGAACATGGTTTGCAGGCGGGCGGAGGTTGTGCCGGGTTCGTACAGGTCCAGGAGCGCGTCGTAGGGGTGGCCGTTGGAGAGTCTGGCGGCGACTTCGCGGCGGAGTTCGAGGACTCGTTCCATGTGCGGGATCAGGGAGCCCCAGTCCGAGGTCTCGCGGGCCGCTTTCCAGGCGGGCTCCGACAGAGCCGAGATGCGGGACGATTCTTCTACGACGTGAGCGGGGAGTTTTACCGCTCGTTCGTGGTCGCGGCGGGCGATGCGGATGAGAGCTTCGGCGTCCGAACCCGGTTCCGGTTCGCCCGTAGCTTCGATCAGTTGCTCCGTTTTTGGGGAAGCGAGGAACTCGTGGGCTAATCGGCTAAGGGTGGCGATCTGCCCGGCCCTAGCTTCGACGCCGCCGGAGGGCATGTAGGTTTGCCGATCCCACGAGAGTACGCCGCCTGCGGCTCGCAGGTCGTATATGGTGGCTAGATGTTCCCTTAGATCCTTTACTTCGTTGTCCATGAGCGGCAACGCTACGTCAGCCGATGGTAAACGTCAAGCTGGCGTTGTGGGTTTTGTCTCTCGACTTGTACAAAGGTACGAATATTGGAAGCCAACAAGGTTGGTTGCAAGTTCGTAAACTGTTTACGGCTTCAAGCTGTTAAGGTAGGATTCGTATCAAGGCTTCCGAGTTATAAAGAGTGCTTACATCGACGCTCTATGGGGCAGGAAGTAAGGATGTGAAGAGACATCGGAGATGGGAGATAACTTGAACGGTTTGCTCAAGAACGCCCTGATGATCGGCGGTGGCGCGATTGTAGCCGAAACTGTGAGACGAGCCGTAACGGACAATTCCCCCCGATACGAGGCGTGGGAGCGAAGGCCATTCAGGGATTTCGAGCATAAAATTCTCATCCTCGGTGGCGGGTTCGCTGGTTACACGGCGGCGAAGGAACTCTGTAAGAAAACCGCCCATCGTGATGACGTCGGTGTAATGGTCATCTCCCGTGACAACTATTTTACTTTCTGGCCGATGCTCGCCGGGTGTGTGAGCAGTGACATAGACACGGGTAACGTCGCCCAGCCCCTACGTCGCGCCCTTATACGAGCCGGTGCGAGCTTTCGGCGGGCCGAAGTTGAGGGAGTTAACTTCGAGGAGCAGACCGTGACGGCCGATGGTCGGGATTTCCCTTACGATCAGCTGGTCGTGGCGTTGGGAGCGGAGCCCGCGTACTTTGGGATACCGGGCGTCGAAGAGCACGCCATCAGCATAAGAGGTATCAGTGCCGCCGAGGAGATCCGGGACCGCGTCATCGAACGCTACGAGGAAGCTACGCTGGCCCGAGGCGACGTGCCTGAGGCTCGTTTGAGGTTCGTCGTCATAGGGGGCGGTGCTACGGGCGTCGAAGTGGCCGCCGAGTTGCATGTGCTAGTTAATGACGTGCTTGCGCCGGATTATCCAAATATAGATCCGAGGAGAGTCAAGATCGTGCTCGTCGACAGCAACAAGGAGATCCTCAAGGAGCTAGACCCGGCACTCCGGCGGACGGCACGCAAAAAGCTGGCCGACCTTCAGATCGCCGTAGTGAATCAGGTGAAGGCCAAGGAGATCACGTCGGCGAAAGTCCTACTGTCCGATGGCACCGAGCTAGAGACCGAGAACGCTATCTGGACCGCTGGAGCCCGCGCCAGCGAGACGCTGGATAAGCTGGATCTCCCATCTGACGAACGCAAGGGCTTGAAGATGGATAGTTACTTGCGCGTCGAGGGCCGCAAGAATGTCTGGGGAATAGGGGACTGCGCGGCCAATATCGAACACGATGGGTCGCCGGTGCCACCGAATGCCCAGGCAGCCGTACAGCAGGGCTACGCCGTCACGAACAACATCCTAGTGGCCCTAAATGGCGAAGGCGAGATGAAGCCCTTCGAATACAAGCCCGTCGGGCAACTGGTGGAAATGGGCAGCCAATTCGCGGTCAACGACGTGATGGGCGTAAAGTTTAGCGGGTTTATCGCGTCGTTGTTCTGGCGGGCGACGTACCTTTACAAGCTCGAAAGTCCCCAGAGCCGAGCCCGCATCGCGGCGGACTGGTTTCTGGACATATTCTTCAGCCCCGCCGTCACCCAGATCCGGGACCGCCGTTAAAAGCTCTACCGCTACGCTCGATCCAAAAGCCAGACCGACTGATACGGAGACAGCTCGATCATATCCCCAGTCTCTATCCGGACGCGACGCTCGGAGATAGCGTCGTAGAGGTTGTAGATCCCATGAGAACGCGCCAAATCCGCCCGAAACCTCTGCGCGTCCTCGGTGAAGTTGTGTGCCGCGACGAGCGTTCCTAGCGGGTGAGGCCGCGCGAAGGCGAAGACACGATTGCTGTGAGTGTCGAGTATCCACGTGGGGGTCGCGGCGTGCAGGTGTGGAGTCCGTTTGCGGGACGCGATAAGTCCGCTTAGTCCTTCGAAAACTCGGGCTTCGAGGGTGCCGGGTTTGTTGCGGCGGTCGGCTGTTTGCCAGTTCATCTTTGGGCGATGGAGCCAGCGGCTATCGGTGTTTTTGTCTGGTTCATCGAGATATGAGGGATCGTTGCGAAGGGCAAGTTCGTCGCCCATGAAGATCAAAGGTATTCCACCGTATCCCAGTATGAGAGCGTGACCCAGCAGGATGCGTTTTATTGCCAGCTCGATCAGAGTCTCATCTTCGACTTCCAGCGCGTATTCGAGGCCCGCAAGGCTCGCGGTGGTCCCGCTGATGCGGCGGTCGGCGGTGGCCGGGTTTAGCTGGTACACCTCGCCTCGGGCCTGGGAGCCGGAGAACTCTCCGGTGTAGTAGTCACTCAAAAACTCCCGGTGGGCGAAGCCATCGAGGCCAGCGTCGGCGGCATCCTCGCCGGTTATCGCCCACCCTATATCGTCGTGGCCTCGGACGTAGAGACCCCAGGCGGTGTTGGCTGGCTTCTCGGGGAATTTGGCAAGAGTGCGGGTCATGAGCATGGTATCGCGGGTCGCTAGGGCAGACCAGAATTGGACCATCAGGCTGTTGTGGTAGGCGAGGTCGGATTCCTTGCCGTATCGGCTGTTGGTGCCGAGGTATTGGATCAGGTCATGCGGAGCCACAATCGCCTCGGCCTTATGCGCGACCGCCGGAGCCACGATCCGCGAACAAGCCCGCAATGCCTGCAACAGATCGTGCGCCTCCGGCTGATTCTGGCAGTTCGTTCCGAGCCGCTTCCACAGGAAGGCCACGGCATCGAGGCGGAAGACTTCGACACCCCGGTTAGCCAACGAGAGCAGCGAGTCGGTCATCTCAAGGAAGACGCGAGGTTCGGACCACGCGAGATCCCACTGGTAATCGTGGAACGTGGTCCAAACCCAGCGACCTAGCTCTTCGTCAAAAGTGAAGTTGCCCGGCGCGGTCTCCGGGAAGACCTCTGGAAGGTGTTTCTCGTATTGGTCCGGGATGGCGCGGTCGGGGAAGGTGTGAAACATCTTCAGGTATTCGGGGTCTCCGGTGCGGGCGCGTTTGGCCCATTCGTGCTCCTGGGCGCAGTGGTTCAGCACGAGATCCAAGCATACGCTCATGCCTTCGTTCCGCAATTCGGCGCACAACGCTTCCAGGTCGTCCATCGTTCCAAGATCTGGTTGGACGTTTCCGTAATCCATCACCGCGTAGCCGCCGTCGTTCTGTCTGGGGCGAGTTTGGAGGAGCGGCATAAGGTGGAGGTAGCCCGCCCCGATATCTCGCAGGTAATCCAGGTGATCTCGCACGCCTTTGAGGTCTTTGGCGAACCGGTCCACGTAAAACACGTAGCCCACTAGGCGTTCGCTCTGAAACCACCCAGGGTCCAGGCCACGACGGAGATCCAGCATTTTTAGTTCCTCGGGACGCGCTACGTAACTCCGTGCCAGAAGCAACACTAACTTCTCCAAAAATGGCTCGAAATCTTCCCGATCGTCGTAGGGTGGGGCGAGGCCGTCGTGGAGATCCTGCCAGAAACGGGCCAGTCGCAATTCGAAGATGTCCCGGTCGCGTCTCGGTAGCTCGGCGAGCGTTGCGCGGGAGGAATCTACGACTTTGTCAAAGGCGGTGCGGGCCGCTGGACTCATGTTTACGAAGTTTTGTACGGGGTCTCCTCTAGTTCGATTTGCCCTTTACGGTGGACTGTAGCAGAATGCCCTCCTTGTGAGCTACAACGTGCGTTTAAACATAGCCTGTCCGGACAGCAAGGGTTTGATCTCCGCCGTCTCATCGTTCATCTCGATGCACGACGGAAACATCTTGTCGTCGGATCAATGCGTGAGCGGATCGGGCCTCTTCTTTATGCGCCTCGAAATAGAGGGCGCGGGCTTCGGTCTGGAACGCGAGGAGTTTAATTCCGCCTTCGCGCCGCTCGCCCGTCGCCACGCCATGCAATGGACCGTGAGCCACACCGACGCGCCGAAGAGAATGGCGATACTCGTCTCCCGCTACGACCACTGCCTCATAGACCTCCTCTGGCGCTGGGATGCGGGGGAGCTAGACGCGGAGCTTCCACTCGTCATCTCCAACCACCCCGACCTGAGAGAACGAGTCGAGAGCTACGACATTCCCTTCCACCATCTGCCGGTCACAAAAGAGACCAAAGCCGAGCAGCAGACACAAGTCCTGGAGTTACTGAAACACAACGAGATAGACGTAGTTGTGCTCGCGAGATACATGCAGATCCTCGGCCCGGAGTTTGTATCCGCCTACCCGCACCGCATCATAAACATCCACCATTCTTTCTTACCGGCTTTCGTCGGCGCGGACCCGTACCGGCGGGCTCACGAACGGGGCGTAAAGACCATCGGTGCGACCGCGCACTACGTGACCGAAGACCTTGATGCCGGACCGATACTCCACCAAGACGTAGCTCACGTAACTCACCGCGACACCGTGGGAGATCTCGTGCGCCTGGGCCGCGAAGTAGAGCGTCGCGTCCTCGCCCGTGCCGTCCGCTGGCACCTGCAGGATCGCGTCCTGGTCGACGACAATCGCACCGTAGTCTTCGAGTAATTTTCCGCCGGTATCCTACCGGATCTCCGAAGACCTCTCCCCGAAAACACCGCCCAGGTATCCTCCGAGAAACGTCAGCCCGAGCGAAGCTCCGGCGGCAACCAAAATCGTGTCCAGAAAAAGCACATCACCGTCACCGTCAGACCATTGATACCTCCAGAACGCGGAGAGTAGGGAAATTAGGTGGGTAGTGTGTAGGGGACCATGACGGTTTTCTGGTAAGCGGGCCTAGTTGTTAGGTGTTCGTGCCAGGCTTCGAGGGCGGGGAGGTTTGGGCGTTCGATGTCGATGTTGAGCCAGCGGTAGATCGTGGATCCAAGTGCGATGTCGCCCATCGTGAAGCTTTCGCCGGCGACGAATTCGTTGTGGGTGAGATGGTCGTCAAGAATGGCGAGGGTTTGGGCGGTGGCGTCGAGGGAGGTTTGGATGGTTTTCGGGTCACGGTCCTGCGGCGGGACGCGGGTTAGGCCGAGGTAGCCGTTGCGAAAGGCGGGCCAGAGGGTGCCGAGTTGGAAGTCCATCCATTTGTCGGCGAGGGCGCGTTGGGGGGGGTCTTCGGGCCAGAGGGTTCCCGCGCCATGTCGGGCGGAGAGGTAGCGTACTATTGTGTTCGATTCCCAGAGGGTGAAGCTGTCGTCGGAGATAGCTGGCACCAGACCGTTCGGATTCATGGCCTGGAATTCAGGAGTTTCAGTGCCGCCAAAGTTGCCGCCGAGATCCACACGCTCGATGTCGAGGGTTAATTCTTCACAGCACCACAGCACCTTCTGGACGTTGAGCGAAGTTGTTCGTCCCCAGACCTTCAGCATATCTTGCCTCCCTGCTCTCGAATTCCATCGTTCATTCTATGGTCTCTGCGGACTCGGCGCATGTGGATAGTATGGATAAATTTCCTACGAGCGGGTAGGCTAAGCACTTATGTCTGATTCGATAATTGGGAGGTTGGCTGCTTGAGCACGCCGCGAGGTTACAGGAGAAGGAATCATGCGGTACGTGTCTTGGGAGCGTTGGTCGCTCTGGTGATACTTTTGATCTTGGTTCTACTAATAGTGCAAGGGTGTTCAAGCCAATCCGAGGACACGTCGGGCGGTGAAGCTACCGAGTCTGCAGATTCCACTAATGGAGGCATGGAAGATACGTCGGGTGGTAGAGACAAGACTAGCTCCGATAATAGCGGTTCAAGTAGCGGCAACGACGAAACGAAAGAGAAGAAGCCCGCGAAGCCTTACGCTGCACTGAAGCCGCCCGACGGAGCCAAGCCTCTAGATGAACGTTTCGAGAGTGACTCGGGGGATCTCCTCGCGATGCAAAAGCAGATACCAGTCGAGGCCGCCGAAGAGCAATACGCGAGTGAGACCGGCGGCGAGACTACAGGGGGCGAAACCACGGGCGGCGAGACAACTGGCGGCTCTATGGAAGACGAAAAGAAGAGTTTGCGATCGGTGCCGCTCGGCCAGACTTTGCTCTCGGACACCGAGGATCTTTCGGATGGTCCGCTCAAGAACAACCGGCTCGTCGCGTACTACGGGCATCCTTATGTAGCCGAGATGGGGATTCTCGGGGAGTATGATCCCGATGAGATGATGGCGAAGCTCAAGGAGCAAGCCGCCGTGTACTCTAAGCTAGACCCCGAACGTCCAGCCATCCCGACCATTGAGTTCATAGCCTCCGTCGCACAGCGCGACCCCGGTGAGGACGGACTCTACGTAACCCAAACTCCCAAAGAGGAGATAGACAAATACCTCGAACTAGCCAAAAAGAACGACGCGCTCCTCATTCTCGACGTGCAGCTGGGCCGAGCCACGGTGATGCAAGAAGTCGAGATTCTGGCCGAATATCTCAAAGAACCAAACGTTCATCTCGCCATAGACACCGAGTACTCCATCGACGAAGGTGAGGTACCGGGGCAGGATCTCGGAGAAGTAGACGGACCCGAAATCCAAGAAGCCGTCGAATACCTGGATAAGCTCGTCGAGGAGGAGAACATCCCCGATAAAATCCTCATGGTCCACCAGTTCGAGGCCGAGATCGTAACGAATAAACCCAGCATCCAGCCAACTGATAACGTCGAGGTCATCCTGCACGCGGACGGCTTCGGGGGACCGGACGCCAAAGCCGTCAAGTACGAATTCCTCGTCGGTCAGGAGCCGATCCAGTACGGTGGCTTCAAAGTCTTCTACAAACAAGATACGCCCGTACTGGAGCCAAAGGACGTTCTGCAGCTAGACCCGGCTCCCGCCATAGTGACGTATCAGTAGCCGTTCGCTCTAAAGCTGTTTACGAACGCCGGGCTCTTTCTCCAGAGGTCCGACTTGATCCCCTATATCCCCCTGGATAGCGTCGAGTGCTTCGCCACGCCGCCCGAAAGGCAGTACTGTCTGGTGCTTCAAGTCTTCGAGCACGAGTGCTAGTCCGCCGTAGAACGCGAACAAAACGACGACGACCCCGAAAATTCCGGAGACGAACTCCAGCGCCGTTAAGCTCGTCAACTGGTACAGGCCGTCGAGGCCGAAACGTACCGCAGCTAACAGGATAATCGCCGAGATCAAAGGCTTCCCACCCACCCCTGAAACACCCAACAGCACCAAAGAGAACATCAAGATGAGCTGAAAAAGACCGAGCGTGACGGTAGTAGAGCCCGGCGGCAGCGTATAACTCGTCACGGCAGTCGTCAACCAGGAAGCCGCGAACAAGCCCAAAGCCGTTGCTCCCAGTGTCTCGCGGGCTAGGAGCGCGAAGACCGCCGCCAGAGCTTGCAAGGGAAAGACGAAGAGCCCGATCACCAACGCCACTACTTGAGTTTCATCTTGCGGTATGAGACCGAGTTGCTGCCCGCTCAACAGAAACGACCCGATGCCGAAAGCGAAGAACGCCAGCGGTAACGGGGTCGCCAGAGGGCGCAAAACTATCCGGGTGATCTCCCCGGCTTCCAATCGCCGCTCTTCGCCGGACGAATTGGTTCTGTCTTGCTCGATATTTTGGCTCAAGGAACTCCGATCCTGTCATGGACAATGGCAATACTATGCTGCAATACGCGCCTCGCCGTAGTAAGAAGCCGCACCAAAAACCCCAACACTAGCCACTTCCATACTATCGGTTAAGATAGCGGACTGTATGCAGCCCAGGACGCACAGAAAATTCTCCACGACTCCCGGCACGCGCGACGTGTTGCCGCCGGAGTCCACGCGCCTGCGAGAAGTGGAGTCCAGGGTGCGGGATCGCTTCCGCGCCTTCGGTTTTCGAGAGGTCGTAACCCCCGCGCTAGAGTACTCCGAGGTGATCGAAGAGCCGGGTCTGCGTGATGCGTCGTTCAAACTCTTTGATGCGGACAACCAGATGCTTCTATTGCGCCCGGAGATGACCACCCCGATGGCTCGTGTCGTTTCTCAACGTCTGACGGACAGTCCGCCGCCGCACAAGCTCTCGTACTTTTTGCCCGCTTATCGTCGCGCCAGCGTCGGACGTGGACAGAGCGCGGAGATCCATCAGGCTGGGGTCGAGGTGATCGGGGACCCAAGCCCCCGCGAAGACGCGGCCACCATCGCCTTGCTCGTGGACGTTCTTCAGGAGCTTGGCCTGCGGGCTCCGTCGGACTTCGCCGTGGCGCTTGGGCAACCCGCGATCTACCGGGGACACCTCGCCCACACTTCCCCGGAAGCCGCCCCCAAACTACTCGCCGCCCTCGCCGCTAAAGACCTCGTCCGAGCAGATGCCATAGCCGAAGAACTGCCCCCGGAAGCCGCCGCCGGAGCGCGTAGCATCCCGCGCCTCATAGGCTCGGCCCGCGACGGCGTAGTCCTGGAGGAAGCCGCGAGACTAGCCCAGGGCGACGAAGCCGCCGCCGCCCTCGACAACCTGCGCGAAGTCCTGCGCCACCTCGAAGCTCACGGTTGCCTGGACGCGGTCATTCTCGACCTCGGCCTCACCGGACGCCACGACTACTACACGGGAGCCGTCTACGAGGTCTACGCCGCCGGTCTCGGCTTCACCGTCGCGAACGGGGGTCGCTACGATAATCTGCTCTCGCGCTTCGGTCGTGCCATGCCCGCTACCGGATTCGCGATCTACCTCGAACGCTTGCTCTCCGTCCTGTCGGATACGGAGACCGAGCCGCTCGTCGTGCTCGTCGGCGGCGATATTGAGGGAGTATCGGCAGCAGCGCGGTTGCGAAAATTTGGGGTTCCAGTTTTGCACGTTGCGGAAGACTTGATGCCGGAGGCGGCGGTTGGATACGCGAACGGTGTGGGCGCTGCGTGGGTCTGCTATCCGGCGGAGGATGTGCTGAAGCTCTCTGCGGCGGCGGTAGGCGGGGAGTTCGAGTCGTTGGGTTTCGAGGCCGTAGCTGAGAAGGTGTTGTCGTGAGCGACGGGTTGAGGGTCGCGGTGCCTAAAGGTGCGATCATGGAGGACGCGCTCCGGGCGTTGGAGGTCGCTGGTCTTCCGGCGGCGGTTGCCCGCGAAGACGGGCGAAAGCTTATCTACAAGAGCGACGGCGCGGAGTTCATAATAAGTCGCCCGTCCGACGTGCCGGTCTTTGTTGAGTACGGCGCGGCGGATATTGGAATTGTTGGCAAGGATATTCTCGATGAACAGTCGCCAAACGTGGTCGAGCTGCGGGATCTCGGTGCAGGCGAATGCCGCATGATCCTGGCCGCCCCAGCCGCCACTGCCGAAGAAGTACGCCGCTCTATCCGGGGCGCGGAGGTCGTGCGGGTGGCGAGCAAGTTCCCTAACACCGCTCGCCGGTACTTCGAGGGGATGGGCCGCCAGGCTGAAGTCATAGAGCTGCACGGCTCTCTGGAGGTCGCGCCGCTCGTGGGACTGGCCGAATGCATAGTAGACCTCACCGCCACCGGCAACACCCTGCGCGAGAACGACCTCGTAATCCTCGACGACATAGCTCCGTCAACAGCCCGCTTAATAGCCAATCGCGGCTCTTACCGGCTGCGCCACAAAGAAATATCCGGCCTTTTGCAAGCCCTGCAATCGAACGGAGCACCCATTGTCTAAAAAGCTGGACGCTCGCGAGATGACTGTAGACGAACTGGTCCCAAATTTACGTCGCCCCGGAGGCTTTCTCTCCAAAAATATACGGGACATATCCCGAGACATTATCGAGGATGTGCGGGAGCGGGGCGATGCGGCTCTGCTCGAATACACCGAGCGTTTCGACGGGGTGCGGCCAGACCCGATCCGGGCGACCAAAGACGAGTTGGAGCAGTCCCGAGCGCATCTTACGCCGGACGTAGAAGAGAGCTTTGGGGTGGCGATAGAGAACGTCCGAGCGTTTCATGGTCGGGAGATGGATCGCCCCTGGGAACGCAGCCGTAATGGTGCCACAACCGGCCAACGAGTCCGCCCAATAAGACGCGCCGGTCTGTACATCCCCGGCGGTCACGGCGCGTACCCGAGCACTCTGGTGATGTCCGCCATCCCCGCGCAAGTCGCCGGAGTGGGGGAGATCCGGGTCTGCACTCCGCCGGGTCCGGACGGTCGTCCGAATCCCATAGTACTCGCCGTGGCGGACCTGCTCGGTCTCGAAGAAGTCTACGCGGTGGGTGGGGCTCAGGCTGTGGGGGCGATGGCCTACGGCACTAAAAGCGTTGCGCCGGTGGATAAAATCGTCGGTCCCGGCAATGATTTCGTCACCGCCGCCAAGCTCGAAGTTTTCGGGACCGTTGGTATTGATGCGCCGCAAGGTCCGAGCGAAGTCGTCGTGATCGCCGATGCGAGCGCGTTTCCCGAGCGCGTAGCTCGCGACCTGATGGCCCAGGCCGAGCATCTCTCTGGTGCTTCGGCGGTGCTGCTCACGCCGAGCGACGAGTTGATCCGGAGTGTACAACCGTTGTTGACCGGGGAGCCATCCGAGTTAGTCACGCTCGTGCGGGTGGAGAACCTGGATCACGCGGTGCAGATATCCAACGCCTACGCCCCGGAGCACGCGCACGTTATCTCCGAGGATCAAGAAGCCATCCTGCAAGATATCGACGCCGCCGGGATGGTAGCAATCGGCGATTTTAGCCCGGTCGCTCTTGGCGACTACGCCGCTGGTCCCTCGCACGCTCTGCCATCGAATGGTGCTGCGGCCTGGGCCTCGCCTCTCGGAACCCACGATTTCTCGGCTCGCACTAACTACATTCACTACACGCAAGATGCGCTGCGCGAGATCGGACCCCACGTAGAACGCCTCGCCCGCCTCGAAGGTTTCGAGAACCACGCCGAGAGCGTCCGCGTCCGCCTGAAATAGACCGGTTGCCGGTAACGGTCGTCAGTAAGTATTAGAATGCCGCGAGTCAGTATTAGAGGAGGAGCATGACGCGAAAGGGCAATGCGGAGCGTAAAACGGGCGAGACTTCTGTCCGGGTGAGCCTGGAGTTGGACGGGACCGGAGAGGCGAACGTCTCGACTGGCGTAGGATTCCTGGACCACATCCTGCACCTGCTCGCGCATCATTCTGGCATGGACCTTACCGTCGAGGCGAAGGGCGATACCTGGGTCGACGACCATCACACCGTCGAAGACACGGGGCTAGTGCTGGGTCGAGCTTTCGATGAGGCGATGGGGGAGCGAGACGGCATAGTGCGCTTCGCGGATGCGAGTGCGCCGCTTATTGAGGCGATGTCTACGGTCGTCCTAGACCTCGGGGCTCGAAGCCATCTGACGTGCAACCTTGGGCGGATGCCCGAGAAGATCGGCACTTTCGATGTGGAACTTCTTCAGGAATTCCTACGGGCCTTCACTCAGTACGGACGGTTCACGCTGCACTTGAATTGTCACTACGGCGAGAATGCGCATCACAAAGTCGAGTCTGGCGTGAAAGCTCTGGCGGTTGCTCTGCGGCAAGGCATCGCGCCCCGCAGCAGCGGCAGCGCGTCCACCAAAGGCGTGTTGGATTAGCTTGGCCGGTACTATCGAAACCGTCGTCTTCGACATTGGTGGCGTACTCATTGACTGGGACCCTCGCTACCTGTACCGAAAGATATTCGACGACGAATCCGAGATGGAGCATTTCCTGACTGAGATCGCCACGCTGGAATGGCACTCGGAACAGGACCGGGGCCGCACGATGAAGGAGGCGACCGAGATACTGTTATCAGAGCACCCGGAGCATGAACCGGAGATAAGTGCCTTCTACGGTCGCTGGCCGGAGATGTTCGGTGGACCCATCTCCGGCACCGTGGATATCCTGCGGGAATTGCGCGACCGGGGCTATCCGATACACGCCTTGACGAATTATTCGGCAGAGGCGTTCGTACTCGCTCGCCAGGATTTCGACTTCCTCGAATGGTTCGATCAAATAGTAGTCTCCGGCGAGGAAGGCATGATCAAACCAGACAAAAACCTCTACGCCGTGCTGATCGACCGCACGGGCCTGGACCCCGCAACCACAGTCTTTATAGACGACTCACACCCAAACGTAGCCGCTGCCCAAGAACTCGGTTTCACTGCCATAGCCTTCGAGAACCCAGAGCTGCTCCACGAAGAGTTAGTCAAGCTGAACCTGCTGAACGAATCTCCCGAAAGGACGACCCCCGATGCCTGAACCTCTAAAGGTCGCGGTCGTGGACTACGACGCGGGCAACACGCTCTCGGTGACGCGGGCATTGGAGAAAGTGGGGGCGACCGTGAACCTCACGCCGGACCCTGAGGCGGTTCTCGGAGCGGACGCGGTGGTCTTGCCAGGCGTAGGAGCCTTCGGGGACTGCATGAGGAAGTTACGGGAGCGTGGTCTGGACGAGGCTTGCCGCGAGGTGTTCGATGCTGGAACGCCGTTTCTTGGGGTTTGCGTCGCGCTCCAGACCGTTTTCGAAGCCTCGGAGGAGACACCCGGTGTAGCGGGCCTCTGTTTGATGCCGGGTAATGTGGTCCGTTTCGAGAGTGAAAAATTGAAGATTCCGCACATCGGCTGGAACGAGCTCTCTGTCATCCGGGAGCACCCCATTCTGTCGGGCCTCGACGGAGAAGCATTCTACTTTGTCCACTCCTACTATCCGGAGCCAGCCGAGCCTACGGACCTCGTAGGCGAAGCGGAGTATGGTACTCGGTTCTGCGCGGCGGCAGGCCGGGAGAACCTTCTGGCCGTGCAGTTTCACCCTGAGAAAAGTAGCCGGGCGGGCTTGAAGCTCTACGAGAACTTTCTGACGTGGGCGCGGACGGCTTGAGCGGCTTCACGGTTTATCCGGCTATTGACCTCCGTGGTGGCCGATGCGTGCGGCTGAAACAGGGAGATTTCGGGCGTGTCAAAGAGTACGACGCTGATCCGGTGGAGCGAGCGCGGCAGTGGGAGCGTCGCGGGGCGGCGGCGATCCACGTTGTCGATCTCGACGGCGCAAAAGAGGGACATCCGGTGCAGTTAGATCTCATCCACCGCATGGCGGAAGCCGTCAACGTGCCGTTGCAGGTCGGGGGTGGTGTGCGGACGGTCGAAGATCTCCAGCTTGTTCGGGAAGCGGGAGCTGGTCGCATAGTGATGGGAACGGCGGCGGTTGGGGATCGGGCTCTGCGGTTGCAGGCATTGGAGGAGATCGGGGCTTCGCTTGTCGTAGCGGTAGATGCTCGCGATGGCGTGGTAGCTACTCACGGCTGGCAAGAATCGAGCGGCGTGCGGGTAGAAGATTTGGCCGAAGAACTCGCCGCCGATGGCGTATCGTCGGTTCTCTACACCGACGTGGCCCGCGATGGCATGGACGAAGGAACCGCTCTCGACAGCACCACCGCTATCGCCAGAATTATCCCGACCATCGCTAGCGGCGGTGTTCGCGGAGAAGATGATGTCGCCGCCCTCGTCGGCGTTCCGGGAATCACCGGAGTCATAGTCGGGACCGCCCTCTACGAAGGACGCACGACGCTGGAAGGGCTGCTCCGGGTGGCCGAAAACTCCTGAGTGTCCAAAATCTGTGGATTGGGGCTAAACAGCTCTACAGAAAGGCAGTTTGGACACAAGGAGACCGGGATGTTTCGAGCACTAAATGTGGATGTTATAAGCTTCGGCACGGAGCGCGTGAGGCGGAAACCAGGAGAGACAGTCTGTGGGCGCTATCTCCGAGTGCCAATGCCCTATCGTTCGCGAAGGCTGCATCTATGCCAAATGGCTTTTAGGACTTCGTCCCGCGCTAGTCTTTAAGAGAAAAGACCTTTGGTCGAAGGCTAGATCTGCCGTGAGTCGGTCTTGCTTTCGCCTTCGTCGTATTTGACGGATTGGAGAGTTTTCCAGGCGAGTTGCGAGATGGTCTCGTCGGTTGGTCGGCTATCCAGTCCAGCGGCTGAGATAGCTTCGCGGGCGGTCTCTACAGAGGCGTCGAGGGCAGCGTTGATCTCGAATGCTCGGGCGGCCTGATATTTGACTTCCAGAGAACGTTTCTCCGAAGAATCCACGAAGAACGTCAACTCATACTCCTCGGTTCTGCTCTCGAAGTCCCCAATACGTCGCGCCGTGCAAAAAATATCCGACATGAGAAGCATCGTATCACTGTAAGCATCCGGTATCTCGAAACATGCACCAGATGCGGGGGAGACGCGATGCGTAGCGGTGTTTATATTGTGCAAAGCCGTATCAATGCCACTTCTACGGTAGACTCACGCCCGATATAGTGAGCACTCTCTTCGACACCGGCAGCGTTAAAAAGCGGCCCAAACGGCGCCGAAGAGGACTCGTGTCCCGAACCTTGCGGTTCTTGTTCGTCATGACGCTGCTCACGCTCGTAACGGTCGCGGCGACCATTACGGGACTCTACTTCTTTACCGTCCGGGATTACGAAGAGCAACTTCAGAAGCGTTATCCAGATTTAGCCCAGAATTCGCACGTCTACGATCGGAACGGCAAGGAGATTTCCCTTGTCCAGGGGAGCGAGAATCGCGAGACCGTAGACTTCGAGGGGCTGGGCGAATATCTCCCCAAAGCTATCGTCGCGGTGGAGGACAAGCGGTTCTACGACCACGCCGGAGTCGATGGCGAGGGATTGGCTCGGGCGGCCTACGCGGACTTGTCGGCGTGGGAGATACTGGAGGGTGGCTCCACGATAACCGAGCAGTTGATGAAGAACCTCTACGTGGCCGAGAACGAGCGGGCCAACGCTTCGTTTTGGCGGCGTTTCAAGCAGTCCTCGCTCGCTTTCTCCTACGAACGCCGCCACACGAAGAAGGAGATCCTGACCGCCTACCTCAACACCGTGTACTTTGGCGATGGCGCGTACGGTGCTGAGATGGCCGCTCAAAGATACTTTGGGAAGAGCGCGAAGGAACTCTCGATCACGGAAGCTGCGACCCTCGCCGGGTTTTTGCGGGCTCCCTCGACCTATGCGCCAAATGCGGAGTTTCAGGACGAGTTGGGTGGTTCGCAGCGGGCCGAGGACCGGCGAAATGAAGTCCTGCGTCTGATGGAGGGCCAGGGCATGATCTCGACCCGTGAGCGGCTACGGTCCCAGGGTGAGCCATTGAGGTTCGACTCCTCCACTACATCGGACGACCCGATCTACGAGCCCTTTCTAGACAAGGTCCGGCGCGAAGTGGAGGCGGAACTTGGTCCGGACGCTTTCGAAAAAGGAGGTCTTCGTGTTGAGACGACCGTAGACCCCGAGATGCTGCGCCAAGCCGTCGAAGAGACCGAGACCGAGCTGTCCTTGCCCGGAGACCCGGCGGCGTCCATAGTTAGCGTAGAGCCGCAGAGTGGTGCGATCCGGGTTCTAGCCGGTCAGTATGAGGGATTCAACCTCGCTCTGGATGCCCGCCGTCAGCCGGGTAGCGCGTTCAAGGCTATGGTCCTCGCTACCGCGATAAAGAAGGATGTCTCCCCAGAGACAACATATGTGTCGGAAGATCTGAACATCCGCTTTCAGGAGGAAGATTTCACCATCAGCAACTACGATTTTATAGAACGTGGACCTATCACTATTCGCGAAGCCCTCGCCGAATCGGACAATACCGTGTTCGTGCAGCTTGCCTTGGATATCGGACTCGAAAACGTCGTTGGAACGTCTCAGGCGATGGGCATAACTTCGCCGTTGGACCCTTATCCATCCACTGCTATCGGTGGCCTCGGTACGGGAGTCAGTCCGCTCGAAATGGCATCTTCCTACGGGACGTTCGCGGGGAGTGGGGTTCACCGGCAAGCCTTCGCCGTCGAGCGCGTCGACCGGATCGATTACGGAGAATCCGAGACGACCTACGACCATCAGGTATTGGGTCGTCGGGTTTTGTCAGGGAATCAGGCCGCACTGGCAGCGGACGTGCTTCGCGGAGTCGTCGAGGAAGGCACGGCCAGTCGTTTCCACGACTTGGACAAAGAGATCGGACGTCCTTCTGCGGGCAAGACTGGGACTACCGACGACTACGCTGATGCCTGGTACGTCGGCTTCACGCCCCGACTCTCGACAGCGGTGTGGGTTGGTTTCCCGGATGCCCGACGTTCCATGGAGGGCGTGCATGGGCTCGAAGCTGTCAGCGGAGAGAACTTACCCCTGGATCTCTGGTCCTCCTATATGACTCGGGTTACTGACGGAGATCCCGTCCTAGATTTCTCCGAGCCCGATGGCGGAAGACTGGCCGAAGGGCGGCGCGGTCGCGGCTCGCGAGAATTTCCCGGCGGCAGCGTCGATACCGCCGACGCCACTTCCACAGAAGAGACTACCGACGGCTTTTAGAGCAACGCACTAGCGACACATCACGCTGCCTGCGGTGGCTCTCGGCAATTCAGCAAAAAACTTGAAAGCCGAAATGTGAACCGGCTGACTAGCGTTTTTGCATGACGTTTCGAGAGTTTGCGTCGTGGTGATATAACCGGAGTATGGATCTCGAACGTCTCTATGGCGGCTCTTTTGTCGACTGGTCGAAGGTCGAAGGTTCTTGGGCCAAGCGAACTATCCCATCACGGCTACTATTGTTCGCCGCACGTAAATACCTCGAAGAAGACGGACTCCCCGAGCCTGATGCGGAACGAGCGGCGACGCTGTCGAGCGTGCGCTTCCCAGAAGAAATACGGATGGCTTACGCTTCTCCGCCCCCAAACGCCGATGTTGCAGCCTCTCAATCTTGGGGAACCTTTGTAGATGCTGCGGTCGCCACAGAGATGGAATTGGTCTCTTATGGCGAGCGACCTTTGCTGCTGCACGAATTGCGTGCGGGGCTTGCCCAGGCTGCCCAGAAGGCCGGGGATGGCACACCTCTCGCTCGGTGGTTCGTTGCGCGAGCGGAGGCGTTACCGGGCGGGGATTTACCGGAAACGCCAGATTACTTGCCTGTTTAGAAACTTGGCGACGCTATGGTTTACCCCGAGCCATTGCTGGCATAGAATGCCCGCTGTTGGGAGTAGGGTTCGGCGAAAATCATTACGGGAGAGGTAAGCAACGTGGAGAATATACCGAGTGCCAGTTACAGCATGACCTTGAGGGTAGAGTTTCCTCACGCTAGCGGTGCTCTTGGCAGCATCCTGATGTCAGTTGGGGAGGCCGGGGGTCTTGTAGGCGCGGTCGATATCGTGCGTATGCGGGATGGGCTCACGATCCGGGACATCACCGTCAACAGCCGGAACTCTGAGCACGGGCGCAAGATCGTCGACGCTGTAGAGGAACTTCCGGACACTCGTGTAATAAACGTCTCCGACCGGACGTTTCTCATGCACCTCGGCGGCAAGATCGAGATTCGTTCCAAACAGCAGATCCGGACCCGCGACGACCTCTCGATGGTGTATACGCCGGGTGTGGCTCGTGTCTGTCGGGCCATCGCCGAAGACCCCGAACGGGCCTTCAACCTCACCATAAAACGGAACACCGTCGCCGTGGTGACCGACGGGACGGCTGTACTGGGGCTCGGAGATATCGGGCCGGAGGCTGCGATGCCCGTTATGGAGGGGAAGGCCGCGCTCTTCAAGCAGTTCGCCGATGTCGACGCTTTCCCGATCTGCCTAGATACGACCGACACCGATGAGATCGTGGAGACCGTAAAACGGATCGCGCCGGGATTCGGCGGTATAAACCTCGAAGATATCTCCGCCCCCCGATGCTTCGAGGTCGAGCGGCGCCTGAAGGAAGAGCTTGAAATTCCCGTCTTCCACGACGATCAGCACGGGACTGCGGTAGTCGTGCTCGCTTCACTTATCAACGCGCTCAAGGTTGTGGGGAAGAACATGGAGGATCTGCGCGTGGTGATCTGCGGCGTTGGGGCGGCGGGTGTGGCGTGCGCCAAGATCATCATGGCTGCTGGGGTACGGGATCTGATCGGCGTGGACATCCACGGTATCGTCCACCAAGGCCGCGAACAGACCGACACCTCCAACGGCTGGTTCGCCGAGAACACTAACCCAGAAGGCCGTTCCGGGGATCTCGCCGCAGGTGTCACAGGTGCGGATCTCTTCGTGGGCGTATCGGCCCCTGGGGTACTAAAGGTCGAGCATCTGGATCTCATGGCCAAAGATCCCATAGTATTCGCGATGGCGAATCCCGAGCCTGAGATACACCCGGAGATCGCGATGGGCAAGGTTCGTATAATGGCGACCGGTCGAAGCGACTACCCGAACCAGATCAACAACGTTCTCTGCTTCCCCGGTATCTTCCGAGGAGCCCTGGATATCCGAGCCCGCGAGATCGACGAACCGATGAAGCTCGCCGCTGCCGAAGCTATGGCTGCCGCGATCCCCGAAGAGGAACTGGTCGAGGACTACATAATCCCAAGCGTCTTCGACGAACGAGTAGCCCCCGCCGTTGCCGAAGCCGTTGCCGAAGCCGGAAAGAAGAGCGGCTCGGCCCGGCGTATTGGACAGCAGTCGGAGGTCAGCATGATTGGCCCGCAAGCCTTCTGATTCTCTAGCTAACGGCTGGTAGCCTTCAGCCGCTAGCACATTGGAAAAGCCTGAATAGTCAACTGGCTGACGAGCTGAGATGCTCTACAATCCAACGGAGCGCTCTGTTTGAGAAAGGCTCTAAAATACACTCGTGGAGAGCATGTCGAAAATCTTTGTCTGCGCTACCTCTGGCGAAGGACGCTGTGGAGCTAAAGGTGGCGGCGCACTCCTCGACGCCTTCAAAGATGAAGTGGAGCGCCAAGGACTCTCCTCGTCAACCGTACTCCAAAACGCCTGCATCCGCCGCCACGACGAAGGGCCGATTGTTTTCATCTTTCCAGAAGACATCGTATATACACACGTGCGTGCGGAAGATGTTCCAGGGATAGTCGAGCGGCACTTGGCGGTAGGCTCCGCCGGTAGATCCAGATCAGGCCGACTCTGACTTTTCGCCGACGCTTCCGAATCCCACACGGCCTAGAGTGCGCTCCATAGCCCAGTCGGCTCCGGTTAGAAGTCGGTCGCGGCGGCTCTTCATGTAGTAGAGGAAGATGCTTCGGTAGAGTGCTTGAGCAGCTGGACCGCGAAGTTTGAGGCCCACCGCATCGGCTACCGCGCTCTCGGGGCCGAGGCTGACGACGTAACCCCGATCAAAGTACCGAAAGGGGGGACGACCCCGACGACTGCTCGCGCCACGAGTTCGACGTTGGAGATCCCGCGCCACCCACGGACCCTGCTGCACGGCGACCGAAGCGGTTGGAGGCAGTACGCCAAGCTTCTCGTGAGTGTACGCGCCGCCGTCGCCGATCACGTAGATGTTGGGGTGATCTGGCATCGTGAGGTGTTCGTCCACGAAAGCTCTCCCGGAAGCCTCGTGCTCGCCAGGCAACTCGCGAATGAGTGGTGCGGCCTGAACTCCCGCCGCCCAAATCCTTATACCGGCGGTCAACTGCTCGCCATTCGTTGTTAGTTCTGTCTCTGTTGCTTGCTCCACCTCGGAGTTAAGCCGGACTTCCACACCGAGGTCCGAGAGTGTTTTTTGAGCCACGGTGTCGAAGTATGGATCAAGCCATCCCATCAAGCGATCTGAGGCTTCCAGAAGTACGATCCGGGGCGACTCGGAAGGTCGTCGAGGTGTCCGTTTTCTAAGGTAATCAAAGAGCGCCGCGACTTCGCCCGCGAGTTCCACGCCCGTCGCACCGCCGCCGACTATCGCCACGGTGAGGGTGCCGGGCGATGGTTTGCCGGAACGAGAGGTGGCGTTCGTCCAGGCTTTGTTTAGTTCCGAGCGGATTGTTAGTGCATCGTCGATGCTCCAGAAATTTTGAAGGTGATCCTTCAGGGGTTTGGGTGGCGGAGTCGCGATGCTACCGGCGGTTAGGATCAGGTACTCGTAGTGAACTTCGCCGCTAGTCGTCTGAAGTATCTTGTTTTCTGTATCGACGCTCTGGACTTCGGCTTGCAGAAACGCGCATTTTCCTTTGCAGAGAGGTACGATGGGTGATGAGACGCTGTCCGGGTGTACGCGACCTACGGCGACTTCATGTGCTAGAGGAATAAAAGGAAAGTGTGAAGTGCGGTCGATCAGAAGTGTCTCACCTCTGAGAGAGAATGGCAGATTACGGATAAGCGACGCACCCGCAAAGCCCGCGCCTACGACGACGATCTTGGCGGTTCGTTTGCTGTTACGGTCCATCCTGCTCCTTTCGACGTGATCTGAGGTCGAGTATACGTTACCCAAATCCGGCGGAATCCAAGATCACGACGATCCAGACTTTACAAAATACGTGCTTTTCCGTACACTCTATGGACTGTTAGAAGCTGGGGAGCTTCTGATGGGCGAAAGGGGAAAGAACAAGAGTTCATCACGAGGCTAGAAAGGGGCCAATGTGACGGAAGAGTTATTAGAGACCACGGAGATCGCTCCGGGGCTCATAGTAAGGCATACCAACAGACGTCTGGGAAGACTGGAACCATGCGAAGCGTGTGAGCGTTTGATCTCGGGCGGCATCTCGTTCGCGGAGTTCGTGGATCAAGTCGGCGACGGCTACCGCGAGTTGCTCGATTTCATGATGGACCAAGACCTGCACCCCGGTCGACGGGAAGAGGTGATCTTCTGCATCGAGTGCTACTGCGAGGATGCGCGCACCCGGTTGGTTCTTCGTTCGCAATTGGATCAACTCTACGAAAAGGAACGTTTGGGCGCGTACTAGAGCTCTGTGTCGGATACATCGACGGTGAATGGGTACAATGTTCGTGCGGTTCGAGAATGGTCCGCATGAACATCGTACACCGACAGAAGGAGTAGCCGCGATGGACGACGAAATGCAGAAGAGGCTCATCACGATTCTCTCCAGCGTAATAGCGTATTTCCTGGCGAGCAAACTGGCCGATAGGCTAATAGTCGAGCCTGAAGTCCGGGGAGTGAAGGACGACGTGAAGGAAGCCATGATAAAGGCAAGCTTCTCACTGGCTTCGACCGTGGCCGCCTCGTTCGTTATTCGTCGGATCGTCGGAAGCCGGTGGGGCTCCTGAGCCAATCCGTCGGTCTTTCGAGGGCGTGATAGCGACGTCCAGGTAGGATATTATTGAGATCATGATTACTTTTCTTATTATTCTGTTGTTGATCGTGGGCATTCTATTGGCGGCTTCCGTCGCTCTTGGAAGGCAGTCCGTCGAGGTCGAAAGTGCTCGGGACACCGAGTATCTTGAGCTTGATGGGGTCTGGATCCGCTACCGGGTCATCGGCGGTGGACCACCCGTTCTTCTGGTTCATGGGTGGTTGTCATCATCCGGCGTCTGGGATAGCCTCGAAGGACGACTGGCCCAACGCTTCACCGTCTACAGCCTGGACCTCACAGGTTTCGGGGAGTCGGATAAACCGCTCTCCGGCTACGGAGTCCGCAACGGTAGTCGATTGCTGTACGCTTTCTGCGCCCACTTTGGCCTCACGCGCACCAGCGTCGTCGCTCACGACCTCGGCGGAAACATGGCCGTAAAGCTCGCGGCGGACCACCCGGATGTTGTTGGCAATCTAATCCTAGTAGCCGTACCTGCTAACGAAGAGCAGATCGACCTTCCAACCCCCCTGTGGCTCGCTACGCTTCCGGTCGTAGGACCATTGTTCTACGCCCTTGGCCGCTCAGTCCGGCCCGTGCGGGAGATGTGGATGAAGTCCTTTGTCTCCGAGCCCGAAGACCTTCCAGAGGACGTAGTAGAAGACGCAGCGCAGTCTACGCCCGCCGCTGTTCGGTCCAGTCTCAATACGACGCGGCGTGAGATCTCCGGCGGTCGTCTAGCTCGGCAAGCCCGCATACTGAAAGGTCCAATGTTCCTTATAGCCGGAGAAGAGGACCAGATAGTAGACCCTCAATCAGTCGGGACATGGTCTGGCATAGCCGATAAAGCCGAAGTAGCACTGATCGAACAATGCGGTCATCTCCCAATGCTCGAACGCCCGAGCGAATTCAACGCCCACGTTCTCGCTTTCCTAACCGGCGATGCTAGATACCTGGATCTCATCGAACGCCCAGCCCCCGAAGACGACGAACACGCCGAAGAAGAGTACGCCGAAGAAGATCACCGGGACGAAGAGCATCGAGACGAGGAATTTGACGATGACGAGCGGATATCTGTTCAGCGCATGGATCGCGATACTGGGGATCGGAATGAGTTCGAGGATGAGCCTGTCTGGCGGGAAGCCCGCGACGAGCAGGAGCCCATCACCGACGAGCAGCCCCTGAGAGGGCCTGTAAAGGAGCCGAGAGAAGAACCGATAGGGGAGCCGGACTACGAGTCACGGACTATCCGACGGAGCCGATCGTTTGATCCGCAACCGCCCGAGAATGAAGACGAGACCAGAGACCTATCCTCCTCACTCGAAGAAGACGATGCACCGGTAGTTCGTCACAAGCGGCGTGGCGAGTACGTTCGGGACGATGCTCCGGAAGAGTCAAACGATGATCGATCTTCAGATTTAGACTCTGAAGATTTCGAGAACGGTTCCACACGAGGCGAGCGTGAGCCGTTCGAGCGGGGATCATTGGGTGGGGGGTTTATCCCCGAGCTACCCGACGACCTCTTCGAGTGGTCCAGCAGTCGCCGCGAGAACCCGTCGAGTTCTAGGCGGAGGGACACGAACCCGGATCGCACCGAGCGACCCCCGCTTGAGGACGACGAACCAGATGACCCGCCGGAGCAGCCCCGGCCTTGATCAAGCTAATCGTCTGACAAGCTTCACATTCTCACAGAGTTTTGCGGAGGTAGATCCACTCTTTTATATCCAGGAAGTATCCCGTCATGCGCGACCGTTGACGGTATACTTCCTCGTATCCGGCTGATTCGTAGAGTTTGAGCGCGGCCACGTTGATCCCACTGACGTGAAGACCGACGGTCTCTTTACCGGCGTCGCGACCTAGCATTTCGGCGGCTGAGAGGAGGCTTTTTCCGAGGCCCAAACCCTGGGATTCTGGAGTTACTACGAGCCGCTCTATGTAGGCTTCCGAAGCCGGAGCTGTATAGCGCGGGTATGAGAGTAGCGTCGTCGCCCAGAGAGCGCGCGGCATACCGAGGTGTTTGGTAAGTGTTCGCCAGAGTCCTCGTGCCATCACATCCTCGCGGGATTCGGAGGTGCGGATGCCCACGCTGGCTACTATATCCGAGGCTGATTCCGCCACGAGGGTTTGCACGCCCCCGGAGACGTGTTCTAGTTGGATCCACTTCTCCATGATCTTTACGGAGGCATCCATGCGACCGCCAAATACGGGTCGAAACTTGTCCAGAAAACCCTCGACAACGAGGCCCGCCACGATGGGGTCGTCCCCCGATTTAGTCAGTCGAATGGTGAATTGCTGGTGCATAGTCGAGCAATCGTATCAGACGGTGACCGGCGCAAGGTGGGTTCGGAAAGTATCTGCGCGGGCGGCTCGGTCTGCTAGACTCCCCGGAATGACTAACGGTAATGAGAGTGCGAGCCGTGGAAGACTGGCGACTCTATGGGATAGCGTAACTTCCAGCTTCTGGTTTATACCGGCGTTGTTGACGCTGGGCGGCGTTGTTCTCTCAGGTATCACCCAACCCCTCGACCGAATCTTTCAGGGGTCTCTGGACCGTCTGCCAACCATAATCTCCGGCGGATCGGAAGGTGCTGGATCGGTACTTTCCGCTATCTCCGGGAGCCTTATAACCGTTATAGCGACCGTGTTTTCCCTGAGCATCGTTGCTCTAACACTCGCGTCCGGGCAGTACTCGCCGCGATTGCTGCCGAGTTTCGTAGCGAATCGAGGGTTGCAGATCGTGCTCGGGGTCTACATCGGAACCTTCGTGTATTCCCTGATCGTGCTGCGACTGGTCTCTATTGCAGACGGTCAAAATTCCAGCTTCAACCCTACTATCTCCGTTGCAGTGGCGATAATTCTGGCTTTGGTGTGCGTCGGTCTGCTCATTTACTTTATAGACCACATAACGCAGCTTATTCAGTCTTCGACCATCGTTCAGATGGCCCACGGGGATGTGCTAGGTGTGATCTCGACCCTGAACGACTACGAAGATGACTCCTCTGAAGAGATCGGCAACCCGTTCGACAATCCACAGTGGTCGGACACTCTGTCCCATGAGCCGTCAGTGGTTCGAGCCAAAGATTATGGATATGTGCAATATTTGAATGTGGAGGCGGTCCTCGAAGCGATAGTCGACGAACGGACATCGCTTGTCGAGATCCCGCTGGCCCAGGGAAATTTCGTAGCTTCCGGGCTTCCGATAGTCCGGGTATGGCCCGCCCGTGAGGATGATTTTGAATCGGAGAATGGGGCGCAGATCAATCG
>JBGTFQ010000007.1:0-6340 GCA_041747155.1 Rubrobacteraceae bacterium
CCAGCGCAGGCCGTGTGTCTTGCTAACCACGATCCACCGCGCCTGTGTCGTTGTCTGTTCGGTTCATACGCTCTTCTCTCTAGTCCCCGGCTCCGGCGCGTCGAGCCTCGCCGCATCGCCGCGCCAGCCGGGGCACGTATACTACCATCTCAGTCCGGATTTCCGCCCCCTATCTTGGAGCTTTTCTCCCGATATACTAGGCAGCGTGGATAATGCCTCGAATATTCTAGTTTGCGTAACGGGTGGCATAGCCGCATATAAATCTCCCGGTGTGATCCGACGCCTCAGAGAGTCCAACTACACTCTAAAAACAGCCGCCACACCCGCCGCCTTCCGATTCATCCCGGAAGAGACCCTGGCTATAGCGACCGGTACGCCGATCCACACGGATGAAACCTGGTGGGAAAGCTCTGGCAGAGTCGAACACGTCGCCCTAGCCCGCTGGGCGGATCTCATGCTAGTAGCCCCCGCCACCGCCGACTCGATGGCCCGAACGGCTATCGGCCTCGGCGACGACCTAGTCTCAGCCACGATCCTCGCCGGTGCGAAAAACATACTCTGGGCTCCGGCCATGAACCCCGAGATGTGGTCAAACCCAGCCACTGTCCGAAACATCGAAACTCTAAAAAGCTGGGGCCACCGTTTCGTGGGTCCGTCGGAAGGACTAATGGCCTCGACGGAGGAGGTGCCGGGTGTGGGTCGACTTGCGGATGAAGCCGAGATTTTGGCGGCGGTAGAAGAAGCGCTAGTCGCTGACCCTAGCTAGAGTCTCTAGCAGGCGGCGTTTTTGCGGCGTAGGATCTTCGGTAGACGGTCGCGGTGCTCGATGGCCGTCACTTGCCCTATCTCCCGGAGTACCGAGAAAGGCTTGCGTACGGCTTTCACGGGCCAAGTCACGATCCAGGTCGGGCTTTTGAATACCTCCCCAGCTAGCTTTCTTGGGAGGCCAACGGTACGCTCCGCGAGATCCTGGGCGTACTCGGCATAGACGTGACTGGAGAAATGCCGGGACGCGCCGCAGTTAGCGCAGCGGCTGGCACGCAGATGATCGGAGAGGTACAGAAGCTCGTGCTCGCCCTCAACCCCGCAACTCGAACAAACAAGTATGGCATCCGTTTCGACCTTCACGTTTCCCCTTTCACAACGTCAGACCCGGCTCCATCCTCGACAGACGATCTACAGTGAGTGTACCCGATCTTACAACCCGCCGTTCGTTCAACCTTTGGCTCAAAGCAGTATCTCCCAGTCCGAGAGCGCCGTTTGCAAATCCTCCAAGAATCTTGCGCCGTCCGCGCCGTCGGCAACCCGATGATCCACTGAGAGCGTCGCGGAGATCACACGCTGAGGCAACCATTCGCCCTCGCGCCACTCCGGCACGATTCGCGTCCGCCCAAGGGCCAGAATCGCGGCCTGGGGCGCGTTGATGATCGCGTCGAAGTTATCCACACCCATCATCCCGAGGTTGGAGATAGTGAAAGTTCCTCCTGAGAGTTCGTCACTCTCTAGCTCGCTCGCCCGCGTCCGGCGCACAAGGTCTTTTACCGCTGGTACTAACTCCCGCAGCGACAACTCCTCCGCATTCTTGAGGACCGGAACCAGAAGCCCCTCATCCGTCGAAGCCGCTATACCGAGGTTGACGTGAGGGTGAATCTCGATCTCACCACCCTCGATGTATGAGGAGTTGAGCCGCGGATGATCCTTGAGGGTTCGAGCAATAGCTAGAGCCAGAAGCTCTGTCAGAGAAGGTGATGGATCCATCTTAGAAGCGAGGCGCTCCCGGAGATCCAGCAGTCGATCCACCGCCAAATCCCGATTCAGATAGAAATGCGGCACCTCCGCGAAGCTCTTGGCCGTCCGCTCGGCCCCAACCCGCCGAACCAGCGACAACTTCTCCCGAAAACTCCCTCCCGGAGACGAAGCTTCAAACGGCGCATCTTGCACAGGATCTTGCCGAACATCAGCCTCAAGTACGTCGGAGAGGTAGATGCGTCCTGCGGGACCAGAACCGGTGATGGACTCAAGCACAAGATCCCGGTCCGCCGCTGCTCGCCGCGCCGCCGGTGAAGCCCGGACTTTTCGACCGTTTCTACGTTCGGTTTCCGGCGATTTTTCCGCTACCGAGGATGGTGGATCCTGATTTGCTACCTCACCAGTGCCGTTTGATCCGCTTTCGTTCTCCGTAGCTTCGGGTTCTTGCCAGTCTTCTCCGGGAGATGCGATGTAGGCGAGGGTCGCGCCGACTTTTATCTTCTCTCCGGCAGCCCCTTTGAGGCTGCGGATAGTTCCGGCGGCGTTCGCCTCGATCTCGTAGGCCACTTTATCGGTGTCTATTTCGAGGACGGGGTCGCCTTTCTCGACCTCGGCTCCTTCCTCGACGATCCAACGCACGATCTCGGCTTCCTCCATATCCATGCCGAGTTTGGGGACCTTCAGCTCAGCAGCCATCAGGCGTAGACTCCGGCGCGAGCGTCCAACAGCGCGTGTACGGCTTCCACAACCTTCTCGGGCGTGGGCCGTACGTGGGCTTCGAGGGCGCGATTGTACGGTATCGGCACGTCGGCTCCGGCAACTCGGGCGGGTGCGCGGTCCAGCGCGTAGAAACTCGGTCCTTCCACGATCCGCGATACGACTTCGGCTCCCCACCCTGCGGTCTTTACATCTTCTTCGACGACAACCAGCTTGCCGGTCTTCTCTACGGAACGCTGGATCGCCCCATCGTCCATCGGCGAGAGCGTGCGAAGGTCGATAACTTCGACTTCGACACCCGTATCCGAGAGTGCCTCCGCAGCTTCGAGGACGTAGTGGTGCATCAGACCGGCGGTGGCTATCGTTACATCTTCACCTTCGCGGCTGATGTTCGCCTCACCCAGCGGCACGCGGTACGGCTCTTCGGGAACTTCGCCTTTTTTGTTGTAGAGAAGTTTGTGCTCGTAGAAGAGGACCGTGTTGTCGTCGTCTATGGCCGAAAGGAGCATACCTTTAGCGTCGTAGGGGGTCGAGGGCATGACTACTTTCAGACCAGGAACGTGGACAAACCAAGCTTCGAGGGATTGAGAGTGCTGGGCGGCGGCTCCGGTCCCTGCGCCTCCGGGGGTTCGGACGACCATCGGGACGCGGCCCTCGCCACCGAACATGTACCGGATCTTGGCGGCCTGGTTGACTAGCTGATCCATGCAATGCGTGATGAAGTCCGAGAACTGCAACTCTGCTATAGGACGCATCCCCATAAGCGCGGCCCCCGTACAAAGCCCGACATATCCAGCCTCTGAGATCGGGGTATCCACCACGCGATCCTCGCCAAACTCCTCGACCATGCCCCGGCTAACGCCGAAAGCACCACCGTACACGCCCACATCCTCGCCCATGAGAAAGACCTCTTCGTTCTCGCGCATGGACCCGACCATCGCCTCGCGGACGGCCTCGCGGTACGTGATCTCCGCTTCTCTAGGCATATACATCCTCCAATGCGGACTCGGGCTCCGGGTCCGGTTCACGCTCGGCTCTCTCGAAGGCTTCTTCTATCTGCTCTTTGACCTGCTCGTCCAGTTGCTGCCATTCGCCTTCTTGGAGCGAACCTTCGCCTTCCAGAACTGCGGCGAAGCGTTCGATGGGATCCTTCTTGCGCCAGGAGGAGATCTCCTCTCGCGTGCGATAGAGGTTGGCGTCACTCTTGGAATGTCCGAGATAACGGTATGTGATCGCCTCTAAAAGCGTCGGCCCCTCGCCCGCCCGCGCCCGCTCCAGAGCCGCCAGAGTAGCTTCGTTGACTTCGTCGAGATCCGAGCCCGCCACCGTGACCCCCGGCATACCGTAAGCGGCGGCTCGGTCGGAGATGTTCTCGACAGCGGTGGCCTTCTTGACGTTCATGGACATGCCGTATTGGTTGTTCTCGCAGACAAAAACGACGGGCAGTTTCCAGATGGCGGCCATGTTCAACGTCTCGTGGAAGATGCCTTCGTTTGCCGCCCCCTCGCCGAAGAAGCACAGCGCGGCGTGATCCTGGCCGCGCCGCTTGAAGGCCCAGCCTGCTCCGCACACGATGCCCATGCTCCCTCCGACGATGCCGTTCGCACCGAGCATCCCAGCCTTCACATCAGCAATGTGCATGGAGCCACCCTTGCCGTGACAGTAGCCCGTTGCCTGTCCCAAAAGCTCGGCGGCCATGCGGTCCACATCCAGGCCGAAGGCTATCGCGTGGCCGTGACCCCGGTGGGTGGAGGTTATTACGTCGCCCTTCTTCAAGGCAGAGATGGCCCCTACCGCGACGGATTCCTGGCCGACGTAGAAGTGGGCCGTGCCGTGGACCTGGCCCTCGGCATAGAGGTCGTTCACTTTCTCGTCAAAGTAGCGACTCAAGAGCATCTTCCTTAGTAGTTCTATGCGATCCTCGGTGCTAGGCAATTTGGGACTCCTTTGGTTGTCTTATATCTCCAACAGTGCTTGTGCGAGGCTCTGGTCGCAGACTAGTCGATTCACGTATCCACCTGCCAAAACGGCAGCCACGCCGGCGGCTTTCTCCGCACCAGTGGCTATCCCGATCACCTCCGGCACATCTCGAATTTGTTCCAACGTAATTCCAACAACTCGCTCGGAGACCTCCGGCAAACAAGGGTTTCCAAACGAATCCAGAAAGTGGAAACACACGTCACCAACGGCCCCCTGCTCTGAGAGACTCAAGAATTCATCGGAGTCGAAGAAGCCCGCGTGGATTATGGTCGAGGTTGGCAGTATCCCCCCGATACCCACTACGGCCACGTCGCAGGAGACTGCTGCCTTCAGCGTGTCCTCGATGCCGGGTGTCTCCATCAACTCTTCGCGGCTGCTCGCGGAGCGGGCTATGGCGGGAGCGTCGAGGTTCAGGGCTTCGACGCCGAGCTTGGCCGCAAGATTCAGGCACGCCCGGTTGGAGTGAAGTACCGTCTCGGCCCGACCGATGCTGCCCACCAGCGGCACCACCCGGTCGCACTTGAACGCCAATCGCGGCACAGCCTCGACGAGGGCGCGGACTGTCGTTCCCCAGGAGACTCCAAGCGTGCTTCCAGGCCCACAGACCCGAGCCAGACACGCTGCGGTAAGACCGCCTACCGCCAATTCCGTGCTACGGCCTTCTTCCGCCGTGGCGGAGATACGGACTTCCCCGATACCATATCGATCCTCCAGGGCGATCTCCAGCGGCGCGAAGTCTCCCGTAGGTGAGGCTATCTCGATCTTCACGAAGCCTCGGCTGTGGCCCTCGGAGATAAGCCGGGAGACTTTCGGACGGGAGAAGCCCATTCGCTTCGCCACTTCGGCCTGATTGAAATGTCGCTCGTAGTAGAGGCGGAGAACCTTCATTATGAGGTGGTCCTCATCCGAGAGATCCCGATTGTTTACGGAGTAGCGGGAGATCACGACTCCATCCTCCTAACTCTCCAACCCAGCATCTTGCAACCGCCGCAAGTTAGCCACGAAGGAGTCCTCCGGCAACTCGACCCCCGCCGACGAAACCACGCTCCCCTTAACCACCGGCCTCGTAGTCCGGGCGCTTGCCGCCAGCCCCAGAGGCAACATCCCCGAAGCCTCCGAGACCGGATAGACGACCCCATAGTAGTCCGGGCCACCGATACCGCCAAGCTTCTCACCGGCTTCGAGATCTCGCTTCGCAACCGCCACGACCTCCGCCATCGGTCGCTCCCTGGAGATTATGTCCGGCTCGCCGTAGACGACGGCCCGCGCCACGGAGAGCGGTGTCTCAAGGCTTGTAAGATGGTAAGGACGATAGAAGACGTGGTTGGGGCCGTCCCCCATCCCCAGGTACTCTAGGGTCTCACGCACCGGCCCGCCGTCGGAGCGGACCACGACGAACACGCCCGGCGCGACCCCGCGCACGTAGTCCACAGTGGAGTATTTGGAGAGGATGCCGCCCTCTTCTTCGAGACTGAACACTTGCGCTAATTTCTTAGGGGCGGTCTCGGCAGGGCCGTGCATTCCGGGAATGTCGGGGACGAAGCCTATGGCGTTCGCGACCGTCGCCATCTCGACCATTGTCTTGGTGCCGTCCACGAAAGCGGCGAGCATTTTGGGGTTCATGTTCTTGCGGATGGCTTCTTCGGCGACGGACTCCGGGGTGGCGGTCTGGTCGAGGGGATTGTTTTTTCCTTTTCCGACGGCTACGACTTCGAAGCCCATCGAGCGAGCGAAATCGTAGAGTTCCAGGATCGCGGCTGGCTCGTCACCGGCGGAACCCGTATAGACAACCCCGGCACTCTTCGCCATTCTAGCGAGCAACGCCCCGACCGTGGCGTCAGTCTCGGCGTTGAGCATCACGACGTGTTTGCCCTCCTGGATGGCCTCGTAGGCC
>JBGTFQ010000008.1:0-3459 GCA_041747155.1 Rubrobacteraceae bacterium
CGTGTTGGCTCTCGGCGTGCTCGTGCTCTGGGAGATCGGGGTTCGAGTCTTCGGGATTCCAGCGTTCTTGCTGCCGGGTCCCGTAGAAATTTCATCGGCATTCTGGGAGTCTAGAGAGCTCTTGCTCTTCCACGCAGTCCCGACGGCGATGGAGGCCGTAGTGGGCTTCGCTGGGGCGGCGGTGGCCGGAATTCTATCCGGTGTGCTTATAAGCCGCTCGGGGCTCGCGGAGCGGTCGTTGTATCCGTGGCTCGTGGCCTCGCAGACGTTGCCGGTTATCGCTGTCGCGCCGGTGCTCGTCACGTGGTTCGGGTACGGCGTGCTGCCTAAAGTGCTCGTCGTGGTGCTGTTCTGTTTCTTCCCGCTCACGGTTGGCGTGGTCGACGGCCTGCGGGCTACGGATCCGGATCTCTTGCGCCTGATGCGCTCGTTCGGGGCTTCGAAGTTCAGGACGTTCTTTATGGTCGAGGCGCCAGGGGCGTTACCGTTCGTCTTCGGTGGGGTGCGGCTCGCGGTTACGTACTGCGTCGTCGGGGCGGTTATCGGGGAGTGGGTCGGGTCGAGCGAAGGGTTAGGCTTCCTTATGATCCAAGACAAAAATCAGTTCGAAACTCCGCGTCTCTTCGCGGCGATAGCCCTCCTCTCCGCGATGGGCGTGACCCTCTTTTTGACCGTCGCGCTTGCCCAACGACTCCTCGCCCCCTGGACCTTGCGGCGAGATACATGAATCACTACTATACAAAACACACGGCGGAGTCGTCCCGACAGGGGACGGCTGAGAGTCGGCGAAGGCCGAGACGCTTAGAACCTGATGTGGTTAATCCCACCGGAAGGGAGTGAATCTCTTGGAATCCATACCTTGAAGTTCTCACGGTTTGATCTTGCCCGTACATCATCAACTGTGGGAGGTATCTTCTTGAGGAAACTCGCAATGCTAATTCTCTTGTCTACCGTACTGGCCGCGCTCGTCTCGTGCGGTGGGGCGGCTTCGGAGGACAGCGGCGGCGCAAAGAAAGTAACGCTAACGCTCGACTGGTATCCCAACGCGGACCACGCCGGTATCTACGCGGCGCAAGAACAAGGATATTTCGAAGACGTAGGGCTCGACGTGAAGATTCGCCAGCCCTCCGACCCGGCGAGCGTCCTGCAACTCGTGGCCGCCGGGCGCAGCGAGTTTGGCATCTCATACGAGAACGAGATGACCAACGCCGCCATCCGCGACATCCCCGTGCAATCGGTCATGGCGATCATGCAAGAGCCGCTGAACTCGATCATAAGCCTGAAGAAAGCCAACATAACTAAGCCCGAAGACCTGGCCGGAAAGAAGATCGGCTACGCTGGTCAGTCCTTCGGGACTGCGGTGATAGATACCGTGCTAGAAGAGGCAGGCGAAGACCCCAAGAGCGTCGAGAAGGTCAACGTCGGATACGACCTACGCCCGGCACTCACGAGCGGGCGCGTGGATGCCGTCGTGGACGCTTACTGGAACATCGAGGCTGTGGAACTAGCCGAAAAAGGTTTCGAGACGAACGTCATAAAGCTCCCCGAGGTCGGCGTCCCCAACTACAACGAACTGGTCGTCGCCACCGGCGACCGCTACGCTGAAGAGAACCCGCAGGTCGTTCGGGATTTTGTCGGCGCCCTAGTGAAAGGCCACGAGTACGCCGTCGATAGTCCCGAAGCCGCCCGCGACGCGCTCCTGAAAGCCAACGAAGAATTGAATCCTGAAGTAGCCACCGAGACCCTGAATCTCACGGTGCCGGTCTTCGAGGCCGAGCGCATTGGATACCAGAACCCTGATGAGTGGAAGACCTACGTGGACTGGGCCGTCGAAAACGATGTTCTGAAAAAGAAGATAGAGGTGGACGAAGTAATGACCAACGAGTACTTGCCGGAGGCGGGATCTTGAAACGTGTCTTGAGCATAGCTACCAGCGACTCGGGGGCCGGAGCCGGTGTACAGGCGGATTTGAAGTCTTTTCTGCGCTGCGGAGTGTATGGAACCACCGCCATCGTCGCGACCACCGCGCAGAATACCGTGGGTGTGACGGGCATCCACGCACTACCACCGGAAGTCGCTGTAGAGCAGATCGAAGCCGTCGCCGAAGACATCGGCGTGGACGCTGTAAAGACCGGGATGCTATTCAACGCCGGTATCATCTCCGCCGTTGCTCAGACGATTGAACGCTTGAGCCTCCCGAAACTCGTCATAGACCCGGTGATGGTCGCCGAGAGCGGTGCCGTCTTGCTGGAGACTGATGCTATCGAGACCTATAAGACCGAGTTGTTCCCACTCGCGACCGTTATCACCCCGAATTTTAACGAGGCATTCGCACTGCTCGGCGAGACGCCGGATGAGGATCACGTCGAAGACTGCGCCGTGACGCTGCATGCTCTCGGCCCGAGGGCGGTCGTCATCACTGGCGGCCACACGGCATCCGGTGCTGACTTGCTCTACGACGGCAAGAGTTTCACGAGGATTGACGGTCCTCGCCACGACAAGAACGCCGCCCACGGCTCCGGCTGCACGCACTCTTCAGCTCTGGCGAGCCATCTGGCTCTGGAGTTCGGGGTCGAGGAGGCGGCTCGGAAGGCTCGGGCGGTCGCATCCGAGGCCGTCGAGTATGGGTTAGAGGAGATCGGGGCTGGCGCCGGGCCAGTCCATGCCCTAGGAAAGCTACTGAAAGGAACCGAACGATGAACGCACCGGAGACCCTGCGGAAGATATCTGAGGAGAAGCCGCTGGTACATCACCTGACGAACTACGTGACGGTGAACCTGGTAGCGAACGTGACGCTGTGTACGGGCGCGTTGCCAGTTATGGCCCACGCGGTCGAGGAAGTAGAAGAGATGGCCGCGGTCGCCTCCGCGCTCGTCATCAACATGGGAACGCTGGACCCTGAGTGGATAGAAGCCATGATCCGAGCCGGAAAAGAAGCCAACCGCCGAAACATACCCGTGATCTTCGATCCCGTCGGCGCAGGCGCCACGAGCTTTCGTACCGAGATGCCCGAATGTCTACTCTCGGAGATAGACTTCGCAGCTATCGTCGGTAACGCCGGAGAGATCGCGACTCTCGCCGGTATGCAGGCTGAGGTCCGCGGCGTGGAGAGCATCGGCGGCGATGCTCGCACAGCGGTCGTAAAAGCCGCCCGAGCCCTCGGCGCGACCGTCGCCGCCACCGGCCCTACCGACTACGTAAGCGACGGTGAGAAGCTATTAGCCATCGAGAACGGCCACAGGCTCATGGGTCGCATCGTCGGGAGTGGCTGCGCCTCCACCGCCGCCATCGGCTGCTTCGCGACTGTCGGAGGCGCGGACGCCGCGACCGTGGCTGGCGCACTCGCGTACTTCGGACGCGCTGGAGAGTTGGCTGCTGAGAACTCCGATGGTCCCGGCACCTTCGAACCGCGCTTTCTGGATGCTCTGGCCGCGCTGGCCGACGAGCCGGAGATGCTCG
>JBGTFQ010000009.1:0-17829 GCA_041747155.1 Rubrobacteraceae bacterium
GCTAGCTGCATATTCCGCCAGCCAACCACAATGTATATTTCAGAGACCGGCTCCCCCGTACTATTGTCCGTGGCTCGACCGGTGATCGTGCCGGTATTCTCCATCTCTTCGACTGTGGCACCGGATGCTTGGGTACTCTCCTCGCCTGAGCCTTCTTGGGTAGTGGAGCTTTTGGAAGAAGTCGAGTTTTCGGACTTGCCATCGGACGCTTGCTGAGCGTCCTGCCCTCCCGATGTACATGAGATCAAGCCAAACGCAATGCAGCAGAGCAAGGGTGCTATCTTCGCGATACCATTCATGCTGTCCCTTTCCCGAGGTAAGTTGATAATGGACTATAAAGTACGAGAACGCTTAGGGCAAACCGTCGCTGCGAGCATTCGACGCTGAGTGCCTGGAGAAACCGCAGTGGAAATCGCCCGTCAATAAAGCGATTAAGTGCTAAATGTCGTCTCAGAGTCCGCACGACAATCACATTGCTGTTAACCGTTATGTAAGATTTGCGTATCGCTTGTGGCAATTCCGTGTGGTAATTTGCGCTTATAAGCAGCATACAAGGGATATGGGGACGATGGATCTCTGATCCACAGACATTCGGTGCTCGTACAAACTAAAAATCTTCAAGAAGAAAGGACCTGTATCTCATGCTCAAACGTTTGACGATCTTGGCGCTCGTACTCTTGCTGGCTGGCTGCGGTGGTAGTAGCGGAGGCGGCGATAGTGGAGGAGGAGGCGATTCGGGTTCCAGCGGTGAGCCATTGCAGGTTGGTCTGATCCCGAACGAAAACCCCAAAGAAGTCGAGGCGCAATACCAGCCGCTGGAAGACTACCTCAACGAAGAGCTAGGACGCGAAGTAGAGCTTTCGGTCCCAACGACCTACAACGCCGTGGTTGAGGCGATGGTCTCTGGGAAGCTGGATCTCGCCTACTTCGGCGGCTTGACTTACGTGCAGGCGCGTCAACGTGCGGACGTTCATCCGCTCTTCACCGAAGTCAATCCCCGCACCGGGACCACGAAGTATCGTTCCGTCATCATCGTCCCGGCGGATAGCGACGTAGAGAAGGTCGAAGATCTGAAAGGCGAGGATTTCGCCTTTGGCAGTGTGTCATCCACCTCGGGTTCGCTCTATCCGTCGATCATGCTCGACGCGGCGGGCCTCGACTACCGCAAGGATATGGGAGAAGTCGTCTACACCGGCGGCCACGATACGACGGCTCAGGCGGTGGCGAACGGACGGGTCGCAGCCGGTGGCTTGGAGGATAGAATTCTCTACAACCTGCAAGACGAGGGAGCTATCGAGAAGGACTCCGTCAAAGTGATAGAGGAGTCTGAGCCGATAGAAGGTTACCCCTGGGTCGTGCGCGACGCCCTCTCGGACAAAGATGAGGAGGCGCTCACCGATGCGTTTCTCAGCATAGAAGACCCGAAGCTCCTCGACCTCCTGCGCGCCGAATCCTACGAGAAAGTCAAAGCCAGCGACTACGATTACGCGGAGAAACAGGCCCGTAAACTCGATCTGATCGCAGAGGCCCAATAGCGGAACGGAGGAAATTCTGTCCGGGCGAGGAACGATAGAGTACCCTGAGGAGCTTCGCTTCATTAGCTATCTCTCGCCCGGAATACCGCGAGCGTTCTTCGAGGCGGTCGTGGATTGTGTACGGCGGGAGTTGGGCCAGCGGGTCTCACTTTCGATGGAGACGCGGATATCGGGTCCTACGAGGGAGTCCGCAGATCCCTTCTCCAAAGGTGAGGCCGACGTTGGGTTTATGTGCTCACCGGCGTTTTTCTGGCTACGCGAACCGGAAGAGCCGCCGGTGGAGTTGCTTCTCGCAGCGCCGGTATTCGGGGACTCCCGAGCACCGGGGCGACCAGTCTACTTCTCCGAACTCATAGTGCGTCGCGACAGCCTTGCGAGGTCGTTCCTCGACCTTCGGGGAGGTTCATGGGCCTACAACGACCCGTGCTCCCTCAGCGGCTACTACAACGTGCTGAAGAAGCTGGCGCGGATGGGCGAGGATCTTGAGTTCTTCAGCCGAACGTACTGTTCTGGCTCTCACCTGAAATCCATGGAGATGATCGTGTGCGGCGCGGTGGACGCGGCCATCATAGACTCCAACGTACTACGCATAAAGCTTCAGTCCAACCCGGAGCTTGGCGAGCGGCTGCGGGTAATCGAAACCTGGGGACCGTTCCCGATCCAACCAATCGTACTTCGCTCGAACCGTCACCCGAGATTGAAGGAGCGCTTGCTAGCGGCCCTTCTGAACATCAGCGGGAACTCACCTTCCCTGATGGATTTTGGCCTAGAGTGCTTCGTTCCCATCACCTATGAGCATTACGCCACCGAGAAGGACGTCCTGAGACAGTGCGAACGTGCGCTGGACGTAACGATCCCGATTACCTGAACGGCCACTGCTTTCGCGCAGGATCTCTCTCGAAAAAAGCTTGCCCAATCGCGGCCTCGCCTCGTAAGTCTGTTAGACCCAGATGTCTGAGGTTACGTCTCCGCCTGGATAGCGCATCTCGTGAGCACGGGCGGGTCCGGCAGGCTCATTGCCGAAGTCTACGTAGAAGTTCTCGTTGATCTTCATGCCGCCCTGTTCTGTGTCGCAGTCGATCTGGAGCATATAGGAGCCTTTTTCGGCTATCTCGGGGTAGAACTGGTTGTCCCAACTGCTGTAGAGCGAGTTGGAGACGTACAGCCGTTTGCCGTCGAGCGAGAGTTGCAGCATCTGCGGCCCGCCTTCGAGCTTGTGTCCGGCTACTTCGGCGCTCTTACCGAGCAAGCCGCCGCACCAGACCTGTCCGGAGAGACGGGGGTTGGAAGGATCGCTGATATCGTACTGTCGGAGGTCGCCGTGTAGCCAGTTGGAGAAGTAGAGGAAGCGGTCGTCCATCGAGATCAAGATATCCGTGATCAGTCCAGGCAGCGGCATCGGAAAGCCTTCTAGCTCTACTGAAGGCACATCCACGACTTTCTCCAACTGGTAGCTTCCATTCTCTTTGCTCCAGTGGATCACGTTAGAGCTCAAAGCCGCGCCGACGAAGCCGTGCGTACTCTCAGGATCGTGATGGAAGCGGACTTCGAGCGGGATCATGCCTTCCTCACCGAGGTCTTCAGTGCGCACTATCTCTCGCTTTTCCCAGTCCCAGAAGTGGATCTGCGTGCCGTACTTGCCATCGGCGACCTCGGCGGGATCGAAGCCTCCCTGATAGGTGTTCGGGGCGGCCCACTCGCTGCTGACCATGATGTTGTGGCGCGGCTGATACCAGAAGTCGTAGTTGAACCGCATGCCCTCCATGTCGTTCTCCCAACGTCCAACGACGTCGAAGTTCCCGTCGAGCAAGAGGAAACCACCGGGCCCTTCACCCTCGCTGTCGCCGAGCATGGAGATCATGACGTGCCCGTCGGCCAGACAATGAACGGTGTGAGGAGCGGTGAGGTTGGTCTTCTCCACGATCTCCTCGGGCTCTACGATCTTGTGGAGCTTGGGTGCTCGCTCGTCGGCGGTGTCTATGATGTGGATGCGGCTGGAACGCTGCCCCGGCACCACGAGGTAGCGACGCTCCTTACCTTCTTCGTCGTGGCAGGAGCTACAGGCATTCCATCCAAAGTGGTGCAACTCATCCCCGAGGTTCGGCATCGGTGTGCGGTGAACCACCTGAGAGTATGTTGGGGAATCCGGGTCTACATCGACCGTCGCCAGATAGTCCGGCTCCTCAATATCCGTCCCGACGTACAGGGCGACGGTGTACAGTGTCTTCTCGGGCTCCGCATTCATGGCCTCTTCGGGCGATGCGTATCCCGGCCCCTGACAGGCGTGGCCCTCTTGGTGCCCTTGCGACTCAGTCATAAGCCTCTCCTTCCCATTCCCGTTGGATTCTCACTCTACACCGTTTGTGATACGCGATGCAAGCGAAACACGGCACTTTTAGGAAGTTGTAAGAAACTAACAGCATGAAGAGTTTGTGGAGCCTCGCGGATCATACCTGTTGACGAAGTTGTTCACCGCAAGTTAGGACTCGGGGTATCATTGGACGATGCGTGTCGCTGGGCTACTCATAGATCTGGACGGAACCTTGTACACGAACGATGGTCCTGTAGAGGGTGCCCGCGAGGCATTGGACCGCCTCGACCGGGCTGGGGTCGCATATCGTTTCGTGACCAACGCCACTCACATGTCCCGGCGAATGATCTCCGGCCATCTGGAGAGTCTCGGGTTCGCTGTGAGTGAAGGTTGGATCCTCACTCCCGCCACCGCCGTGGCACAGAAGCTGAAGGTCGAGGGACTGAGTTGCTTCCCACTGGTCGAAGAAAACCTCCTAGAAGATCTAGAAGGCGTTCTGATAACCCAAGACTCTCCGGGTTGCGTGCTAGTGGGTAACGTGGGTGAAGGCTTTACCTACGGTCGCCTGGACACAGCTTTCCGGCACCTGATGGCGGGCGCGGAGCTTATCGCTCTGTCGAAGAACCGCTACTGGCAGAGAGCTGGCGGCGAGCTTGCCCTGGACGCGGGGCCGTTTGTGTCGGCCCTTGAGTACGCTAGCGGCAAACGCGCCATCACCGTCGGTAAGCCCGAACGCGCCTTCTTTGAGCTTGCGTTGCGAGACATCAGTTTACCTCCCGGCACGGTTGCCATGGTCGGGGACGACCCGGAGCTTGACATCGTTGGAGCCCAGGCCGCTGGCCTGCATGCAATTCTCGTCGAGACTGGCAGGTATGCGTCCGGAGCGAAGCTACCTGCGCAACCTGACCTCATCCTGAAAAGCGTGACGCAACTGCCGGAAACGTTGGGCGTATAGGGCGAGCGCAGGCTTTATGGCGTTAAAACTCCGGGCTTGGGTCTGGTTCATTGCGGTTCGAGGATCTGTAGTTGGTCCTCGGATCTGCTGGCGATGAAGACGCGACCGCTGACCGGGTCGACGGCGACGGTATTCGGCTGAGGGACTGTGGTGTAGCGGGAGATCTCACGCAGCGAGTCGCCTTCGAGCGCGAACCGGACAACCTGCTGCTTGGCCGTTAGGGTGACCCAAAGTTCATCTCGCTTGAGATCTACGGCTATGCCATAAGGCGAACCGGTGAGGGTGACGCGCCCGACGTGCTTCAACTCCGGGCTTGTTCCGTAGATGAGGATCGCGTCGCCCCGAGTGTCCGTCACGTAGAATTGGTTTTCGGGACCGGCCTTGACGTGGGTGGGGCCTTCACCTGCGTCCACGGTACCCACGGACTTCAGGGTATCCGCCTCGAAGACCTCCATCACCAGACCCCGAACGCCTACTATTCCGATAAGATCGCTCGCCGTAACCGCAACTCCTCCGGGTTGTAGTGGAGTCTCTATCTTCTCCAATCCACGACCGTCTTCGATGATCGAGGCCGTAGTCGCTTTTTCGTTGGCGACTACGATGCGACCGCTACTGGTCGCGGCGACATTGTGCGGAAAATCGCCCACCGGCGTCTCCGAGACGATCTCGCCGTCCGGCAGACCGACTTGGACGAGGGAATCGGCGTTCTCCGCCGGTACGAGCACCGGACCGCCGGGGCCGACGATACCCAGATGCCGGGCCGATCCCGGTAGATTCACCCTCTGTGAAATTTTCCCGCTCTCGCCGTCGACCAGCGCGAGCTCGGCGGGCTTGCGCAAACTCACCGCGACGAGCCCGGTCTCCGGATCGGCAGCCAACCCCTCAGGCGCGTTTGCCAACGAGATCACCCGACCAGCTGGCTTCTCTTTGCTCGCCGGAGCCTTCTCGGGCTCCGGCGCGGGTGGGGGCTTCTCCGAGTCTCGCTTCTTCGAGGTTTGTTGCGACGGCTCCGGCGCTTGGGTTTCTTGTTCCGATGCACAGCCTGCGGACATGAAACCGGCGGTAGCTAAAACTATCAAGGTCAGCGTGCATCGAGATGCAAGGCGCCTCACTCGCTGCCTCCCGAAGTTGAAGGAATCCGTCGTAGCCTTAAACCATCAGGGGGGTCAGAGCGAGGAACATTACTATCCCCACCGCGATGCCGACCACCAGTTGCACTACGGCGCCGAGTGCTCCGCTCGCGAATCGCCCGGTGAGATCTTCTTCGGAGTCTGACATAGCCGCGTCTGCCGTCACCAGTAAGATGAGCAGGATTTCGATAGCTTTGTCGGTGTGCCCCACGGCATCGAGCACATTCACGTAGAAATAGGACGCTATAGAAGCGACGGCTACCGAGATCAGCGCGACGCGCACCAACGAGCGAACCCGCGCCAGCGGAGAGACGGGCAGAACTAAAGCGGCGGAGAGCGACACGTAAGCCAGCACGTTTCCCACAAACAAGAGTTGGTAGATCGGCAACATCTTCCCGTTTCCAAGAAAGCCTTCGATCAGGAACAGGTAAAGGTGGATGCCGGCAGTCCCTAAAGCTAGAAGCAGGATCCCAATCCCCAAAGCGCCGATACTCGAACGGTCCTCGGCCTGTTGCATAACTATCCTCCTTGTGCGTTGGCGCAAACCGTATACGCAGTCACGGCTATATCTCTCAATACAGATACTATCTCGCCGCACCCCCACAAATCATTACGTATGTATTAAATGTTACACGAAGCGCAAACCACGAACGCATCTTCCACCATGGGAGGATAACTGTTGCGGGCTGTAGTGGATCAATCTCCGACGGTCTTATCTCGTTTATTAATCCCCGAACTTCGTGAACAGGTTATTGAAGGATTCGGCGAGGGTCGGGTGGGCGAAAGGCGCGTCGCGCAGAACTGTGTAGTCGAGCTTGCCCAACATGGCTATGTGGATCATAGACATGAGCTCGCCGCCTTCCATCCCGAGTATCGCTGCGCCCAATACCTCCCCGGACTCCGCCTCCACCACGGCTTTCATCATGCCTCGACTCTCGTCGTACTCCAGCGCGTGGGCGACGGAGGTCATTGGCATCGTCGCCACTCTGACGGCCCGACCCTGTTCTTTGGCCTCCGACTCGCTCAAGCCTACACGCCCGAGTTGTGGGTCCATAAAAACCGTGTAGGGAACGACGCGATCCGCGACGCTAGCCTCGCCACCATCCAGCAGGTTCGTCCGCAGCACGCGGAAATCGTCATAGGAAATATGCGTGAACGCCGGGCCACCCTTCACGTCTCCCAGAGCGTAGATTCCCTCGACGTTCGTCTCCAGCCGCTCGTTTACCTGCACGAAACCGCGCTTGTCCAACTCGACGCCCGCCGCTGCGGGGTTCAGGATGTCCGTGTTTGGAGGACGTCCGGCGGCTAACAGGAGGTGCGAGCCTTCGAGTGTTCGCTCTCCATCCGGCCCGTTGACGGTCAGATGGATACCACCGTCTTCGTCCCGTTCGACGCTGCTTCCCTCGGTATTCAGCAGGACTTCGATGCCGTCCTCGCGCAGGATGTCGGCGACGGCCTCGGCGATGTCCGTGTCTTCGCGAGCGAGGAGTTGCGAGCCGCGTTGCACGATGGTCACTTCGCTGCCGAAGCGGCGAAACATCTGAGAGAATTCGAGGCCGATGTAGCCGCCGCCGAGGACTATAAGATGGTCCGGTACTTCGTCTAACTCCATGATCGAAGTGGAGTCCAGATGCGGCACGGCTGTCAGCCCATCAACCGGAACCCCGCCCGGCCGCGCCCCGACGTTTATGAAGATCCTATCCGCGGAGATCTCCATAGTCCCTCCGTCATTGAGGTCCACCACCAGCTCTTTCGCACCCGTGAACCGGGCTTCGCCCATGACGAGTTCGAGGTTCTCGGCCTCTTCGAGACCCTTCTCGCCGCCGCTCCTAAATTTGTCCACGATGTCGCGCTTGCGGTCGCGCACGACGCTCATATCTACGCTCACCGGGCCGGTCTGGACACCGTAGTCGGCAGCCCGGCGGGCAATGTAAGCGGCGCGGGCGCTGGCGACCATCGTCTTTGTGGGAGTGCAGCCCTCGTTGACGCAGGAACCGCCGACATGCTCGCGTTCTACAACGGCGGTTTTGCGTCCGGCGGCGGCGAGGGCTTTGGCGAGCGGGTTGCCGCCCTGCCCCGAGCCGATAACAACATCGTCATAGTGCGTGCTCATTTGAACCTCTGTTCTGAATAGTCTTGGGCTCCCGGAGTTCTTTGTCGAGAGCCCGAAAAAGTTTGAGTTAGCGGGCTTCGAGATCCAGAGCCACGCTGTTCATGCACCAACGCTGCCCACCGGCGTCCCGAGGCCCGTCTTCGAAGACGTGGCCGAGATGCGAATGACACCGGGCGCAACGAGCCTCCGTCCGAACCATGCCGTGCGACCGATCCCCGATCAGCTCGACAGCCTCCGGCGAGATCGCCTCTGTAAAGCTCGGCCAACCCGTACCCGAGTGGAACTGCGTGTCGGCATTGAAGAGTGGATTGCCACAAGCCGCGCAGTGGTACATGCCCTCCGCGTCCGTATCTACATACTCGCCAGAGAACGGACGCTCCGTGCCAGCCTCTCGCAGCACGGCGTACTGTTCGGGCGTGAGGCGTTCGCGCCATTCGTCGTCGCTTGTTGGGAGCGGCTTGAGTGCGTCGCCGCCAGACGCTGTCTCTGATGCTACATCTAGGCCGACGGGACAGCTAACGCCGGTACCACCGAGGCCGCAGTAGCCGCTTGGGACTTTGTGGAGGTACTGCTGATGGTAGTCCTCGGCGTAGTAGAACTCGGCGGCTGGTGCTATCTCGGTGGTTACGGAGTCGTAACCGGCCTCCTTTAGTTCTTTGTCGAAGGCGGTGCGAGTAGCTTCGATGGTCTGGCGTTGTTCGTCGCTCGTGTAGTAGACGGCGGAGCGATACTGGGTTCCGACATCGTTGCCCTGGCGCATCTGCTGGGTTGGGTCGTGGCCCTCCCAGAACGTGGCGAGGAGCCGGTCATACGGGATTTTCTCGGGATCAAAGACGACCAGTACGGCTTCGGTGTGGCCGGTTCGTCCACTGCAGACTTCTTCGTAAGTTGGGTTGGGCGTGTAGCCGCCCGCGTAGCCGGCGGCGGTGGTGTACACGCCATCGAGCTTCCAGAAGACGCGCTCCGCGCCCCAGAAACAGCCCATCCCGACAATGGCGGTCTCCAGGTTCTTGGGGAACGGCGGCTGGATGGGCGTACCGAGTACAGCGTGTTTCTCGGGGATGGTGAACGGTGGACGGTCGCGGCCTGGTAGCGCGACTTCGGGGGCGACCATCTCTGGCGTTGGACGGTTGAACAGAAATCTCATGCAGGTTCCTCCTCTGCGGTTTGTACGTTGCGAGCGGTTGGGCCAGTCTCGTTTTCCACTAACTCGAATTCTACCGGCGTACCGGGCTTGATGGTGCGGTAGCCCTCACCGGGGATGGCGGTGAAACTAAAGAAAACCTGCTCACCACCGCCTTCGCGGAGGATCTCACCGACTCCTTCCGCCACACTGAACGATTTTACCGTGCCACGAGCGACTGGGAGTCCGTTCTCACCCAAAACTGGCGCTCCTTGGGCCCATTCTTGCTGTGGAATGCGGATGCTGCGAGCCTCGGGCGTGTCGAAAGCCTCGTAGGCGTAGTTCGCGTGCGTGCTGAGGATGTCTCGCAGATCTTGGCGTAATTCCTCCACCGTCGGGCGTCCGACGAAGAACCAGCCATCGTAAGCTTTGTGGACTGTGAGATCCGGGCGCAGGATGAATGTAAAGGGGCGGGCGGTGTAGGCGTACTCGCCCTCGGTCTCGTCCAGGATGCCCAGCTCGTTTATTGCCGCTCGGTTTTTGTCGGAGAAGAACGGCCATTCGGCGCCCAGTCCCGCCCGGAAGGCGGCTGAGACTTTCGGTGGATCTGTGCTTATGGCAGCGAGTTTGCAGTAGCTGACGGAGAGTTCGCTCTGGAAATTCACGAGTCCGCGAAGTTGGACGTTATCGCGGGGGCAGAAAAAGCCTCGGTAGAAGACTAGGATCAGGGGGTATCCGTCGAAGAAGCCCATCTTTTCGTCCATCGCGCCAGGTTTAGTGAAATCCGAAAGCTGTCTAGGGATTCCGTTGTGATCCGGTAGGGTTAAGTTGGGGAAGGTGTCGCCAAGCTTGGGGATGGTCATTCTAACCAGCCTTCCCGTTTGATTGTCCGTATTTTCGATTTTGCAGCCAGCCGGGGATAAACGAGATGATGACGAAGAGCATCGCTGCTACTCCGAGGTAGACGAATGTGGTGGTGAGATCTTCGCGAGCATTAGCCAGCGACCCGCCCGCGAAGGCGTAGACCGCCGCGCCGGGGATGATGCAGATGGATGTGAGACCGACGTAGGTGAGGAGCCGAATCTTCGTGAGACCATAGGCGTAGTTTTGAAGGTTGAACGGAAAGACCGGGACGAGCCGCGTAATAAGGAGCATCCGCCAGCCCTGTTTCTCGACACCTTCATCCAGCTTGCGGATACGCTCGTTGTTCGCGGTCCAGCCTTCGACGAGGTCTCTGGCGGCGTAACGTCCCACCAGAAAGGCCAGCGTCGCGCCGATGGTCGCGCCGATCACGATCCAGAGCGTCCCGAAGACCGGCCCGAAGACGAGCCCCGCCAACAACGAAAGCGGCGTGCCCGGCAGAAACGCTACCGTGGCTACGGCGTAGAGCAAGATGAAGATAATTGGTGCGATGGGACCGAAAGAGAGGATCCAATCTCGCAGCCGATTCAAGCCATCCAGACTCACATACTCCGAGAGCCCGGTGAGACGTGCGACCACCACTACCACCACCAAAACCGCCGCGATCCCAAAAAGCTTGCCGAGGTTTTTCTTCTTGTTAGCAGGTTCGTTCTGCGCCTCTGACACCGCTTTTATAGAAGTATCGTTTTCGGACGGGTTCAACTGCCTCTCCTTACCAGCGGCTTGACTTTGTCGATCAAACGACTGGCTCCAAAGAATACGGAGAACGCTTTTTGCGTGCGCGGATTGAAGAGCTTCTCGCGGTAGAAGTTGTCTGCGGCGCGTTGGTTCGCCTGCGCCAGTGTCGGATAGACGTGGATGGTCGTGGAGAGCGTTCCGATGGGGATATTTTTCTGCATCGCCAGCACGATCTCGTGAATGAGATTCCCCGCGTCCGGGCCGATTATGTGACCACCGAGTATCTTGCCACGCTTATCCGTGACGATCTTGACGAATCCGATTGTCTCGCCGTCAGTGATGGCCCGGTCCACCCCGCTAAACGGCTGCCGGAAGACTTTCACGCCGTCATATTGTTCCCGCGCCTGTTGCTCGGTGAGTCCGACTCGTGCGACCTCGGGGTCCGTGAACGTGGTCCACGGCACGACGCGGTGATCCGCCTTGGTTTTTACCGGAAACAGCGCATTGCGCAACGCCGTGCGACCCTGATACTCTGCAACGTGCGTAAAGAGAAACTTGCCGGTGATGTCCCCGGCGGCGTAGATGTTATCGGCGGTGGTTCGGAGATTATCGTCTACGGTCACGCCGGATTTCGTCAGCTCAATGCCCGCGTTTGCGAGGCCGAGGCTGTCGTGGGTTGGGGCGCGGCCCGCGGCCATCAGGATCTCCTCCGCAAGAACTTCGATCTTCTCTCCGAATCCGTTCTCTGCGACGAGAATTTTCTCGCCGTTCTCTTTGCGAGCTTCGCGAGCCCGGTAGCCTCCCTTGAAGTCCACGCCATCGGCCACGAGGACTTGCTTTAGGATCTCGCCGACCTCCGGGTCTTCCTTTGGCAGTGGGAGCGGGGAGGAAGAGAGCAACGTCACCTCTGAGCCGAAGCGGGCGAAGATCTGAGCGAACTCGCAACCGATAGGACCGGAACCAACCACGATCATCGACTTCGGAAGTTTGTCCAGCCGCAGCGCTTCTATATTAGTCAGGTAACCGACTTCTTCGATGCCGTCGATGGGTGGTGTCGTGGCGTGAGTGCCGGTGGCGACGATGACGCTGCGGGCTTCGAGGTTACGACTATTCACGGATATTTCGTCTTTCGAGACGAAGCTCGCGTCCTCTTCGAAGACATCCACGCCGAGGCTGCGGAAGCGTTCGGGGGTGTCATGAACACCAGCGGTCTCGATGACTTCGCGCATCCGGTCCATTACGGCGGGAAAATCGACTTCGTAGCCGGAGTTTTTTATGCCATACTCTTCGGAATGTGAGACCACGTGCGCCACGCGAGCACTCTTGACGAGCGTTTTGGTCGGGACACACCCGTGATATAGACAGTCGCCACCGAGCTTGTCGCGCTCGATGAGGGCCACCTTAGCTCCGAGCGACGCGCCACCAGCAGCGGAGACGAGCCCGGCGGTGCCGCCGCCGATCACTACGAGATCATACTTCGTCATACGGATTTCTCCTCCACATAAAGACTTCACGGAATGTATTGACCCCGATAATAAATGCTCGTTCATCCACTCGTTGCGAAACCTTCTCTGCTCCAACATCCAAGACCGTATTAAACACAACACTTCTTACACACCGATTGCCTCAGCCTTACGAAAATATTAACGGCATACGTGTAGTCGCTTAGGGGTAAACTCCGAACATGGTTCTCGTCAAAGTCTGTGGAATAACGAACCCGAACGATGCTCGCGTCGCCGCTGAAGCGGACGCGGACGCCATCGGCCTGATCTTCGCCCCTAGCCCTCGCCGGATCGGGTTGGATCAAGCCCAATCTATCTCCGCAACTCTTCCCGAAGAGGTAATGAAGGTCGGCGTGTTCGTGAACGCTTCGCCGGAGGAAGTGCTGAGCATCTCTCAAACGGTGGGTCTTGACTACGCGCAGCTTCATGGTGATGAGGGGCCGGACGTCGTGGCGGCGGTGCGAGATAGCGGCGTTCCGGTGATAAAGGCTTTGCGGGTTCGGGACGCGGATTCGTTGGAAGGTTTTGAGCAGTATGGGGCGGACTTGTATCTGCTGGATGCGTACAGCGAGAAGGCGCGGGGTGGGACAGGCGAGAGTTTCGATTGGAGCCTGGCGAAAACGCTCATCGGGCGTGATAACATCGTTGTTTCAGGGGGATTGAATCCCGAGAACGTGGCGGAGGCTGTCAGAGCTTTCGAGCCTTTTGGGGTGGACGCTTCTTCATCCCTCGAAGACAGTCCCGGAGAGAAGAACGACGAGCTGGTTCGGAGGTACATCAGTGCGGCAAAAGGTTGAGAGGATCGCGACAGGCCAAGACGGATATTTCGGTGCTTTCGGGGGCCGTTACGTCCCTGAAACCCTCATCCACGCTCTGGACGAACTCGAAGAAGCCTACGAACGCTACCGTGACGATCCGGATTTCCTCGACGAACTAAACGGACTGGCGCGGGATTTCGTTGGTCGTCCAACGCCGTTGATGTTCGCCGAGCGTCTGACGAAGAAGTGGGGCGGAGCGAACGTGTGGTTCAAGCGCGAAGACCTCGCGCACACGGGAGCGCACAAGATCAACAACGCCCTCGGGCAGATCCTCCTCGCCGAGCGCATGGGCAAGAAGCGCATCATCGCGGAGACCGGCGCGGGCCAACACGGGGTCGCCACCGCGACCGTCGCCGCCCTCTACGGCAAAGAGTGCGTCGTCTATATGGGCGAAGAAGATACGCGCCGCCAGGCTCCGAACGTCCTGCGCATGAAGCTGCTGGGGACCGAAGTCCGGCCCGTCACCAGTGGTTCGGGAACGCTCAAGGCCGCGCTGAATGAGGCGATCCGGGACTGGGTCACGAACGTCGAAGATACACACTATATTATTGGTACGGTGGCGGGTCCAGCGCCATATCCACGCCTTGTGCGGGATCTTCAGACCGTGATCGGGCGCGAACTCGAAGCCCAATCTCACGAGCGTTTCGGATCTGACCCGGATGCTATCGTGGCGTGCGTCGGCGGCGGCTCGAATGCCATCGGCGCGTTCCATCCGTTCGTCGGGCGCGAGGACGTGCGGCTGATCGGCGTCGAGGCCGCAGGTCGGGGGATGGAAACGGGAGAGCATGGCGCGTCGCTCACCGGCGGCAGCCCCGGAGTGTTGCACGGGAATTTGAGCTACGTGCTGCAGTCGGAAGATGGGCAGATCCGGGAGGCCCATTCGATCTCCGCTGGTCTAGACTACCCGTCCGTTGGCCCCGAACACGCCTATCTGAAGGACGAAGGTCTAGTTGAGTACGTGAGCGTCACGGATGCCGACGCGCTCGAATCTTTCGTCTCGACTTCTCGGCTCGAAGGGATCATCCCCGCGCTCGAAACGTCTCACGCCATCCATCACGCGGCGGCCGTAGCGCGGGAGCTTGGTCCGGGCAAGAACGTGGTTATCAACCTCTCTGGGCGTGGCGATAAAGATATCGAAGTTGTGGCGGCGGAGATCGGCATGGACGCTCACGAGGCCGAGGAAGCTGGTAGTGACGATTAACGGCCCTGAGCGGCTGCGGTCGGCTTTCGAGGACGGGCGTGTGGCCTTGATGCCGTACCTGACCGCTGGTTATCCGACGCTCGAAGGTGCCGCTGAAGTGGGGGAGGCGTACATTTCGGCGGGTGCGGATATCGTGGAGATCGGGGTTCCATTCTCCGATCCCCTGGCTGATGGACAGACCATCCAGGACACGACGACGAGAGCTCTGAAGAACGGCGCGGACCTGGAATACTGCCTGAAGTTGGCTTCGGGGATGACGGACCGGGTGCCAGTCGTGTTTCTGGTCTACTGTAACGTGGTCTTTGCTCGGGGGGCGGAGACTTTCCTGGATGTGGTGGCCCAAGCGAATGTGTCGGGTCTCGTGATCCCGGATCTTCCCGCAGGGGAGATCGAGGACTTCGCGAAACTAGCCGCGGAGCGTGGCGTGGCTCTGTGTCCGTTGGCGGCTCCTACTTCGTCCGACGAGCGACTAGTCCAGATAGGGGCTCTCGCGACGGGTTTTGTGTACTGTGTCTCGGTAGCCGGGGTGACGGGTGCGCGGGATGGCCTGCCGCCGGGAGCGATAGAACTCCTGCGCCGGGTACGGTCGCGCACGGACGCACCGGCGGCGCTGGGATTCGGCATCGGTTCAGCGGAGGCCGCGGCGGAAGCGGCGGCGGAGGCTGACGGGGTAATTATCGGGAGCCGGTTGATGCAGATTGTGGCCCAAGAGGGCACGGAGGCTATTACTCCTTGGTTGCGCGAGGTGCGGGAGGAGATCTCGCACGCGAGGTTGGAGGGTTCGGGCAGTGCGTAACTGGTTGCATCGGCGGCGCGAATATTCGAGATCGGCACCGGAGACGGAGAGCGGTCTCGGTCCTATCGACGCTTCGGTGTTCACCAAGTGCGAAGAGTGCAACCAGCCGGTCTACGAGAAGGATTTGAGAGCCCGATTTAACGTTTGTCCAAATTGTGAGCATCACTATCCACTCTCTGCGCGGGAGCGGGTGCGGTTGCTGGTCGATGGTGGAGCTTTCGTGGAGCAGGATGCGCAGATGACGGCGGAAGATTTGCTCGGCTTTGAGGGCTACCCGGAGCGCCTTGAAAAGGCTCGTGGCAAGACCGGCCTCGGGGATGCGGTGGTCAGCGGGAAGGGTAGCATTGGGGGGCACGGTGTCGCGCTCGCGGCGATGGACTTCCGGTTTATCGGGGGATCCATGGGGAGCGTCGTCGGGGAGAAGGTGGCGCGTACCATAGAGACGGCCTATGCGGAGGAGTTGCCGCTCGTGATCGTCTCGGCCTCCGGTGGGGCGAGGATGTTCGAGGGCGTTCATTCGCTGATGCAGATGGCGAAGACTAGCGTGGCGCTCGCTCGGTATATGGATGGGTCGTGGCCGTTCGTCTCGGTGCTGACGGACCCCACTTTCGGTGGAGTGACGGCGTCGTTCGCCACGGCGGCGGACGTGGTTATCGCCGAGCCGGGGGCGAGGATCGGGTTCGCCGGAGCGCGGGTCATCGAGAGCACGACGAAAGAACGTCTGCCGGAGGGATTCCAGACAGCGGAGTTCCAACGCGAGCACGGGATGGTAGATAGGATCGTCCACCGGCTTGCGCTCAAGGGCGACATAGAGCGTCTGTTGGGGTTTGTCGCGTGATCCTGGAATTCGAGAAACCGGTAAAGGAACTCGAAAGTCGCATCGGCGACCTGCGGCGTCTCGCGGGTGAGAACGAGGAGTTGCAAGGAGAGATCCTACGCCTCGAAGAAGCCCTGGAATCCGCTAAACAACGTATCTACACGAACCTATCCCCGTACCAGCGCGTTCAAGTAGCTCGACACCCGGATCGCCCGAACTTCCGAACTTACCGCGACGCTCTGGCCGAAGATTTCTACGAACTCTCCGGCGACCGGCTGCACGGCGACGACCCCGCGATCCAGGGCGGCTTCGCCCGGCTGCGAGGCGGTCAAAACGTAGTGTTAGTCGGCCACGATAAAGGTGCGGACGTAAGTAGCCGCGTTAAAGGCAACTTCGGCATGGCCCATCCAGAGGGCTACCGCAAAGTCGAGCGGCTCTATGGCCTAGCGGCCCGGTTCGGGTTGCCGATCGTGGCTCTTGTGGATACGCCGGGTGCATTCGCTGGGCGGCAAGCTGAGGAGCGAGGACAAGCGTGGGCAATCTCCTCGGACTTGATGGCTCTGGCGCGTTCCCCGGTCCCGGTCGTGAGCATCGTTATAGGCGAAGGTGGTTCCGGTGGTGCTCTGGCAATGTGCGCGGCGGACTATGTAGGGATGCTGGAGAATTCGTATCTCTCCGTAATAGCTCCCGAAGCGTGCGCTTCGATCATCTTCCGCGATCCCAGCCGCGCAGCCGAGGCCGCTGAGGCCATGAAGATCACGGCCCGAGACCTTAAACAGCAAGGCATCGCCGACGAAGTTCTCTCCGAGCCTCTGGGCGGCGCTCACAACAGACCTGAAGCCGCTGTCGACTCGGTCGGGGAGGCTCTGGATCGCGTACTGTCAGATTTGAAGGATAGAGATTCCGCAGCACTCATCAAAGACCGCTACGAGCGGTATCGGAAGATTGGCACCCACGCCTCCGCTCCTTCAGAGAACGGTAGCCACCCTCAACGCGAACCTCGATAACCCGATCACGGCATTCGAGCCTCACGGGAGGCGCGAGCGGACGGGTGCCCTAGCCGCTCAGAAAAGCCGCAAGCTCCCGCGCCGACTCATGAGGACGCTCTTCGGCTAGGTAGTGTCCGGCATCGAGCGGTTTTCCGTGAACTTCTTCCGCGTAGCCGCGCCAGACCTCGGCCACGTCGTAGAGGTTGTGCATGGCGGCTCGCGCACCCCAGAGCAGAAAGAGGGGGCACTTGAGTTTCCGGCCCCGGTCTGCTCTGTCGTGCACGAGGTCTATAGAGGCGGCGGCCCGGTAGTCTTCGCAGCTCGCATGTATCGTGGCTGGTTCGGCGAAACAGCGCTCGTAATGAGCCAGAGCGTCCGGAGCGAAGATGGAGAGGTCCGCGCCGTAGCGACCGAGGGCCTGGCGTAGAAAGTACGAGGGGTCGTTCCCTATCAGGCGCTCCGGCAAGTCGAAGGGTTGGATCAGGAAGAACCAATGGTAGTAGACGGTCGCCAGATCCTTCCCGACCGTCTCGAAGACGTGCCGGGTCGGCACGATGTCCAGGACCGCGAGCTTCGTGACCGCTTCGGGGTGGTCGAGGGCCATGCGATGTCCGACACGCCCGCCCCGGTCGTGGCCGACGACGGCGAAGGAGTCGAAGCCTAAGGCCCGCATCGCTTCGACCTGATCCTCAGCCATCGCACGCTTGGAATAGCGGGCGTGCTCAGAGTCTCCATCCAGTTTTGAGCTATCACCGTAGCCGCGCAGGTCCGCCGCCACGACGGTGAAGTCTTCGGCAAGAACGGTGGCTACCCGGTCCCACATCGAGCGGGTCTGAGGGTAGCCGTGCAACAACAAGACCGGCGGCCCCGCGCCACCGCGTACCAGCTCGATCTCGGTCTCGCTCGTGGCTATCCGTTCTCTCTCAAAGCCCTCGAACAT
>JBGTFQ010000010.1:0-3519 GCA_041747155.1 Rubrobacteraceae bacterium
CCCTTGAAGCGGATGCGCTTGTACTTACCGCAGTAGCACTCCCAGTCCTTCGAGGGACCGAAGATCCGCTCGCAGAACAGCCCGTCTTTCTCGGGGCGGAGGGTGCGGTAGTTGATGGTCTCCGGCTTCGTGACTTCGCCACGAGACCACTCGCGGATCTCATCAGCCGATGTGAGGCCGATGGAGATCTGCTCTAGCTTGTTTATGTCTATGTCGCGCTCTAGTCCCTGCAACGCCTAGATCCCTCCTTTGCCGAAGTCCGGCGCGTCGTCGAGGTTTCCGGTCGGCTCTTCGCGGCTGAGGTTGATCCCCAGCGCCCGCGCGGCCTCGTCCCAATCGCGGCGCTCCGTGTCTTCCACAGCGGCTTCCGCGTTGTACACCGGCTTGACCGAGAGCCCCAGCGACTGCATCTCTTTGAGCAGCACCTTGAAGCTCGCCGGTACGCCCGGCTCCGGTATGTTCTCGCCCTTGACTATTGCTTCGTAGCTCTTGACCCGTCCAACCCGGTCGTCGCTCTTTATTGTTAGCAACTCTTGCAAAGTGTGCGCCGCGCCATAAGCTTCCAGCGCCCACACCTCCATCTCGCCGAATCGCTGCCCGCCGAACTGAGCCTTACCACCGAGCGGCTGCTGCGTTACCAGCGAGTACGGGCCGGTCGAACGAGCGTGGATCTTATCGTCCACGAGGTGCAAAAGCTTGAGTATATACATGTAACCGACCGTAATACGACCGTCGAACGGCTCTCCCGTCCTGCCGTCGCGCAGCGTAACCTTACCGCCACGACCCATCTTGACCCCCGCGCCAGTGCTGGTCCGCACCTTCTCGATGGCCTCGTCGATGTCCTTCACGTCCGCGCCTGAGAAAACCGGCGTCGATACGAAGGCGGGCTCGCCACCGTTCTCGCCGAGACCCTGGCTTGCGGCCCAACCGAGGTGCGTTTCGAGGATCTGACCGATGTTCATGCGGCTCGGTACGCCCAGCGGCGACAGTATTACGTCGACCGGACGACCGTCCTCCATGTAGGGCATGTCTTCTTCTGGCACGATCTTGGAGATAACGCCCTTGTTGCCGTGACGTCCGGCGAGCTTGTCGCCCTCCGCGATCTTACGCTTCTTAGCCACAAAGACCCGTACCTGCTCGTTAACACCGGGCTGAAGCTCGTCGCCAGCCTCCCGCGAGAACCGCTTGACATCTATAACGACACCAGCCGCGCCGTGAGGAACCTTCAACGAGGAATCCTTCACCTCGCGAGCCTTCTCGCCGAAGATTGCCCGGAGAAGTTTCTCCTCCGGCGTTGGCTCGGATTCGCCCTTGGGCGTAACCTTACCGACGAGCACGTCACCGGAACCAACTTCGGCTCCGATACGGATGAGACCATCTGAGTCGAGGTTCATTAGAACATCATCCGAAGCGTTCGGGATGTCACGTGTGATCTCCTCGGGTCCGAGCTTGGTATCCCGCGCCTGGACCTCGTACTCCTCTATGTGGATCGAGGTGAGCACGTCGTCCTTGACGATTCGCTCGGAAATTATGATGGCGTCCTCGAAGTTGAATCCCTCCCACGGCATGAAAGCCACGAGCATATTCTTTCCGAGAGCCAACTCGCCCTGATCCGTCGAGGAGCCATCGGCCAGAACGGTACCGGCCTTTATCTCCTCGCCTTCACTAACGAGCGGACGCTGGTTTACACACGTCCCCTGGTTGGAGCGGGCGAATTTCCGCAAGCGGTAATCGTCCATCTCGTCGTTCTCGCGGCGGATCGAGATCTTCTCCGCCGTCACGCGCTCGACGGTTCCGCCTTGCCGCGCCAAGATAACGTCGCCGGTATCCGCCGCCGCACGAAACTCCATGCCAGTCCCCACATACGGAGCCTGACTACGCAAGAGCGGCACCGCCTGACGCTGCATGTTCGCGCCCATCAAGGCCCGGTTAGCATCATCGTGCTCCAGGAACGGGATCAAAGCCGTACCCACGCTCACCGTCTGAAGCGGCGCGACGTCCATATAATCGACTTCTTGCGGCGACACGGTAGCCACGTCGCCACCACGCCTCCGCGCCAGAATCTGGGCGTCCGCGTCTATAACGCCGGTCTTCAAGTCGACGGGCGTGTTCGCCTGAGCGATGGTCAACTCTTCTTCCTCATCGGCTGAGAGGTACTCGATCTCTTCGGTAACCTTGCCGTCCACGACCTTGCGATACGGCGTCTGAACGAAGCCATACTTATCGACGGTGGCATAGGTGGATAGCTGCCCGATCAGACCAATGTTCGGGCCCTCGGGCGTCTCTATCGGGCACATACGACCGTAGTGTGTCGGATGCACGTCTCGAACCTCTATTGGAGCCCTCTCGCGACTCAAGCCACCAGCGCCCATCGCTGAAAGCCTGCGCCTGTGCGACAGTCCGCTCAAAGTATTCGTCTGGTCCATGAACTGCGATAGCTGCGAAGAGCCAAAGAACTCCTTGATCGCCGACGCGACCGGCTTCGTATTCACGACGGTCTGGGGTGTGATCGTGTCGGTATCCTGCGTAGTCATGCGCTCGCGCACAACTCTCTCCATGCGATACATCCCGATACGGAACGCCTCCTGCACAAGCTCACCGACCGTCCGCAGACGCCGATTCCCGAAGTGCTCGTACTCGTCGAGCTTGCCCCGGATGCGCTCGTAATTGATCCGCCCGAACTCTTCATCTTCGGCGACCTCCACGGATATATCCATGAGGCGCTTCAAGAGTCCCTCGATGTCCTCAATGGTCAGCGTGTGCGTCTCCAGAGGCACGTCCAGCTTGAGCTTCTTGTTGACCTTGTAACGCCCGACCTCTGAAAGGTCGTAACGCTTGGCGTCGAAGAAGAGGCCATCCACCAGGTTCTGAGCGTTTTCCACGTTCACGGGCTCGCCGGGACGCTGCCTGCGGAAAACCTCCAACAGAGCCTCGTCTCGGGAAGCCGTGAGATCCTTCTCAAGAGTGTTGCGAATAAGCCACGAATCCCCGAACCTCTGGAGGATCTCCTCCGGCCCACCCATGTCCAACGCCTTGAGCAGCACCGTTACCGGCAACTTCCTCTTACGGTCGATGCGGACGGAGATGAACCCCTTCTGCTCGACCTCAAACTCCAGCCACGAGCCCCGGCTCGGCATCAAGCTGGCCGTCAAGACCTGCTTGGTAGCGTCCTTCGGCTCCATGATGTACGCGCCCGGCGACCGCACAAGCTGCGTCACCACGACCCGCTCGGTGCCGTTGATGATAAAAGTACCGGACTCTGTCATCAGCGGGAAATCTCCCATGAAGACATCTTGCTCCCGAAGCTCGCCCGTCTCCTTGATGATGAAACGAACCTTCACAAACAACGGAGCCGCATAGGTCTTGTCCTTCGAAATACACACCTCTATGGGATCGGCGGGATCCTCGAAGTACGATTCACCGAACTCCACGGCATACGAACCCGTGTAATCCTCGATCGGGGAGATGTCCGTCAGCGTCCGCTGAATGCCCTCCCTCAAAAATTTCTCAAATGACTGT
>JBGTFQ010000011.1:0-14566 GCA_041747155.1 Rubrobacteraceae bacterium
CGAGTCGTTCATAAACGAGAAGGTGGATTCTCTGATCGACTGGCTCGTGGACCGCAACTTGAAACAGTGGCGTTCGGTCGTGGAGTACGTGAATCGCCGCCGCCAGACGGAGCACGACGAGCGCATGATCGGGGCCGTAGGCGACAACTTCGAGTACAACCGGAGCCGCATCCTGAACTCCGTCGGCAAGAACGCCACCGAGGTCGTCAGAAACTACGACCGCGAAGCCGAAGCCAAAAACCTATCGTTCGCGATCCAGAGCGCCGTAGCCCAGACCGCCGCTACGGGTATCGGCGCGGTCGGCGTAGGGACTGTGGTAGTGGTACTCGCCAGCACCAGGTTCTTAGATGCTACGGGGATTATCGCGGCGGGGATTATCGCAGGCTTCGGCCTGTTTATCTTGCCGAACCGCCGCCGCAAGGCTCGCGAAGAGTTCCGCGAGAAGACGGAGAACCTTCGGGCCAAACTCTCGGAAGCCGTAAGCCGTCAGTTCGACTCGGAGTTGAACGGTTCCGTCGAGCGGATGCGCGAGGCGATCGCACCCTACACACGCTTCGTCCGAACCGAACACACTCGCATGACCGAAGCCCGCGACACCCTAGCTGAACTCGCCGCCGAGTCCGACGAGTTGAGAGCGGAGATCTCCGCCCCCAAACTCGACTCCTAGCCGTGAACCTTCAGTCCCCTATTTTCTCTCTTCGGGCCGGGCCTCGTGGCTCATGTCTGGCGCTCCGGTGAAACCATCCGGTCCGGAAGCGGAGATCCTCTCCGGCTCGTCCACGAAAGCTAGTTTTTCTTCCAACTCCGCTTCGTCAACCGACGCTTCGAGACCGAGGCGCGACGCCAGCATCCCGTTCAGCTCATCCTCCTGCAACCCGCTCACCTCCTCGTTCATACGAACCATGTCCGTCTCCTCGATATCGGACATCCCGAGGTCGTTTATCATCAACGCCACCAATTTCCGTTCCTTCGAATCCCGATCCAAAACTCGCTCCTCTCGATCATCAATACTACGCTGAAGACTTTTCTCCAACTCCGCAACCTTATATTCCAACTCCGCTATACGCCGGTCCTTCTCACGGTTCTTCTCTCGCCAACGGTTGCGGATACGCTTCTCGAACTTGACACTCGACGCAAGAACCCGCCCATACTCCGCCGCGACCTTAGCCCGCTCCTCTTGTATCCAATGCTCCAACTCTCTCACCCACCGAGTCTAACCCACCGGCCAAATGTAAAGGCGAAACCACCCACATACCTCAAATTATTAACATATGTTAAATTTTTGCGTCGAGAAAGATATATCGTTTTTCCCGCATATGAAGGATTTTTGGCTTGAGCGTAGCCTGTAGATTGTAGTTTATGCATTGAAGATATTGGAAAAGGCGGTATGTTTCGGGCCGTTGAGGAGGGGGGCTCCTCTTGTAAGAACTGGTGCGTCCCTGCTTGTTGTTAGTGGAAGCTGTTCGAGAGGAAGTGTGTTTTGGCGGTACAGATAAAGATGTTGACGTTCGTAGTTGGGGCGTTTTTGGTTTTGACGGCGGGTATTTTGGCGGTGTCAGCGAAGTCTGCTGAGAGTCATCCTATTGGTGGCAATAGCTCTGTCGTAGCTGAGGCTCAATCTTGGTTAGGCGTTCCGTATGTTTACGGTGGCGCGTCTGCTGCTGGGGTAGATTGTTCGGGGTTCACGATGGCTGTGTATAGCGCGTTTGGAGTTTCGTTGCCGCACAACGCGGCGGCTCAGGCGGGTTATGGCACGCCGGTTTCGTCACCTAGCGCCGGTGACCTCGTGCTTTCGGATTACACCGGAGCTGGCATTGGACACGCAGGCATAGCTACGGGTGATGGGAACATGATCAACGCTCCCTACCCAGGTACTACGGTGCGCTACGACCCGATCATCCCGGAGAACGTCGTCGCTTACCGCAGCATCGTCTAGCGAACAAAACACAACAGCAACAGATAGAGGGGCCGCCTAAGAAATAGGCGGCCCCTCTATTTTTCTGAGAAAGTGGCGGGACCGGGACTCGAACCCGGGACACCGCGATTTTCAGTCGCGTGCTCTACCAACTGAGCTATCCCGCCGTAACGGCACGCCATACGCGCCGCGAAGGATTCTAAGGTACACAGGACACGCTATCAAGGCCGCGCCGCGTAAAGTGGTGGCCTCGTCGTCTTACAGAGGCCACCGCACCTAAGTTTCAGGTTACTTCGACGAAAACCGTTCGAGATCGAAGGTCGATTCGATCATCTCTTTGGGCAATGCCCCCATGACGGCTTTCGGCTGCTCACCTGGCTCGAACAGAGCTATTGTGGGGATGCTGGAGATCTGGAACGCCCCGGCGAGATCTTGCTCGGCCTCTACATCCACTTTGGCGACCTTCACGGCCCCTTCGTACTCGCGGGCGATCTCCTCCATCACCGGAGCCACCTGCCGACAAGGAGCGCACCACTCAGCCCAGAAATCAACCAGAACGGGAACCTCGGACTTCAGCACCTCATCCTCGAACGTATCTACCGTAACCGCTATCGGCTGGGACAAAACAAACTTCCTTTCACTATGGTATTTACAGACTACTCATGGAGTTTATCCTGAGCGTCAAGGACGCGGTCTCTCCAGGACGGAGAGGATCAAGCCAACCACGGCCGTGGCGATCAGGACCAGGATCGGACCTAGGGAATACGGTGCGTATCCGATCAAGCTCAGGGCAACCACCCCCAAGCATACGAAAGAGGCAATTCTCAGAAGGGCGACGGTTGTTTTACGAGCCCTCAAAGCCATACGCTCGCGGCCCATCGAGGAGATCAAGGCGTCCGCGTTCTCTGGTGGCTCATCCTGGACGCGCTTCTCGTCGCTCATACGCGACAGCATACATCAGACCAGAACCAAAAAAGCATCGTGAGGCGGGAGCGACGGGACTCGAACCCGCGGCCTCCGGCGTGACAGGCCGGCGTTCTAACCAACTGAACTACGCCCCCGCGAGGGGCATCCTGTAAAGGACTCAGGGAGTTTAACAAACATGACCCCAACCGTCACCTATTCAGACAAACCTTTTCCCCGTAGATACGTTCGGGATCAGCTACTGCGTTCAGGGATGCGCTGACGAAGTCGCCGATCCAAGACTCGCAACGTAAACTCAGCACCGGCCAAACGACAACCTAAGTGGGTTCGGTATTTCCGAGCCCACTTGGGCAATGTCGACCTACGTGTCGAACTGCTATCGCTCGCTTACGCGCAGGACGGGTTTGATCGCCTCTCCCGCCTCTGCGGCATGGGCGGCATCGTTGATCCCGTCCAAGTCGTAGAATTTCACGAGACGGTCCATCGGGAAGCGTCCCTGGGAGTGCAATTCCACCAGGCGCGGAATAAAGACATCCGGGACCGAGTCTCCTTCTACAATACCTTTTATAGTCTTACCGGGGATCAGGATGTCGTTCATATCGAAGGTCGCCTCCGTGCCAAGACGCGCTGCGCCTATTAGACCGCAAACCCCCATTGGGCCGAGAGCATCCACCGCCTGACGGAACACAGCGGGCACAGCGGTCGTCTCCACGGAGAAGTCCACTCCCCCACCTGTTAGCTCCTTGATGGCCTCCACGCTATTCGTTTCCTCGCCGTTGATCGTGTGTGTGGCTCCGAGCTCCTCTGCGAGCTGCAGGCGGTCGGGTTTTACGTCCACGCCGATGATGGTGGTGCAACCGGCGATTCGAGCCGCCATGATCGCACTGAGCCCTACGGCCCCTGTTCCGAAGACGACGATGCTGGTGCCAGCATCTGGACTCAGCGAGTTGAGCACCCCGCCAGCCCCCGTCTGAATGCCACATCCCAGCGGCCCTAGTATCTCTAGCGGTGCGTCGTTAGCGACCTTCACCACGTTGCGCTCCGTCGCTAGTGCGTGCGTGGCGAACGACGATTGCCCGAAGAAATGCGCGTGCATCAAATCTCCGCCTGAGCTTACAGGACTGGTCCCATCCAGGCGTGTACCCCCGAAATTCAGGCCGAAGAAACTCATGCAGTAAGTTGGTTTCCCTGACAGACACGTAGCGCACTTGCCGCACGAGGAGAAGGTCAACACCACGTTATCTCCAGGCTCGACTTTCGTTACTCCGGCGCCCACCTCTTCGATGACACCGGCTCCTTCATGGCCGAGGACGCACGGCAGCGGCACCGGATACCATTGATCCCGCACGATAAGGTCCGTGTGGCACATCCCCGTAGCCACGATTCTTACCAGCACTTCTCCAGCACGGGGTCCTTCGAGGTCCAACTCTTCCACCGAGAAGGGCTGCTCCTTCTCCCGCGCCACCGCCGCCGTAATCTTCATCGTGCTCCCTTCCCTGGGTCCCCTCCCATCCACCAATCCTTTACAGAATGCCACACCCATCATTTTGGGGCGAGCTATCTAAGCTCGTACTCGCTACGGGTGTTAGATCTCGTACTTGATGGCAACGGTCTTTACTGCGCTGTATTCGTACAGAGCTTCGTAACCCTTCTCGCGTCCGTGGCCGGATTTTTTGAAGCCTCCGAATGGCAACTCTACGCCGCCGCCCGCGCCATAGGTGTTGACGTAGACCTGTCCGGCGCGTAGTTCGCTGGCGAGCCAGTGCGCCTTTCCAACGTCGCAGGTCCAAACAGCGGCGATCAGACCATAGTCCGTGCCGTTTGCTATGTCGGCGGCATGTTCGAGGTCGTCGAAAGTCGTGGCGACGAGCACGGGACCGAATACTTCCTCCTGCGCCAGCCGGTCTCCAGGTGAGACATCGCCGAAGAGCGTCGGCTCGAAGAAGAAACCATTGCCGAGCCTGTCTCCCTGTGCGACGTCGCCACCCGAAAGTAGATTCGCTTCTGCTTTGCCCGTCTGGACGTAGCTGTCCACTCGCTGTAGTTGGGTTTCGGAGATGATCGGGCCGAGGTCTGGGTCTTCGAGTCCCGGACCGAGGGTGATATCCTCGAATTTCTTGGCGACGGCTTCGACTACCTGTTCTTGCACGCTTTCCTCGACTAGAAGCCTTGAGCCTGCGGAGCAGGTCTGACCGGCGTTCTGGATGATGGAGTTCACGATGATCGGTACCGCGCCGTCAATGTCGGCGTCAGCAAATACTATGTTGGGCGATTTGCCTCCGAGTTCCAGCGTCACGGGTATGACATTCGCGGCGGCGGCCCGGCCTACGATCTGGCCGACCTCGCCCGAGCCGGTGAAGGCGAGGTGATCAATGCCCGAGTGAGCGGACAGCGCGGCACCAGCTTCCTCACCATATCCGGGGACGACGTTGAGTACGCCTGGAGGCAGCCCAGCCTCCAACGCCAACTCTCCGAGTCGGATAGGACTGAGCGGAGCTTCTTCGGCGGGCTTCATCACGCAGCAGTTTCCAGCGGCCAGGGCCGGAGCGACGGAGCGGCAGCCGATCTGGAGCGGGTAGTTCCACGGGATGATGTGTCCCGTAACGCCATAAGGCTCGCGAACCGTGTAGGTAAAGGTGTCCGCGAGAGCCGGGATGGTATGACCGTAGAGCGACTCTATGGTATTGGCGTAGAACTCGAAGTATCGGGCGGCTACCGTGGCGTCGGCTCGCGCCTGCTTTAGCGGCTTGCCGGTATCTAGACTCTCCAGCCGCGCAAGCTCTTCGTGATCCCGACGCAACAACTCGGCGAGGCGGTGCAGAATTCGAGCGCGTTCGGAGGGCGTGGTGCGGCGCCAGGTGGTCTCGTAAGCCTCACGCGCAGCTTCTACCGCCTGATCCACCTCCGCAGAGCCGCATCGGGCGACCGTAGCGCAGACTTGCCCCGTCGAAGGGTCTACATTCTCGAAAGTACTATTGCCGTTCACCCTTTCGCCACCGATGATGGCCGGATAGTTTTGTATGGATGTCACGCTCATTAAATCCCCTTTCTCAGTTGCCGCCTTAACATGACCTCTAACTCGGTACGATGGCGGGCCGTGCGACCTTTCGGGCTTCTTCCCGCTCGATGGCTTCGCCGACTTCCTCCAGCGTGTACTCCCGGTCGGTGAGTTCATCGAAGGGATGATCACGGTGTTTGCGCTCCAGGAACTTCAAGGCGCGGTGTAGATACCACGGCTGGTAACGCACCATCCCTTGCACGTGCAGGTTCTTGCGGGTGATCAGACCCGGTGCAACCGAAACTTCATGCTCCGGGCCGACGTTTACATTGCCTATCTCGATCACATCTCCTCCAGGACGTGCGAGATGCAAGGCTTCCACGAAAGCCGCCGGAACGCCAGCCACCTCCAACACCACATCCGCGCCGTAGCCATCGGTGAGTCCCTGCACGACCTCGACCCGCTCCTCCGATGTTGTGTGCTCTCGCAGGTCTACTATGTGCCCCGCACCGAACCGCTTCGCCAGTTCGATCCGCTCCGGGATTCCCTCGACCATGATGACCTCGGCACCGAGATCTTTGCCGACAGACGCCGCATACAAACCGAGTCCACCAGCTCCTTGTATCACCAGGCTATCGCCAGCGGAGAGCCCGATCCGATGCAGCCCGTACAACACCTGCGAGAGCCCACAATTGGCCCCGGCGACGACTTTATCCGGGATTCCGTCAGGAACCTTATAGAAGTACTGATCCGGATGTACATAGTAGTGAGTGGAGAACGAACCATGAAAATGCGGCTCGACTTCGGGTGGCTTGGACCAAAAATCGTAGGCCCTCCGACACAAGTTGAACTCACCGCGCAGACACGCCGGACACTTGCGGCACGTAAGAAAATACGGTGCCACCACGCGATCCCCCACGCTCACAGCATTCCCCGCGTAATCCGTCTCCACACCGTCGCCCAGAGCCGCGATCTCTCCAACAAACTCGTGACCCAACACGCACTGGCGGATAAGCGGATGGTGGAAACGGTAGATATGCACCTCCGAGCCACACAGGTTCGCCCGTCGAACCTTCGTGAGCACGGCCCCTGGTTCGGGCGCGGGGATCTCGAACTCCTTCACGCGCACCTCCGCCGGTCCCACCAGCGCAGCAACCCTTCCCTTCATCCAATTTCCTCCTGATTCTTTGTCCTCGACAGTAGAACGGCGGCTAAGTGCTCATCACGCCCCTCTCCGTCTCCAGGTCATCCAGGGCAGTGCTCGCGTAAGTAGGTACAGGGTTCTTCGCGGGGCTTGGGTCTCCGAAAACTTCCGCCACGAACTCCGGCGACATCGGTTTCGTAAGCGGGGTGTCAACCACCATCACTATCCAGGCAACAACGACGGAGATTTACGATGCAGCGAGGCCACACTACCGGAGACTTCAAGCGAATCCCTAGCCGCCAGAATTCTCATATGCTCGACTCACATACTCCGATGACAACACACGCGAAGAGTTTGTCTATCGTACAAAGACACGAATCTTTACTAGCTTTGTCTTCGGCTAAAAGCCTGGAGATTCTTGGTATCGTCCCACCTAGTCCCATCAGAGTCCCCACTCTTCCCTATGGTCCTTGTTCTCACTCTCCTTCGCAGAGGATTATAGACTAGAAGCGTTTTTAATGTGCACATAAGCACATGGGTTTGGTATCGGAGTAGCGCGTCCCGTATTCGGCTAGGAATATTCACCTACGTTCCCTGTTTTGCTAAGGTTGCCGATAGAATGTATCTGTGAGTATTGGGGACAAAGGGAAATGGGGAACATGTGAGTATCAAAGAAGGGTGGAGGGGTCGCTTCTTCGAAGACTTCGAGGTCGGCGACATTTACCGCCATCCGCTGGGGCGCACTGTAACGACGACGGACAACATCTGGTTCACGCTTCTAACGCAGAATACAGCTCCAATTCACTTCGATCACAACTACGCGGCTCAGACCGAGTTTGGCAAGCCTCTCGTGGACTCGACATTCACCGTGGCGCTCGTCACGGGCCAGAGCGTGACCGACGTTTCGCAGAACGTAATGGCGAATCTGGGCTGGGATGAGATCCGCCTACCAGCTCCTGTCTTCGAGGGCGACACTATCTATTCGCAATCCGAAGTCCTTGAGAAGAGAGAGTCGAAGTCCCGCATAAACGTCGGCATCGTCACGGTGAAGACAACCGGATACAACCAGGACGGCACGGTGGTCGTTACTTTCAACCGCACGCTCATGGTCTACAAAAAGGGCTATGCGCCAGAGACAGCTCGCCTAGAACCAGATGCGGACTCTAAGTAGAACTGGAGGTATACAGATGCTGGACACGACTTTACACGAGGATCTCAGGCAGGGTGTTAGGCAAGTCTGCGAGCGATTCCCGGAGGGTTACTGGCGGGATCTCGACTACAAGCGGGAGTATCCGGAGGAGTTTGTCCGGGCGATGACCGAAGCGCGGTATCTTGCGGCCCTGATCCCAGAGGAGTACGGTGGCCTGGGGATGAACATCGCCCAGGCGTCCATCATCCTCGAAGAGATCAACCGCTCCGGCGGTAACGCTCAACCGGCTCACGCTCAGGTCTACACGATGGGAACCCTGCTACGTCACGGCTCCGAAGACCAGAAAAGAGAATTTCTTCCAAGCATCGCCAGCGGTGATCTGCGTTTGCAAGCCTTCGGTGTAACAGAGCCCGAGGCCGGGACCGATACCACCCAGTTGACGACAACCGCCGTCCGCGACGGCGACGATTACATCGTAAACGGGCGTAAGATCTACATCTCGCGGGTGCAGCATTCCGATTACATGATCCTCCTAGCTCGCACAACGCCGCTCGAAGAAGTGGAACGCAAATCAGAGGGGCTGTCCGTGTTTATCTTCGATCTTCGCGAAGCAATAGGCAACGGCCTAACGGTAAAGCCCCGGCGAGTCATGATCAACAACGAGACCAACGAGCTACTCTTTGAAAACCTCCGTATACCGGCTAGCGCCCTGATCGGCGAAGAAGGCAAAGGCTTTCGATACATCCTCGACGGCATGAACGCGGAGCGCATCCTCATAGCCGCCGAATGTATCGGCAATGGTCGGTGGTTCGTGGACCACGCTACCACCCGAGCCACCGAACGGGCCGTATTCGGACGTCCGATCGGACAAAACCAGGGCATCCAATTTCCAATAGCTCGCTCTCACATAAATGTCGAAGCCGCCGACCTGATGCGGATCCGGGCCGCCGAAAAATTCGACGAGGACGAACCCTGCGGAGCAGAGGCGAACATGGCTCTGCTGCTCGCCGCCGATGCCTCATGGGAGGCCGCCAATGCTACGATGCAGACCTACGGCGGCTACAGCTACGATGCCGAATACGACGTGGAGCGCAAGTTCCGCGAGACACGGCTCTTTCAGGTGGCCCCAATCTCTACCAACCTCATCCTCTCATACGTAGGAGAACATGTCCTCGGCCTACCGAGGTCTTTCTAGTGTTGCCGCTCGAAGGAATAACCGTCGTCTCCCTGGAGCAAGCCGTCGCAGCACCATTCGCCAGCCGCCAACTAGCGGACCACGGCGCCCGTGTAATAAAGATAGAGCGTCCCGGCACCGGAGACTTCGCTCGCGGCTACGACGAAACCGTTAACGGACTGGCGAGCCATTTCGTTTGGCTGAACCGCTCCAAGGAATCTCTAACGCTGGATCTCAAGAAGGATGCGGCGCGTGAAATTCTAGACGAACTCCTTGCCAGATCCGACGTCTTCATTCAGAACCTCGCACCCGGCGCAGCCGAGCGATTGGGATTCGGGACGGATGCATTGAGAGAGAGACATCCAGAACTCATCGTCTGCAACATTTCGGGATACGGGCCTTCAGGGCCATATTGGGACAAGAAGGCTTACGACTTGCTGGTGCAGTGCGAAGCTGGGCTCGTCTCAATCACCGGCACGCCGGAGACTCCATCAAAGGTCGGTATCTCGGTCGCGGACATCGCCGCCGGGATGTACGCCTATTCCGGTATCCTGACGGCTCTGTTTCGGCGCGAGCGGACTGGCGGGGGTGCTGCGTTGGAGATCTCCATGCTCGAAGCTCTGGGTGAATGGATGGGATTTCCAGCCTACTTCGCCGGTTACGGTGGGAAGGAGCCACCCCGCACCGGTGCGAGCCACGCGGCCATCGCGCCCTACGGACCCTTCGAATGTGGCGATGGAGAGGTTGTTTTTCTCGGCATTCAGAATGAGCGCGAGTGGGCTTTGTTCTGTGAGATCGTGCTTCAACAGCCAGCACTCGCCACCAATGAACGCTTCGAGACCAACTCGAAACGTGTAGCCAACCGCGAAGACCTGCACCGCGAGATAGAGAGCATATTCGGCGAACTCTCAGCGGATGACGCTCTGCAACGGCTGGACGGAGCAGGCATCGCGAACGCCAGGATGCGAACTGTACAGCAGTTCTTGGATCACCCTCAGCTACAAGCCCGCGACCGCTGGCGCGAAGTCGCCTCATCCGTGGGCAACGTCCGGGCTCTCGTCCCTCCGGCGATGCTCGACGGCGGCGAGCCGGTAATGGAAGCAATCCCCGAGATTGGCGAACACACCGAAACAATACTTGCCGAACTTGGTTACAACGAGGAGGAAACCTCAGCGTTGCAGCGGGACGAAATAGTATAGACGCGGTGCTTGATCGCGGGGTGGCAGCGGGGAGCTGTTATGGATATAGTGCCCTCCAGGGAAAGGAGTGAGGCATAGTCTGAGGTACAAGACTACCCAAGCTATACGTCAGAGTTTTGGACGTAGGCGGAACAATGTCCGAACCTTACGGGAGTGTTTCTGAAAAACCTAGACGAAGGAGGAGCATGAAAAGAGTCTTGAAAGGTACATGGGGAAAAGCGTTGACCCGCCAGGAGTTCTTGAAACTCAGCGGTGCCGGACTCGCCGGGGCCGCGTTGCTCGGTACAGCGGGCTGTGGAGCCCGAGGCGGTGGCGCGGAGGGTGGAGGCGGAGGTGGTGATGGCGAAAGCTTCACCATCAAGTTCTCGCACGTAGTTACGGCGGAGACTCCTAAGGGACAGGCCGCTGAGAAATTCAAGGAGCTGGTTGAGAAGCAGTCCGACGGCAAGATAACGGTCGAGATCTTCCCAAACTCCGAACTTTATGGGGATGAGGATGAGCTACAGGCGCTACAGTCGGGCTCGGTCCAGATGCTCGCGCCGTCCAGCGCCAAGTTCACCACGATAGCCCCACAACTCCAGGTGTTGGATCTGCCGTTCATCTTCGACAGTGTCGACGACATACCGGATATCGTCTCGCCGGACTCGAACGTGGGCAAGGCGATCTTCGAGAACGAGAAGCTGGGGTCGAAGAATATAAAGGTCCTCGGACTTTGGGACAACGGCCTAAAGCAACTTTCCTCGAACACCGAGATGACCAAGCCGGACGACCTGAATGGCTTGAAGTTCCGAATACAGCCGTCCGACGTGCTGCGCAGTCAGTTCAAATCTTGGGGGGCCAACTCGACGCCGCTGGCCTTCGCCGAGGTCTACAATGCTCTGCAACAAGGCGTTATAGATGGTGCGGAGAACCCATACTCGAACATAGAGTCCCAGAACATGCAGACCGTACAGAAGCACATTTCGGAGTCGGATCACGGCTACATCGGGTACGTCCTCGCGATCAACAACGACTTCTTCAGCAAGCTGCCTGACGACCTCAAGAAAGCCGTCGAAGATTCCGCCGAAGAAGCCAGTACCTACAACCGGGAGATAGCAGCCGACCTCAACCAGAAGGCCAAAGACAAGATCGAGAAAGGCGGCAAGTCGAAGATCACCAAGCTCAGCGACAGCGAGCGCCAGGAGTTCAAGGATGCTGTCGTCCCGAGCGTGTGGAAACAATACTCCGACATTATCGGGAAAGATCTCGTAGACGAGCTTCTGGAGAAACAGGGATGAGAGTAAACAGGTAACGAGTATTGAGGGAGCGGCTCTCAGTCGCCCCCTCTAGTAGTAGAGGAGGAGAGTTGCACGGCTTCGACCGGGTGCTTACCTGGATAGAAAATTCCCTGGCGGCTGTCGCACTCGGTGGAGCGACCGTCATAGCGATCGCGGGTGTCATAATGCGCTACGTCTTTGGCGACGGCATCTTCTGGTCAGAGGAGGCGGTCATATTTTTGGTCATCCTCTCTACTTTCATTGGCGCCGTTATCACGCTGCGACACAACGAGCACGTCAACGTGGACATAATGCCCGCGTTGCTCGGTGAGCGCGGGAAGTGGGTCTTTGCGATGCTCGGGACTCTTTTGCTCGTGATCTACTGTGGCGTTATCGGCGCGTACGCTTGGGTCCTGATCTTCGAGCCCGCCGCGAGCAACACGATCACACCGTCCCTCAAACTCCCGCTGTGGGTTGTCGAACTCTCTCTCCCAATAGGATTGACGCTGATGTTCCTACGCTCGATGGAGATCCTCTACCGGACCGCCCGCGGACAAGTCGCGTTCCCCGAAGCCGAAGAGAACGAGTTCGCCGAAGACACATCGGAAGGCGCTCTATCCACGACTAGCGAAGCTGACAGCCGGGATCCCGATGCAGACGACCGAGACGAGAGGAGTGACCGATGAGCGAAGCTTCCATCGTCCTGTTCGTGATCTTCTTTCTACTGTTGCTAACCTCGACGCCGATAGCCGTGGCACTCGGGCTGGCGACTTTCGCTTACTTCTTCTACTACACGACGATTCCGTTGACCCAAGTCCCGGAGACGCTCTTCAACGCACTCAACACATTCCCGTTAATGGCGATACCCTTCTTCGTGTTGGCGGCGAATATCATGAGTCAGGGTGGCATCAGTCGAAGACTCACCGAGGCAGCCAATGCGGTCGTTGGAGGATTCCAGGGTGGGCTCGCCATGACTGCCGTGATCTCCTGCATGTTCTTCGCGGCTATCTCCGGTTCTAGTCCGGCAACCGTGGTCGCTGTCGGCACGCTCCTCATACCCGCCATGATAAGGAGCGGTTATGGACGCAACTTCTCCACGGGAGTCATCGCCACCTCCGGGTCCCTAGGCATCCTGATACCACCATCCATACCACTCATCGTCTACGGCATAGCCACGGAAGTCTCCATCGGCGACCTGTTTATCGCGGGCGTGCTGCCGGGCATTATGGCCGGGCTAATGCTACTGGGATTGGTGGTATTTATCTCGCGGCGGCGTGGCTACGGGTCGGGTGAGCAAGCGATACAGATGAGCGGCGCGCAGCGCGTGCGGGCTTTCAGGGACGCATTCCTGAGCCTGCTGCTTCCGGCCTTCGTGTTGGGCGGCATCTACGGCGGCATCTTTACCCCGACCGAGGCGGCGGCGATGGCGGTGTTCTATGCCCTGATCGTGTCGCTGGTCTTCTACCGTGAGATTGGGTTCAAAGACCTTCCGAGCATAATTCTCAAATCTTCACGGACATCGGCCATGATCATGTTCATCATCGCTAACGGAATTCTTTTCTCGTTCGTATTGACGTCCGAGCGGATACCCGGCGAGGTCACAGACCTATTCGTCAGCCTGGACCTAAACCGCTGGGTATTCTTGCTGTTGGTAAATGTTCTGCTCCTCATCGTAGGAGCATTCATGGAGACATCTAGCGCGCTCCTGATTCTCGCTCCGATCCTCCTCCCCGTCGCAATCGAACTCGGTGTAGATCCGGTTCACCTCGGCATCATCATGGTCATGAACCTTGAAATTGGGATGGTTACTCCGCCCCTGGGCTTGAACCTCTTCGTGGCGAGCGGCATGTCGGGAATGTCGGTGCTTCAGGTGGCGCGAGCCGCATTACCGAGCGCGCTCGTGCTGCTGGTCGCGCTACTGATCGTGACCTACATCCCTGAGATCGCTCTGGCCTTTCTGGAGACGGCGGATACAAAGGGTGGCTGAACACTCCACACCCAGGCTGAGAGTGGATAGACAGACGTTCGCGATCCGATAGCAGGTTTTCGAGAGAGATAGGAGAATTTCCGATGCGTGAGATCCATGTGGACGAGGTAAGAAATGTAGTGCGCGACCTGTGTATCGAGACAAATACTTGCCTACGCGACGACCACCTTTCGGCCATGAGACGGGCGCGGAATGATGAAGAATCGCCGCTCGGCGTGGAGGTCCTTGACCGCCTGCTTGAGAACGCAAGTGAATCCTGTGGAGAAGGCGTTCCGTTCTGTCAAGATACCGGGTACGCGGTCTTCTTCGTCGATCTAGGTCAAGAAGTGCGGTTCGTTGGAGGTGAGATCGGGGCGGCTATAGACGAGGGTGTCCGTCGCGGCTACGGTGAAGGCTACCTCCGCGCCTCAATGGTAAAGAGCCCTGTGGATCGCGTGAATACCGGAGACAACACTCCGGCGGTGGTCTACTACGATCTCATCCCCGGCGACGGACTCAAACTAACGATGCTCGTGAAAGGCGGCGGCTGCGACAACATGAGCGCCCTGAAGATGCTAACCCCCGCCGAGGGTGTCCCAGCCATGAGAGAGTTCGTCGTGGAGACCATAGAGAAGGCTGGCCCTAACGCTAGCCCGCCGCTCACCGTTGGAGTCGGAATCGGGGGACCGTTCGAGAAGTCCGCGCAACTGGCGAAGAAGGCTCTGACTCGCACGTCCGGAGAGCCAAACCCAGACGCGAAGCTCGCGGAGTTGGAGCGGGAGTTGCTGGAGGAGATCAACGCGACGGGCATCGGCCCGGCGGGGTACGGAGGCACCCAGA
>JBGTFQ010000012.1:0-8608 GCA_041747155.1 Rubrobacteraceae bacterium
GAGATCAGCGACCTCTTCGATATGGCGGAAGTCCTCTCCAAACAACCCCGTCCCAAAGGCCCGCGACTCTCGATAATCACGAACGCCGGCGGACCCGGAGTCCTGGCGACCGATGCCCTAATAACCGGTGAAGGCCAACTAGCAGACATCTCATCCGGCACGATGGAGACCCTGAACTCCTTCCTACCGGCACCCTGGAGCCACAATAATCCAATAGACATCCTCGGCGACGCCGACCCAGAACGATACGCCAAAACCCTGGAAACCGGCAAGGACGATCCGGACAGCGACGGCCTTATGGTCATTCTAACCCCCCAGGACATGACCGACCCAACCGCGACCGCCGAAGCCCTAGCCCCCTACGCTCGATCCGGAAGGAAGCCCGTGCTCGCCAGTTGGATGGGCGGAGCCGAAGTCGCAGCCGGAACATCCATATTAAACGGCGCGGGAATCCCGACCTTCGACTACCCGGACGCCGCCGCCCGAGCGTTCAACAACATGTGGCGGTACTCCTACAACCTGCGCGGCATCTACGAAACCCCCGAGCCCGCCACCGACCCCGACGACGTGGCACAAGAGAAAGCCGGTGAGATCGTGGAGGCCGTCCGGGATACCGGGCGCACCATCCTCACCGAGTACGAAGCCAAAAAAGTCCTCGAAGCCTACGGCATCCCGACCATACCGACCGAAGTCGCCCAAAGCGTCGACGAAGCCGTCGAGCTGGCGGAGAGCTTCGGTTATCCGGTGGTCCTAAAGCTGGACTCCGAGACGATCACGCACAAGACCGATGTCGGCGGTGTCCGCCTGAACCTCGCGGACGCGGATGAAGTTCGTCGAGCCTACACGGAGATGGAGGCTTCAATAACGGAGAACTTCGAGCCGGAAGACTTCGGCGGCGCGGCGGTGCAGAAAATGGTCTCGCTGGATGGATACGAGCTGATCGTGGGTAGCAGCGTGGACCCGCAGTTCGGGCCGGTCTTGCTCTTCGGTTCCGGCGGCGAGTTGGTCGAGGTTTACAAGGACCGGGCTCTGGCTTTGCCACCTCTCACGACCACGCTCGCCCGGCGCACCATGGAGCGGACACGCATATTCGAGGCATTGAAGGGCGTTCGTGGACGTTCCAGCGTGGACTTCGCGGCTTTGGAGAAGTTGCTCGTGCGGTTCTCGCAGCTAGTGGTGGAGCAACCCTGGATCTCTGAGTTGGATATCAACCCGTTGTTGGTCTCCGAGGATGGGATAGTCGCGCTGGATGCCAGAGTGGTCTTGCACGATCCCGCAACCCGCGAAGAAGACCTGCCCCGCGTAGCCATCCGCCCTTATCCAACCCAGTACACGACAAAGGAGGAGACTCGGGACGGCGAGACCGTTGTGGTCCGGGCAATCCGACCCGAAGACGAGCCGCTGATGGTCCGCTTCCACGAGGCTCTCTCCGAGCAGAGCGTCTACATGCGCTACTTCCACATGATGAACCTGGATCAGCGCACGGCGCACGAGCGTCTCACACGCATCTGCTTTATAGACTACGACCGCGAGATGGCGTTAGTCGCCGAACGTACAGATCCCGAGAGCGGTAGGCGCGAGATCATGGGCGTCGGTCGCCTCAGTCGCTCCGGCGTGGCCCGCGAAGAGGCGGAGTTCTCGATCCTCGTCAGTGACGAATATCAGCGTCGAGGGCTCGGCACGCTGCTCCTGGGAAGGCTATTAGAGATAGGCCGAACCGAAGGACTGGAGAAGATCACCGCCGAAATACTCCTCGACAACTACCCGATGCAGCGCATCAGCAAGAGCCTCGGCTTCACCCTGCGTCGCGACATGGAAGATATGGTCGTAAAAGCCGAGCTAGACCTGTTATTGACCGTCTGATCCAAGACCGTTACCGGATGACTCCAGGATTTTGCCGTCGCTCATTCTGATTATGCGGTCGGCTAGTGCGCCGACTCCGGGATCGTGGGTGACGATAACAAAGGTCTGGCCGTTCGTTTTGTTTAGGTCGAGGATCAAGTCCAGAACCTCTCGCGAGGTGTCAGAATCGAGGTTGCCGGTTGGTTCGTCGGCCCAGACTATTGCGGGCTCGTTCACCAGTGCGCGGGCGATTGCGACCCGCTGCTGCTGCCCGCCGGAGAGCTGATTGGGGCGATGGTGCGCCCGGTCGGCGAGCTTGACGTCTTTGAGGACTTGCAGCGCGCGTTCGCGGGCTTTTTTCATAGTCGTTCCGCTGACTAGCAGCGGCAACTCGACATTCTCCACGGCGGAGAGTACCGGCATCAGGTTGAAGCTCTGGAAGATGAAGCCCATGAAGCGAGCGCGATAGTCTGTGCGGCGGCTGTCGCTCATCGCGTGCAGCGGCTCACCGGCGATAAAGATCTCACCTTTGTCTATGGAGTCGAGGCCCGAGAGCGTGTTGAGCAGCGTCGTCTTTCCGCAACCGGATGGACCCATCACCGCGACCAACTCACCCTCGGCTATGGAGAGCGTCACGTCGTCAAGGGCGTTTACCGTGATCTCCTCGGTACGGTAACTCCTCCGAACTTCGACCGCCTCTACTATTCCCCGCTCGAATTCTCCTGAAGACTTCTGGTGGTCAATCCCGAGATACTTGGCATAACGCGTGAGATCTCCCTGAGCGTATTTCGGGATTGGCGTCCCGTTGGGATTCCATCCCTCGAACGCTTCGAGAAGGCCCACCGGTATACCCGTCTCTTCGGCGGCCTGCGGGAGCGAGAGACCGCGCTGTTCGCGGGCGTTTGCGAGTGCGTGTCCGGTAGCTGTCTCAGTGGTTTTCATCGTGTGCTCCTTTAACCTTCGTAGCGGAGGGCTTCGACCGGCGGGACTCGGGAGGCCCGGATGGCCGGGACTATGGTGAAGGCTAGAGCCGCCACCCACACACCGCCGCCGATGTACAGCATCTGTCGCCAGGGAAAAACGAAAATGGCTTCCGGGTCGTCGATGGCGAAGTTGAACAGGTTATAGCCGCCCAGAGCCCCCACGGAGACACCTATTAAAATCCCGATCAGAGCCACAAACGAACTCTCTACAATGAATTGCCATCCCACAGTGCCTCGCTTATACCCGACGGCTCTCAGAGTCCCGATCTCACGCCGCCGCTCATGCACGGCCCGAGCACTTATAACCGCGAGCCCTGCCACCCCGACCACCAACCCAAACGCCAGAAACGCCTGCACGATCTTGATAAACGTATCTATGAAAGCCTGTCCACGTCCCAAAACGTCGTCTACCAGGAAACTCTGCGCCCCCGTAGCCGCGAACTCACTCTTCAACTCCCGCCCGACCGCCGCGTCCTCCGCAGCAGGGTCAAGATCCATCAGATATGTGTCCTGCGACGGTGAAGGCGGCAACTCATCCTTCGCGGCTTCGCTCACGATAACGCCGTTGACAACGCCCAGCGAGAAACCTGCCGGAGCCTTGATGCGTCCCACGACTGTCTTCTTTATCTTCTTGCCGCTGATCGGGTCTTGCATCCGTATCTCGTCGCCCGGCCCGAGCTTTGGCCGAGCCTGGAAATCGCCTTTCCCATTGTAGGGGAATGTAAGCATGATGAGATCCGGATCCTCTTCAAGCGCCAGCCACGCCTCACGGTCGGTGGCGTATTTTGAGTCCCGCGCCTCCAACTCGTCCGTAGTGTTCCGCAAGAAACTATCCGGCGCGTAAGTAAGATACTCCGAGAGACCGGCATCAGGTGGGAGATCCCCAACCGGCGGACCAAACGGAGTCTTGAAGTCTTTGGCCTTGTACTTGGGCAACGTCACCCCAACCGCCGAAAGCTTGGCGGAGCCCTCGACCGCTCCATCCAACGTGTCGTTCTTGGACACCTTCTTGTCAAAATTTTTCAGCGGTGTGATCGGGCCCGCCTGCAAGAATCCATCGTAACCGGACAACTGTCCGTCGCGGGCGCTTGCGGAGGACGCGCTTTGTGTAGCGTTAAAGACGCTGCTCACGGTAACGATGTACAGGATCAGGGCGAACATTGCCAGGGTAAATCCAGTGCGTGAGCGCCGGGAGGCGGGATGAGCGACGGCCATCTTCAGGATCGGGGCTAAGCGAGGGAGTAGTCGCATTAACAGTCGCAAAGCTCCATACAGCAGTGCAAGGTTGAACGTCACTATAAGGACCGCCGCCAGCACCATAAAGACACCTTCGACAAAGAACATCGCCGGGCTGCCCTCGTTCGCCTCCGCGACGGGTTCAAGTTCGTTGGCGAAGTAAGCATACGCCAGTATCGCCGCGCTTACGATGGTCCACACTGGACGAGGCGGCAGTAGTCGTCCTAGTAAGAAGCCCACGCCACAGGCAGCGAGTACCGGCCCGATCAGCATGGAGAAACCTTCTTCGCTCGTGAAGCCGACGGCGGCAACAGCGAGACCGGCGATGAGCGTCAGACAGGCCAGAACCAGCCGTATCCTGCGTCGTTTCTGAGTCTCTTCTTCGGGCAAGTCGCGGATGGCCGCTACTATGTTGAGGTTGCTGATTCGCAGGCTGGTAACAAATACTGCTAGGAACGTGATCAGGAGTCCAGCGCACAACGCTGCAACTACAGACCCTGGCTCGACATAAAACGGTATCCGAAGCTCGTCGTTGAACAAGTCTTCAAAGACCGTGGCAGCTCGGTTGATCCCGTAGACCAATCCAGCCGCGATACCAAGACCCACGACAGCCCCAACAATGGACGCGAGCAAGCTGTACACGTACCCTTCGTACACAAACACTCGCACAAGCCCGCCACGCTTCAAGGCGACGGCCCGCAGAATTCCAAGCTCCGCCTTACGCTCCTCGGCAAGCATCGTGTAGATATTCACGATCAACAATATCCCCGCTAAAATAGCGAAGGAACTTATCATCAGGAAGACCTGCCCTATCGGCAGGCCGCCCTGCTCTATCGTGTCTTTTTTGACCTGAGCGACCTCGAAGTCGCCATTGCCCTTCAAGACATCCTGGATGCCATCTTTCACTCGCCCCGAAGCGTCGGACCCTTCGACCACATCTCCCGCGTTGCTCACAAAGAGCGTGTTCACCTGACCGGCTTTCACATTAAGCAGCCCGCGAGCCTCTGTCGGAGCTACCAGCATCGTGCCTTCGGAGCTCGAAAAGCGTCCCTTGTAACCAGATATGCCCGTCTCAGGTAGCACTGCGGCTACTTCAAACTCTTGCGGCTCGCCGGAGCCTCTCATGCGTATCTTACGGCCCGCTTCGAGTTCCAGAGCATTCGCCAGACTCTCAGAGATGTACGCTTCGCCGGGTTTTGGAGCTGGTCGTTCAGATTCGGGTGGCGGCGTGGAACCGAATGATTCCAAGTCTCTCCAGTCCGCGCCGATCACGGTGATCGCTGGGCTTGGGATCGTTGTTTTGCCCTTCTTGTTCAAGGCTTCGGCAGGTACTTCGCCAACTAGTGCTCCAAGCGAGCCGTCCACGCTTGCGGGTCCATCTTCGGCGTTTTTGGTGGAACTCTGGATGGCTGAGGGTGTGATCCCGGCGATGATCGACTCGTCGAAGGATGGAACTGGTCGGCGGTCGCTCGGTAGGCGTTGGGAGGTTTTCTGGACTGCTTCGTCGATCTCGCCGAGGGTTTCGCGGGCTTCGTTCTGCTGGAATCGGGCGGTGCTATCGTTCAGGACCAGGGAACCAGAGATCAGGGCCGTACCGACCATCGAGCCCAGGATGACGAGAACCGTATTCCACTTGCGCCGCTTGAAGTTGCGCAGCCCGATCCTTCGTAGCGCGGGCTGGAGAAGCATCGAACCGACCACGAGCACGGTTACCAGTATCGTTGCGGCGAGTAGCGCGAGCGTCGTGGTACCCAGTTCGTCCACCTCCGGGGAGTTACTTTAGATATACCGGATACTACGCACCGGAAGCTTTAGGGTTGCGATCCGCAACACACGAAGCCTCGAATCGGCGAAAAGTCCCTGGGAAAGAGAAAGCGCCCCCCAATAGAAGACATAAGAGTCTCGCCCCGCATCCTAGATGTGCCGGACGGCGGGGCGAAAGTCTCTAGTCTTTTGTGTCCCCTAGAACGGAGACGGAGAACGCTAGTTCTTCGGCGGCTCGTACAACTGGACGTCGTTGCCTTCGGAATCCTTGAAGGTCGCGACCCGACCCCAGGGGTGCTCGGAGATACCAGCCGGAACTTCGACACCGGCACCCTTCAAGCTGTCGACGGTCTCTTCGAGGCTGTTCTCTGGCTGGAAAGTCACTACAGGACCACCTTCAGCCGCCGCGCCGGACGGCTCGCGACCGTTCAATCCGAGCGTGAGGCCGTTCGCGTCGACTTCGGCCCAGTCGCCATCTTCTTTGGTGAGTTCGAGTCCCAGAGTATCCTTGTAGAAATCCTTCGCCCGTTCAATGTCCTGCACCGGCATCCAAACTACCGCTACGCCTTTTAGCATTCCGCATCTCCTTCTATAGTTCGACAAGACTTGAGCATGTCAGCTATTACCCGAGCAGACAGTAAGTAAACTAACCGAACGACTCCATGAAGCGCCGCACGACCTTCTCTTCTACCTCGGTCATCGGGACTTCGCGGCTCAGTTCATTCTCAAGGCTCGTCACGCCGAACTCCTGGATGCCGCAGGGTGTGATGCTGTCGAACCAGGAGAGATCCGTGGAGACGTTCAGGGCGAAACCATGAGAGGAGATCCAACCAGACGAAAACTTCACTCCGATGGCCGCAATCTTTTTCTCCCCCACCCAAACTCCCGTGTACTCGGGATGATGCCAACCTTCTAGCCCGTACTCCGCCAACATCCGTACAATAACCTCTTCGAGGCCGCGCAGATAAGCGTGTGTATCCCGGATTTTCAGACGCAGAATGGGATACCCAACAAGCTGACCCGGCCCATGAAACGTAGCGTCTCCGCCCCGATCACTCCAGAAAACTTCGGCCCCCAGAGACCGCAGATGCTCCTCCCCCGCTCCGAGATTCGACGCATCCCGCGCCGCCCGACCGACCGTGAAAACCGGCGGATGCTCACACAACAGGAAAGTGTCTGGAACGTCATCCTTCTTCCGAAGCCGCGCCAACTCGCGCTGTAACTCCCAAGCCTCGGCGTAAGCCGTCAGGCCCGGCAACCGCCGCACTTCAACGGTCGATTGCGCCGTCACCGGTCTCTCCAGGGTCACGCGGAGTTTTAGACGCTGGCGACGCTCTTGCGGGCGTCGGCGGTCTGCTCGTGGGCGTGATACGAGGAGCGGACCAGCGGGCCACTCTCAACATGCTTGAAGCCCAGCGAGAAGCCGTACTTGCGAAGGTCCGCGAACTCCTTTGGTTTGTAGTAGCGGCTCATCGGCAAGTGGTTCTCCGAAGGGCGCAAATACTGCCCGATGGTCAGGATGTCCACCTCGTGGTCGCGGAGATCGCGCATCGTTTGGTGAAGCTCCTCCTCGACCTCGCCAAGTCCCACCATGAAGCCACTCTTTGTAAGCCCATACGGGTTGAGGTACTTGGCGTATTGAAGGACTTCCAGCGACCGCTTGAACTTAGCCTGCGGTCGAACTGCGGGATAGAGGCGCGGGACGGTCTCGATGTTGTGGTTGAAAGTGTCCGGGCGAGCGTCGATGACGGTCTTTATGGAGTCGTGGTCGCCCTTGAAGTCCGGGGTCAGAACCTCGACCGCGCAACCGGGTACTTCGTCGCGTATAGCCTGGATCGTAGCGGCAAAGATGGACGCTCCACCGTCCGCCAACTCGTCGCGATTGACCGAGGTGATAACGGCGTGTTCGAGGCCCATCTGCTTCGCGGCATCGGCGACGCGACCGGGTTCGTCTAGGTCCAACTCAGACGGCTTGCCGGTCAAAACGGCGCAGAATCCGCAGGAGCGAGTACAGACGTTGCCCAGGATCATGAACGTAGCCGTGCGGTTGTTCCAGCACTCTCCGATGTTGGGACAACGAGCTTCCTCGCAAACGGTATGCAGCCCGAGGCCACGCATGGTTTCCTTGATGTCGCGGTAGACCTCGCCGTCCGGGACGCGGGCCTTCAGCCATTCCGGGCGACCATGCGCTCCGGGAAGGTTGCTGCGTTGTTGCTTGAACGGCAGGTATTCGACGGGCATACCGTCCGGCGGCGGATCGACCGGGCGATCCTCCCAGCGGTGCCGAACCTCGAAGGTCTTCTGGCCGTTTTCGAGGACTTTCAAGTTGATCTGTCTGCGGGCCACGGCTCTCCTATCTCCCTGACAATTTGGCGTTATCTTACCGCACACGGTGACTGTCGCAGCGTGACACTTATCTCACGGGCTGGCGGTTGGAACGTGACATCTCAAGTCCAGCGATGACCAGCATAGCGCCGGTAGTCCACAGTACCAGCCCAGACCCCAAACCTGGCACCGCAAACCATACAGCTTCCGAATAATCCAAAATCGAAGCCAAGATCATGGTAGCAACCGACACTACGCAGAGAGCGATACCGGTGCAGTAGTAAAGCGGCATACGGAAAAGCCGTGCGAGCGGGAAGAAGTGCAAACCCACGACAAGTGCCACTGCAGCCGGTATCCACTCTGAATAACCTAGGTTTGCGCAGATTAGCACCACGACCCCGATGCCGACACCTTCCGCTATGAAGACTTGGTTAAAACGCCGACGCAGATCGCGATTT
>JBGTFQ010000013.1:0-10941 GCA_041747155.1 Rubrobacteraceae bacterium
CGAAACGCTTGCCACCGAAGAAACCGAGGTAATCCGGCAGCCGGATGTCATGAAACCGTCGATATAGCCCAGCGGCTACCAGACCAATGATGATCCCGGAGAGAACCCCCATCTGGATGTCGGGGTTGGGTTCGCCGTCGACCTGCGGTATGAGCGTCTTGAATACCTCGTCGAAGACCAGATATCCGACGAGCCCGGCAAGTCCCGCAGCACCAGCGCCGCCGGTCAGACCCACCGCGATGCCTATGGCGAAGAGCAACGGAAGATTGGTAAAAACCGCACCTCCCGCCGCAGCCATCCACGGCAATCCGAGTAGATCATCCTGCCCCAAACGCAGAAGAAGCGCCGCCGCTGGCAGTACCGCTATGGGAAGCATCAACGAACGTCCTACACTCTGAAGAGCCCCCAAACTCCTCTCGAACATTCCACTGGAGTTTCTCCCACCTGCCGAAGTAGTAGCCAAAACCTCTCCTCTCTCAGCGCCATCCTAGCTACGGACTTTACTAATGTCTCGTCACACAAGCAATGGCTATGCTTCGATGGCACAGGACACCGATACCTGGTGTGCTAACATCTCTCTTCCGTGTACTCCGCGTTGCGAAAGAAGGCGAAGAGCTACCGGCGTCCACTGGTGATCGGCGCCGGTGTTCTGACGGCTTTGCTGGTCTTTACAGCTTACCTACGGACCCTCGCCCCCACAATCCTCTACTACGATCTGCCGAACCTGCGCGATGCCGCCGTGCTGCAGGTCAAGGCGAATGTGCTCGGCGTGCCGGACTACACTGGTTACCCAACTTATGTGATGCTCGGAAAGCTGTTTACGTACTTGCCCTTTGGGGATGCGGCTTACCGGGTCAGCCTCGCTTCGGCGGTGTACGCGGCTGTGGCGGTGTTTTTGGTCTATTGGATCTCCGTGAAACTCACCGGAAGGCCAGTGGCGGCGATCGCGGGAGCAGCGGCCTTCGGACTAGGGGAGACGTTGTGGCGACAGGCGATCATTGCAGAGGTGTACACCCTCAACGCGCTCTTCATCTCCTTAACCGTGTTGGTACTCCTGATCTGGCGCGAGAGCCGCCGCGACGGTCATCTTCTACTCGCCGCCTTCCTGATGGGCCTCTCCATGACAGACCACATAACCAGCGGCCTACTCTTGCCCGGCGGCATCCTCTTTGTCTTTCTGGTCGAGCGACGCAAACTACGTGAGTGGCGGTTAGTCCTGAAGGGTGCGGGACTGTTCCTGGTCGGCCTGCTGCCTTACGCTTTCATCCCGATCCGGGCTTCGATGGATTATCTTCCAAAAGGTTTTGTCTGGGGCCAGCCGTTGCTGCAAGAGCATCCGCCCAATACGTTCTACGGTTTCTTTGTACTTATCAGCGGCGGGCACTGGAAAGGTCGGATGTTCGAGTTTGGCCCGTCGGAGCTGCCCGGTCGGATAATGCTCTACCTCGAACACTTCTACGGTGGTCTCGGACACTATTCGCTGGCCCTCGTGCTGGTCGGCATCTGCGGGACGTTCTATCTGCTGTATCGGGATTTAGCGGGTGCGGGACTTATGTTGTTACTGTACTTCGGGTGGACGATCCACGCTATCGAGTACGACATCGAGGATATCTACGTTTACTTTATCCCGACGTTCTTGATCTTCGCGGTCTTCATCTCCGCAGGGTTCGTGATGGCTCTGGATCTAGCCCAAACACGTATCTCTAGAAGTTCTCTTCGAACAGCAACGACACTAGCCCTGACGCTCGGAATATTGTTCGCGCCGCTGTACGGCCTATCAGCCACGATCCGCGAGGTGGACATGAGCGACGATTATCGGGGACGAGCCATGATCGAGACCGTCGTCAAAGAGGTGAAACCGAACTCCTCCATCCTGCACCATCGCAGCCCGCTCAACTACATGCTCCTGGTAGAGAAACGTCGCACGGACATAACCGTCGTCAACTACATCGAAGACCCAAAGCCCCCACCTCTGGACAAAGTCCGCGCCGCCATCGAACGCGGTCCCGTCTATATCCTCTTTCCCGAGAAGCAGACCAACTACTACTTTCCCGGTGTCGAAGCTTCTCGCGAACTCTACGAGGATGCCGGTTTTCGCTTGAAAACCATCGACGAGGACCTCCTGCTCTACGAAGTCCTCAAAGATAAGCCGGTAGTGGACACTCCGCCCCGCCCCAAAGGATCGGACATTTCTTAGAAGCTGCGGGTTTCCTGTTGATGTATCTTGGGACGATGAAACGTAGAAGCAAAGACAAAGGAGTGAGGATTTGAGGCTCGCCGGGCGGATGGACCTTCTGGGTACGGAGACGGCTTTCTCGGTGTTGGCTAAGGCGCGGGCTCTGGAGACTCAGGGCCGCGACATCATACACCTGGAGATCGGCGAGCCGGACTTTCCGACCCCGGAGAATATCGTGGAGGCTGGATGCCGGGCTCTGCGAGATGGACACACGCACTACACTCCGACAGCCGGTGTGCGGGAGCTTCGAGAGGCTATCGCCGAGGAGATCTCCGGCAGCCGGGGCATCGAGGTCAATCCGGATCAAGTCGTGGTCACGCCGGGAGGAAAGCCGATCATGTTCTTCGTCATCCTCGCTCTGATCGAACCCGGCGACGAAGTCCTCCTACCAAACCCCGCATTCCCTATCTACGAGTCGATGGTTAACTTCGCTGGTGGTACGCCGGTCTTCGTGCCGTTACGCCAAGAGAACGGCTTTCGCTTCGATCTCGACGAGTTCGCGGCGGGCCTCAGCGAGCGTACACGTCTCGTCATTCTCAACTCTCCCGCAAACCCGACCGGCGGTGTCCTGACGGCGGAGGACATGAAAGGATTGGCGGCCTTGCTGCGCGAGTACCCGGAAGCGATGATTCTTTCCGATGAGATCTACTCAAAACTCCTCTACTCCGGAGACTTCGCCAGCATTACCTCAGAACCCGGCCTCTCCCCCAACGACCGAACAATAATCCTCGACGGTTTCTCAAAGACCTACGCCATGACCGGCTGGCGCCTCGGCTACGGAATAATGCCCGAGGATCTCGCCCAGGACATCTCGAAGCTACAGGTCAACTCCAACTCCTGCACCGCCGCCGCAACCCAACTCGCGGGCCTCGAAGCCCTGACTGGCCCACAGGACAGCGTCTCCCGGATGCTCGAAGAGTTCCGCGCCCGCCGCGACCTCCTCGTCGACGGCCTGAACGCTATCCCCGGCATCGACTGCCTGACCCCACAGGGCGCTTTCTACGCCTTCCCACGCATAACCGGCACAGGCTACTCGGCCACCGCGCTCGCCGACGCGCTCCTCGAAGAAGCCGGAGTCGCGTGCCTCTCTGGAACGGGATTCGGCGAACATGGCGAAGGCCACCTCCGCTTCTCCTACGCGAACTCCCGCGAAAACCTGAAGCGCGCGCTCAAAAGAGTCAGTGCGTTCCTTGAAGACCACAGTTAGTCAGCATGTCAGATTTTCTCTCGAAGCTAGATGAGTCGGTGCGTATTGCGTGGAATTTCCTACTGTTCGAGGAGTGTTTGAGCGTAGCTGACCAGGCGGTGCTCCGCCCAAAAGCGTGCTTCGCTATCTTTTGAGACGAATGCTACGTGGCCACCGTGTGCTGGTATCTCTGTAGTTATGTTTGGGTTGGATGAGACTTCCGGGCGCAGTAGCGGCTCGTAGGTTACGAATGGGTCGTCCTGGGCGTGGAGTATTAGGGTCGGTGTCCGCACTTTTGCCGTGACTCTTATCGCGCTGCATTTTGTGTAGTAGTCGGTGGCGTTGGCGAATCCGGCGTGCGGTGCGGTGTATGTCTCGTCGAAGTCGCGGACGGTTCGGAGCTTTTCGATGTCCGTTACGTCGTACAGGTCCGGGTACAGTTGCTTTTTGCGTATGGCTAAGTTTCTCAAGCCTCGGACAAAAAGGGATTGGTAGATGGTGTTGGAAGGTTTCTCCAGGGCTTGGACGGTAGAGGTGAGATCCAGGGCCGGAGAGACCGCGCACACGCCGAGTAACTCCGGCGGCGAATCCTCGCCGATCTCCCCCGCCATCTTTAGCGCGAGGTTTCCACCCATCGAGAAGCCGCCTACCACGATGCGCTTCAAGCCGTCTCGATCCACCAGTTCGCTCACGACGGAGGCGACATCCCCAGACATACCGCTGTGATACAGAGTCGGAGTCAGATGCTCGGTGCCGCCACAGTTACGCTGGTTGATCCTCACGACGTTGAAACCCGCTCCGAACGCCAACCGAGCGGATCCAAGAATATACGGAGACTCAGCGGAACCACCCAGCCCATGAACCAGCACAAGCGTTCCACGAGATGTTCGATCCTTGTGCCACCAGCACCGGGCTAGTATTCGACTACCGGGCTCGACCTCGAACAGTCGCGACTCATCCGCCGGACGAACGCCCGAGCGTCGCGGCCACGCCGAACCCACAAGTGTCTGAAAATGGCCGTTGCGAAGGAGCGAGTGCGGTCGGAAGGTTCCCGCTGAATCGAATCCGAAAGTCATTGGCGGCGAGCCGGATAGATGCCAAAACGGATCGCTACGAGCAACAGCAACGGAGTGGAATCAGTCGCGTACTTGGCAGCCGCAAAGTTGCTTCCCCAGAAAACGGCGGCTATGACCGACGATGTCCCCGTCAGCACCGAGCCCTTGTCCTTGCCATCAACCACAATGCCGGATTCTACTCCACGACTCGCCGGACGCTCGAAAGACCGCCGGAATAAAAAGCTCCTTCGTATAGACATCGTGCTAGGGTCTACTTCGCGGTCGTTGTGGATCAAAGCTGAGCTAGAGGTGAAGGAGACTGTATGTCTGAGATGGTGGATTTGGGTCAGGGAGAAGGGTCTTCGGACGAGCGTCAGGCGGAGATCGTGGACGTGTTGATGGATGCTTTCTCGGAGTTGATGGGTGCGGATCCAGACGCGTTCCGTCAAAAATTTCGGAAGATGGCCGCGAGTCCGTTCGCTTTCTATCGAGGAAGCGCGTGTTTATTCTACGCAGACATGGCTCGAAGGGAGGATCCTCGGGCCAACGAACGCACGAGTCGGGTTTGGATCCAAGGCGACTTGCACGCCGAGAATTTCGGTACCTACATGGATGGCGACGGAGTGTTCGTCTTCGATGTCAACGATTTCGACGAAGCCTACCTCGGCCATTTCACCTGGGATATCCAGCGCATGGTCGCAAGCGTCGCCTTGCTCGCATGGACCAAAGCCATCTCCGACGAGGACATAGCAGAACTGGTCGAAACCTACGTCAGAGCCTACCTGGAGCAAGTACGCCACTTCGTCGACTCCGACCGCGACCAAGAATTCTCGCTCCGCCTTGAGACGACGGATGGCGAGATCCGGGACACCCTACTCGAAACTCGCTTGAATACTCGCATCGACCTCCTGGACCGCACAACCTTCATAGACAGCGACTTTAACCGCCGTTTCCGGCGCGGCCCTGGAGTCCGGGATCTGGACGAAGCCGAGCACAGGAAGGTAAGTACCGCCTTCAAGTCCTACCTGGAGACTATCCCCGACGCGAAACGCTTCCGTAGCTTGACCTACGAAGTGAAGGACATCGTGGGTCGCAAAGGATTCGGCATAGGCTCAGCGGGGCTTCCCGCCTACAACGTGCTGGTCGAAGGTCCCACGCAGGCGCTGGAGAATGACGTGGTGTTGTCGATGAAACAGGGCAATGTCGCAGCGCCCAGCCGCATTGTGAAAGACGAGCGCGTGGAGCGACGCTTCAAGCATCATGGACATCGGACAGCGCTCTCCCAGCGAGCGTTACAAGCTCACGCTGACCCGTGGCTTGGCTACACCGATATCGACGGGATCGGCTTCGTCGTCTCCGAGCTATCGCCCTACGTCGAAGACTTTGACTGGTCGGATCTAACCGAGCCCGAACAGATGTCACCCGTGCTGGTCTACCTCGGTCGAGCTACGGCCAAAGTTCATTGCGTCGCCGACCAGGATTCCGACCCAACCATCGTAGACTTCCAGACGGAGGACGAGATCGCCGCCGCCATCGACAACGACGATGAGTTCGTAGAGGAGATGGTCTCCTTCGCCCACGGCTACTCCAGAACAGTCCGCAACGACCACCATCTTTTCGTGGATGCCTTCCGAAACGGCGAGATTCCGGGCTTGTCGAAGCAATAGAACGCTGTCTCGACGAGGATGTCGGTACATAAATAGAGCCCCGGATCCTCACCGGGGCTCTGACTGCCACACTCGAATTGGCCGACGCTTTCGGCCCTGACGTTAGCCGGGGATGAAGTCGAACTTGTCCGGGTGGGGACCGATGCGACCGTCTTGGCCGTTGTCTAGAGCGGAGATCTCCTGCATATCGCCGGACTCCAGCTCGAAGTCGAAGAGATCGAAGTTGTCCTGCATCCGCGAGGGCGTGACGGACTTCGGAAACACGATGTTGCCGTTCTGGATGTGCCACCGCAATACGACCTGAGCCGGTTTCTTGCCGACTTTTTCGGCTATCTGAGCGATGGTTTCATCATCGAGAACCTTGCCCTGAGCTATTGGGGACCATGCTTCGGTAGCGATGTCGTGATCCTGACCGTATTCGCGAACCGCTTCGTTGCCGAAGTACGGGTGAGCCTCGATCTGGTTGACCGCCGGTACGGTATCCGTCTCGGAAGCTAGTTTCTCCAGGTGCTCTATTTGAAAGTTCGACACGCCGATGGATTTCGCCCGGCCATCGCCCTGAAACTCTTCGAGCGTCTTCCAGGTCGAAACGTAGTCACCGTTGTATCGAGTCGGCAACGGCCAGTGGATCAGGAAAAGGTCCACGTAGTCCAAGCCTAGCTCTGAGAGCGTGGTATCAAACTCGCGGCGGGCATCGTCTGCATCGTGAAAGCTGTTGTTCAACTTGCTGGTCACAAAGATCTCACTGCGGTCGAGCCCCGAGTTGCGAATAGCCGCACCGACACCAGCCTCGTTGCCGTACATCTGGGCAGTGTCGATGTGACGGTAGCCGATCTCCAACGCCTGACCAACCGCTTCGGCGGTCTCTCCAGGTTCTATCTGGTAAACCCCGAAACCAAGTTGCGGGATTTTGTTGCCGTCATTCAAGGTAATCTTTGGAACCGTAGTCAAAATGGTTCAACTCCCGTTCTACTTTTGAGACTCGTTTTCGTGCAGCCCTCCTTGTTACCCAAGTCGCCTCATCCAAAACCATCAAGCATTATTCTGAGTGGCTATTTCATTTCGTGGACTCCCATAATCGCCTTTACATAGCTAGATGTGCTTTACTGTAGTTGCCCGAAGAGACGTTTGCTGTATGCATGTGGCGTATATTGAGACGAGACGAGGGAGAACGTAATATGGCTGAGACGAGGCAATCAGAGCCCGAAAGTACGGAACCCAGCACCAGGATCAACCCGGTCGTCTTCTATGGTTCCTCAGCGGCTATCCTAGCTATTGCGTTGTGGGCGATCATCAGCCCGGACGGAGCCAGCGGGGCTCTCGGGGTGTTGGTTGGTGTGATCTCAAACTGGTTCGGTTGGTTCTACATACTTATAGCAACGGTCATTCTGGCTTTCATCCTCTTTCTCGCTCTCTCCCGCTATGGGAATATAAAACTTGGGCCGGAACACTCTGAACCGGAGTTCAGCACTTTCTCCTGGGCCGCTATGTTGTTCGCCGCCGGTATCGGCACGGACGTGATGTTCTTCGCGGTCGCCGAGCCCGTTACTCAGTACCTAGCCCCACCTACCGGCCAGGGCGAAACGCTGAACGCCGCCAGAGAAGCGACCGTGTGGACACTGTTTCATTATGGGATCACGGGCTGGGCGATGTACGCGCTAATGGGAATATCTCTGGCGTATTTCGCCTACCGGATGAACTTGCCGCTTAGCATTCGGTCTGCTTTGTACCCGATCTTCGGCAACCGCATCTACGGAGCTTTGGGCCACGGCGTAGACCTCGCCGCCGTGCTCGGCACGATCTTCGGCATCGCCACCTCGCTGGGTATCGGGGTCGTCTTCCTGAACTTTGGGCTGAAACTTCTTTTCGGCATCCCGGAAGGTCTGACCGCTCAAATCGGGTTGATCGTGCTCGCCGTCGTTGTCGCGGCGATCTCGGCGGTCACCGGAGTCGAGAAAGGAATTCGGCGGCTATCGGAACTGAACGTCTGGCTCACGCTCGGGCTGGCAGGTTTCGTGCTGGTTACCGGCCCGACCATCTTCTTGCTGAACGCCTTCGTGCTCAATATCGGGGATTACGTGAGCAGCTTCGCGAGCCTCACGATGCAGACCTTCGCCTTCGACCGTCCGACGGAGTGGCTCAGCTTCTGGACGCTCTTCTTCTGGGCCTGGTGGATCGCCTGGGCTTCCTTCGTCGGGTTGTTCCTGGCCCGCATCTCACGCGGCCGCACCATTCGGCAGTTTGTCGCCGGGACGATGACGATACCGTTTCTGTATATCTTGATGTGGGTTTCGATCTTCGGCAACAGCGCGATCCAACTGGTCAGGGACGGAAACGCGCAGTTCGGCCAGGCCGCGATGAACCAACCCGAACAGGGCTTCTACACGCTTCTCCAGCAGTTCCCCTTTTTCCCGGTCGTCGCGTTTGTCGCTACGTTCTGCGGATTGCTCTTCTACATCACCTCCGCCGACTCCGGCGCTCTGGTGATGGCAAACCTCACCTCGTACCGCAAGAGCCCGCGGGACGACGCTTCTAACTCAATCCGGATCTTCTGGGCAGTCGTCACCGGACTGCTGACCATAGCGATGCTCCTGGTCGGTGGCATAGGAGCGCTTCAAAGCGCCACCATCGTTATGGGCCTGCCGTTCGGGTTCGTGATGATCCTGATCATGGTCGGACTCTACAAAGCCTTACGAGTAGAAGCACATCGCGAAGACAGCCGACGCTACAGTCTGCCCGCACGGTTCTCTGGGCGCAGCACCAGCCCCGACGGCGACCGGGCCATAGAGTTGACCTGGCGCCAACGCCTGAGCCGAAGCATGAGCTTCCCGAACTACGAAAAAACTACCGAGTTCCTCTCCGAGATCGCACTGCCCGCACTCAACGAGGTAGGCGAAGAGATGCGCGAGCACGGCGTAGACGTCGAAGTACGCGACGGCACGAACGAAGCGGACCAATACTACGTCGAACTAGTGGCGGACCTCGACGACGAATCCCCATTCCAATACCGGGTCGAACCCCGAGAAGCGCGCATGCCCGTGTACGGAGATAGCTCCATGCGCGAGGGCGACTTCTACTACCGGCTCGACATACACCTGCTAGAAGGCGGCCAGGGCTACGACGTAATGGGCTACACTTATAGCCAGCTAATAGACGATGTCCTCGACCAGTACGAGCAACACGTAGAATTCGTTCGCCTCAACACAAAAGCCACACGATGAGTCTACCCGGTGCGAGCAGGGCGACTTAACGGAAGCTGCCGGGTGACGAGTAGATCAAAGCTGGGCCGAGCTTTTGGGCGCCCTTGCGTGGAGTGAGGAGGCCGCTACACTGGCGCGGTTTAGGTAGTGGTGTCTTTGGCGAGGAGCGGTAGCTGGCCGCCTTTTGCCGTCACGACGTATGTAGAGATGGACTCAGGGGCTCGGGGCGACCGTTGAGGGCGCTCGGCGTCCCGCTCGTTTGAGTGTCTATGGAGTGTGGCGAGCCTTAGCTGGTCTCTTTGAGGATTTTCGCTGTGATGGAACGTCCGTGGAGGGATGGGGGCCGGGTAGCTTGCGGAGCGGCCTGCGCCCCGTATCTGGGAGTGTCGCTTACTGGTCTTCGGCATCGTCTATAGCGGGGCATTGAGAGACTCTGCAAGCGTGCGTGGAGGCGATAGTGCGTGCTAGTAGAAGCTGGAGACCTGGTGGTGGTTCGGCCTCCAGCAGACGGGTAGGTTTAGATGGCGGAGTATCCGCCATCGGCTTGGAGGTTGGCTCCGGTGATGAAGGATGCGCGATCTGAGATCAGGAACATGATCCCCTCGGCTATCTCTTTGGGATCCGCGAGCCGACCTATGGGGTGGGCCGCGAGGATGTTCTTCTCGGCTTCTTCCGGGTTTTCCTGACTTTCTATGTAGACGCGCAGGAAATCTCCATCCACGGAGCCCGGTCCTATGGTATTGCACCGGATATTCTCGGCTGCGTAGTCGATGGCTATCTGGCGCGATAGTTGGAAGACCGCTCCCTTCGAGGCGCAATACACGGCCTGCTCCGGAAGTCCGACGACCGCTGAGATGGAGCCGATGTTCACTATGGCACCGCCGGTCCCCTGGCTTTGAAACCGCCTTATGGCGTGCTTGCAACCGTAGAATACACCGGTCGCGTTAACGCTCATGACCCGGTGCCACTCCTCGGCGGTGATGTCGGCGGCTTTCTTGACCACGATGGTGGCGGCGTTGTTGACGATCCCGTTGACCGCGCCGAACCGGCTGGCGGCCGTCTCGAACATCTCGGCGACGGCGTCCTCATCCGTCACGTCGACCTCATGGAAGACGGCCTTGCCGCCATTGGCCCGGATTCCACCAGCGACCTTCTCGCCCCACTCCGCCTGTACGTCAGCCACCATCACGTTGGCACCGTTTTCCGCGCACAATTCGGCCGTCGTGGCCCCTATGCCCCGGCCACCTCCGGTGATGATCAGCGTTTTGCCGTCGAGATCCATATTTGTAGCCTCTCTTAGTTGCTTTTTCTTTGCTTATAAGTGTTGAGCGTCACGGCGAGGATGATGATCGCGCCGGTCACCGCCTGCTGCCAGAACGTGGACACCCCGAGAAGCACGAGCCCGTTGGTGACGAGACCGAGGAGGGTCGCGCCGAGGATGGTGCCAAGGATGGTCCCCACGCCACCCATCAAGCTCGCGCCGCCGATAATGACGGCCCCGATGGCGATCAACTCGTAACCCGCACCCGCGGCCGGCTGTGCCGTCGCCAGGCGAGACGTCTCTATAACGGCTGAAAGCGCCGCGAGCGTGGAGGCG
>JBGTFQ010000014.1:0-3157 GCA_041747155.1 Rubrobacteraceae bacterium
GCCATCACGGAGCGGTGCGCGGGTGCTGTGAAGCTCGACGGAGGTATGCACATGCCTTCGGCACGGCTACCGGAAGGCGTCTCTGCCGGAAGGCGGCTCGTAGAGCTCGCAGTGAAGGGTGTGCGGGAGAAGTACCGGGACTCGACCGAGGATCCCGCGCGGATAAAGGCCCGACTCCGACGCGAACTATCTTGCATCCAGGAGCTTGGCTTCGCACCGTACTTCTTGATCGCCCACGAAGCTGCGGAGATCGCCCGGTCCAAGGGAATACCCGTAACGGGCCGGGGCAGTGCGGCAAACAGCCTGGTCTGCTACGCCATAGGACTGACCCAGCCCGAGCCCTTCTCAAACCGCCTCTTGTTCGAGCGTTTCATGCACGAAGGCCGCACGGACGTCCCGGACATAGACCTTGACTTCTGTAGTCTCCGCAGAGACGAGGAGATAAGGAACCCGCTTATGGAGCGGTACAAGGAGTTCGGGACAGCGGTGGCCGCCACCGCCGTAAAGAACAGTCTGAAGGGAGCTATCCGGATCGCGGCGCGGGCGCTCGGTTACTCGCCGAAAGAGATCGACGCTTTCTCCCGCAACGTCCCGACTCGCGTCCGGGACCGGGACACCGTAGTGGATCCCATAGAGACCTGGCGGCGTGCGCTGCAAGAACCAGCGATGCGAAATCATCCGCTGCAGAACGTGGAGAAGTATCGTCTGCTCCTCGAACTCTCACACGGCCTGAACGGACGACTCCGGGAGGCCGGGACGCATCTAGGTGGGATAGTGCTCGGCAACCACCAGTACCACCTCTCGGAGCTAGTTCCACTGGAGCCAAGCGGCAAGGATGGACTACTAAGGACCCAGTACGACAAGGACGACCTAGAATACATCGGCGCTCCGAAACTGGATCTTCTGGGACTACGGATGCACACGGCGCTCTCCGAGGCCGGAGAGCTCGCCTCGAAGAGGACCGGTAAGGAGATAGACCCCTACAACCTCCCCCCCGACGATAAAGAGACCTACGCCCTGATCCGATCCGGTAACAACGCCGGTATGTTCCAGCTTGAGAGCCCCGGACAGCTCCATCTCTCCCAACGTCTGAAACCGAGGCGTTTTCAGGACCTCGTGGCCCAGATCTCGCTCTTTAGGCCAGGACCGGTAAAAGGAAACCTAGTCATCCCTTACGTCCGTCGCCGCAACGGCCTCGAACCGTACTCCGTGCCTCTACCCCATATTCTGGACGAAGTGCTTCGTCCCACCTACGGGGTGATGGTCTACCAGGAGCAAGTACTTGAGGTCTGTCATCGGGTAGCAGGGTTCTCTCTAGCTGAAGGGGACGAGGTCCGGCGTGCCATGACCAACCTTCGAGGTCCCGGTGCTCTGGGTGGTATCCAGCGAGAGTTCTTGCGCCGGGCTATCAAGAATGGGACCCCGTCAGCGGAGGCCAAGAAGGTCTGGACCTGGATAGAAGGGTTTGCGAGCTACGGATTCAGCGCCGCTCACGCCGCCTCCTTTGCGGAGATCTCCTACGCCTCGGCGTACATGAAGGCCCACTACCCGGCAGAATTCTTCTGTGGACTGCTGAACGCCCAGCCGATGGGTTTCTATTCTCCTCGCGTCCTAGTGAACGAGGCTCGTCGAGAGGGCATCGAGATATTGCCGCCGGATGTAAACCTGTCCGGCGAGGGGTTTACGGTCGAACCCAACGGCGGCGCTTTGCGGGTCGGTCTCAAGTACACCAGGAGCTTGAGTACGAGCGCCGTCGGCTCGATCCTAGTCGCCCGCGAGAAAGCGGACTTCAACAATCTCGCGGATCTCTATTCCCGAACTTCCACCGAAGCGGACGGCCTCGAAAACCTCATCAAGGGCGGGTTCTTCGACGCGCTCTCGTTGGGATCTCGCCATCGCCTGCTCAACGAGGCGCGGCGGATGCCGAAGAAGCGCCGAGCGAAGCGTGGGGAAGATCAGGGCGAGCTTCTACACCCGGCCGACGGTTGGGCTTCTCGAACGCACCGGGAACAACCATCAGAAGCTTACCTCTACCCCACCCCCGACCAGGAAGAGCGGATGGAGTGGGAGTCCCTGGGCTTGAACGTCCGCCGCCACCCCTTGACGCCTTACCGAGAGACTCTACGGGATCTCGGGGTCGCTCAGAGCCAGGAGGTGTGGAACTTGGCTCATGGGACCAGAACGCGGGTTGCGGGACTGCTCGAATGCATGCAGCGACCCCCGACCAAGAGTGGTCGACCAGTCTACTTCCTAATGATCGAGGATGAGTCCGGCCTCCTTCAGACCACCATCTTCCGTCCCGTATATGAGCGCTTCGGCTATATCCTTCATCAGAAGAGTGCTTATCTTCTCGAAGGACGAGTGGAGCAGGACGAACGGCGCGGGTTCTCGTTCCTGGTACAGGGTATCGAGGATCTCTCCGCCTCGCTCTCGTCGTCTGGTATTGCCGCCTCCCCCGCCGCGCCGGCGTCCGGGGCGTTTATCCGGGCGGGTCGTCGCTCGCGGAGGGCGGGATGAGAGATTCCGTCTGGATGATGATCGTCCCCTATCTGCCGTACCTGGCCTCTTCCCTGGCCGTGACGCTCTCGCTCCTTACCCTCTACTTCCAGCGCCGCGACCGCGAGCCGCGGCTCGGAATTCGCGTCCGCTACGAGTACCGAGCGGGCGGCGAAGCGGGCTCCGCTTTCCACCAGGATACTCAAGAGGATCTGTACCTGCGTTTGGGGGAGTTCCTTCGCGAGAACGGACTGGCCTATTCCCGCGTCGCCGCTTCGGGCGCGCCGATGGTCCGGTTCGCGATCACTAATAGGAGCGAGAAGCCTATTCGCCTGATGGATATGAGGCTAGTTTTACGAGATCAAAAGAAGGGCTCCGGGGAAGTCGTCCTGGATCCCAGGGAAGGCCGTACTAGACAGGCGGCTCTAGGAGGAGACGAGACCGGAAACCTGCTCTCGGAACCGGTCAGGCTTCGCGTTAGCGAGAGCGTCGGCAAGCGGCTGGAGCTTGCGCGACTGTCCAACATCCTGATATCCGAGGGCTTCGACGGTGAGGTGCGCGTTCTGCTGGTGGTTGGAGACCAGTCTGGGAAGACCCACCGCAAGCCTTTCCTCGTCAACACCGACCTCTGGGGCTCCTCCCGCCGCTAACCCGCTATCGG
>JBGTFQ010000015.1:0-19840 GCA_041747155.1 Rubrobacteraceae bacterium
CCTCTGTTGTCGTGGCTTATCTTCGCGGTCTTGCCGTGGACGGGTTCGCCGCGCACTATCTTCGCGCCAAAGGCCTGTCCGATGGACTGATGGCCGAGGCAGACACCGAGCAGCGGAACTTCACCGGCAGTCTTAGAGATCAAGTCGACCGAGATACCGGCTTCGTTGGGAGTGCAGGGACCGGGCGAGACGACTATCCTATCAGGATGGAGTTTGAGGACTTCGTCTGCGGTGATCTCATCATTGCGACGGACGATGACCTCGGCCCCTAGCTCGCCCAGATACTGCACGAGGTTGTACGTGAAGGAGTCGTAATTGTCTATAACGAGAACCCGCATAGGACGACCGATTCTAACGGATAAACCGTCAACGAACAGAAGGGACGCCGCATGACGTTACTGATCACCGAGCGGGAAGTCGAAGACCTGCTGGATATGCACACAACTCTGGATGCCGTGGAAGACCTCCTGCGCCAACACGGTGAAGGCCGGGCAACCAACCGCGCCCGCCGTCGCGTAGGACTCCCGACGAGCGGCCTGAACGTAATGTTCGCCGGAGCACCGGAGATAGGCGCACTCGGGCTCAAGGCATACACCGTCGCCCGGACTGGCGCCCGCTTCTATACGATGCTCTTCGATCCTGAATCCGGCGAGCTACTCTCCATCATCCAGTCCGACAAGATGGGCCAACTTCGCACCGGCGCGGCAACCGGCATCGCGACCAAGTATCTCGCCCGTGAGGACGCCACGACGCTCGGGGTATTCGGTTCGGGATGGCAGGCCGAGAGTCAGGTAGAAGCCATCGCCGCTGTCCGGGATCTCACCCGGATCATCATCCACAGCCGCTCCGAAGAGAAGCGCAAAGCTTTCGCGGAGAAAATGGGCGAGAAGCTCGACATGGAGATAGAGACCACCCAATCCCCGGAGGAGGCAGCCGCACAAGACATCGTCGTAACGGTCACCTCTTCGGTGTCGCCGGTCTTGTTTGGGGAGTGGCTGAAGCCGGGAACGCATGTCAACGCCGCCGGTTCCAACATGCTGTTCAAGAGTGAGGTGGACCGTGAAGTCATAAAGCGCTCCAGCATCGTATGCGTGGACAGCCGCGAAGAGTTGGGACTCGAAGCCGGAGATCTCATGCAAAGTTTGGAGACCGGCGTAATTATGCCCGAGGCCGTGCAGGAGATTGGGTCCGTAATAGCCGGACGCTCCTCCGGACGCCAGAGCCCAGAGGACATAACCTTCTTCGCCAGCCAGGGACTCGCCCTCGAAGACATGGCCGTCGCTCGCATCGTCTACGACCGGGCCGTAGAGCGTAGCTTGGGCCAGGAGGTGGATTTCTAGGCTCCGTTTAGCGTTCCATCCGCTTTTGCGTACTTGTGCGTTGCTTGCTGGTGGCGCATAGTGTAGGGAGTTGCTTTCGAGTGGATGGGAGCGTGGGGTTGTGGATTTCTCTTCGGGGCAGGGCGTTAGGCAAGCTGGTCGGCGGGCGCGAGGCGCGGTTGAGGACGCGGTGGGCGGTGGCGAGCGGGTCGAGCAGTTCGAAATAGACGCTCGGGACTTTCTTTCCGCGCGGGAACGCGGCGGTACGGCTGGGACGGTGATCGAACAGCGCACGGTCTCGCTGCCGGATGCGGCGGAGGTCTTGAATCGCAGCTTTCCGGGGCAAGATTCGGGCGGGCATTTTATCAACGCCATCTCGCCGGTCGTTATCCCGAACCGACAGTCTCTTTTCTGGCGGCTGATGCCGATTGGGATGATGATCGTGTTTCTCTTTCTCGGGGTCGTCGTAACGCTCGCGGTTGGCTTCTCCGATGTCCCATTGGGGCTGGCGATTCTCGGGCCGCATTTGTGGATTCTGTTGTTCTTTCTAGCGGTGGTCTCGTGGTGGCGGCAGAGCGTGGTCTCGGTGCCGGATGGCTGCCGCGCCGTCGTGACCCGCTTCGGACGGCTAGAGGAAATCGCCGAATCCGGTCGTAAACTCCTGTTCAACCCGTGGAAACAGGTCAGCTACATCGTCAATACAACCCGCGAGTATCCGTACAACGCCCCTATCCGAGAAGCTCCAACCAGCGGTCGGGTTAACGCAAGCGTGGACCTTTTCTTGCAGTTCCGAATTGAAGACCCGGCAGAGTTCATCTTCACCGTCGGCGGAGTGAAAGGCTTCTCGGACAAGCTAGAGAACGCCATCAGCGAAGTAACTAGAGCTTTGATCTACGAGCAGCGAGCGGACGATATCTATGACCTCGTGGGAGAGAGCACCCAAAAGTTTGTGGAGAGTCTGAACGACCAATTCCTCCCCGCCGTGCGTTTTACGAACGCGAACATCACGCACGCCGAACCGTCGAGCCGCGAGTATCGTATGGACCTGGCTGCACCGGAGATGGTTCGCGTCGCCAAAGAAGCGTACACCTACCAGTACGAATTGCGGCTTCGCAAAGAGCAGGACGAAGGCGACTTAAACAAGGAGATGGCCTCGTTGCGGGAGACTTTGTCGGCTATAAGCGCTGAGATAGCTACGTATCAGGCCCAGATCGACACGGCCCGCGAACGAGAAACAAACCGGGCGAACGCTCGGGCGAAGGAGCGGATGGTCGAGGCTGAGAGTACGGCGAACGCGAACGCGGCGCTGCTTGAAGCTCAGGCGTTGGATATCCGGGCGGTCAGCAGCGCGGCGGCCCCGGAGATTCTTGAGTACCGCTTTCAGCAGGACGTTTTGGAGCGGTTGGAGTCCGTGGCGGAGAGGTTGCCGCAGGTAGTTCAGATGGGAGCGGCGGATGGCGAAGATGCCGTCGATTTCCTGAAGATAGCGCGGCGTATGATCGGGGTCGGGGATGATTCCCTGTTTACAGACGAGGACATGCAGTCTATCCGGGACCGCATGAGTGAGATCCAGGGCCGCATCGAGACCCGCCAGCGCGAAATAGAGAGCCTCTCCACCGTGAACGCCGCCGAGCCAGAGGAAGAGTTGCAGGCTCAGCCCGCAGCGGAGGAAGCAACCGCCGACCGTATCGAAGAGATTCGTCAGTCCGTCACAGACGAGAGCATCAAGGAGCGCGTCGAGCGCATGAGCCAGTCCGACGAAGATGATTCGGACAACGCGCCCGGCGACAACGGAAGGGAGGCGCGATGACCGAAGGATCTATGACTCAGTCGCGGGGACGGGAGTTCTCGAAGATAAAGGAAGTCGTCGCCGGATGGTCCTCAGTTCGACAGTTCTTGAGGGGTGGCGATGCAGGCGAGATCGTACCGGTCGTAATTCTGAAGGAACGTCGCCGCTACGGTTGGCTCTTCCTGCTCGGTCTCTCGCTATATTTGGTCGGATTCGCAGCCTTTGTAGGTGGTACTCTGGCGTTGCTTGCAGGGCTCGTGGCGTTCGTGTTTCTCGTGCTCGCGCTGTTGTGGCTGTGGCGCGGGGCCATCGTGGAGATAGAGCAAGGCACGACCGGCGTTCTCTCGCGATTCGGAAAGATAGAAGGCACGCTCGCGCCGGGCCGACACTATCTTTGGTGGCCGTGGGTCAAGGTCGAATCCGTGGTGGATACCGCCACCGAGATACCGTACCTCGCCCCCGTCGCCGTCTGTCCAACGCAGGAAAACGTGCCGCTCAAGGCCATCGAGTTCTTCCTAAAGTTTCGGATCACGGACCCCATAGCATTCGTGCGAACTATCGGAGCCTCTAACTTCAACCTCGTTCTTTCGAGCGCGGTGCAGGATGCGATCCGCCAACGAAGCCGTCAAGTCCGCACCGAACGCGCCTACGATTTGCGTGGCTCGGACGTCGGCGATATGCAGACCTATCTAAACCGTCAGCTAGAGAGCTACGGGGTTCGCATCCTGGGTGCGAACATCCCGGATGTTCAACTACCGGATCAGTACCAGACTCATCTCGCCACCCGCGAGCGCGTCGCCAAAGAGCTAAACGCCTACGAGCGCGAGTGGGAACTGACGCGCAAGCAGCGCATCGACACCCTGCTGATGGAGATAGAGCGCAACAAGAAAGAGCGCGACGCACGCCTGATCGAAGTAAAAGAAGCCGGAAACCGAGCCCGCGAAGACGTGGCCCGGATGCTCGAAGAAAAAGAGACCGAAGCCCAACGTGTGCGCCTCGAAATAGAGACCCGTGGCCGGGCGACCCTCAAGGAAGCCGAGAACGAGGCGACCGCGCTGAGCCGCCTCGGACAGGCGCACCGGGATAACAGAGCAGTGGTTCAATACGAACTAGCCCGGCGTCGCGTAGAGGTCGGGGAGCGGTTGATGCAGCACGCTCCGAGACCGTTCCTGATCCGGGGCCAGAGCAGCGAGAACTCCGCACTCTCCACACTCGTTATGGCGCAGCTAATCCCACAAATGACCGCCAACGGCAGCGAGTCCAAATCGAGCAACGAAACCGCTCTACGGGACGCAGCGCGTGATGCAGCCCGACGCATCCAGGAGGGTGGAGGTGAATCCACCTGAGATAAGGCCGGCTCAAAAGGGAGACGCCAAACAAATACTCGCTTTGCAGAGGCTGTGTTTCCAGAGTCAGGCAATGCTCTACGAGGATTTCGAGATGCCTCCACTAACCCAAACGATGGAGAGCCTCGAAGAAGACATCCGAACACGGACAGTCCTTGTGGCTCGCAATGCAGGTGAGATTATCGGCTCTGTAAGAGCGCGGATGATCGACGGAGCCTGTCATATCGAACGCTTAGCCGTACATCCCCGATTGCAGAGACGCGGGCTCGGCACGCGCCTGATGCAGGAGATCGAAGCTCGGTTTTCCACCGCCGAACGATTCGAACTCTTCACCGGCCACCGGAGCGAGGGAAGCTTACGTCTGTACGAACATCTCGGCTACAAGCGTTTCGCCGAAACCATAGAGTCCGAGCGGCTAACCCTGGTCCACCTGGAGAAGAAGCCGCTCAAGACATAGTAGAGCGCGATGCTCAGCACTTGTGCTAACGTAGCGAGCGACTACTTCACGAAAGGTTCCGCCGCTTGAGAAGCTCCATCCCGGAAAACATTCGAGCTGCCCGAGTCTCAGTTCTGGCCGTGTTCTTCTTGAACGGCTTCGCGCTCGCGAGTTGGTTTGTTCGGATACCGGCGGTTCAGCGGGAACTCTCGTTGAGCGAAGGTTTTTTAGGTTTGGCTCTCTTGGGGACGGCGGTTGGGGCGATGGTGGCGATGCCTTTGACCGGGGCTCTCTCCGCCAAATTTGGGAGTCGGCGGGTGGTTGGCTTTACGGCGCTTCTGCTCGGGATCTCCGTCGTTCCGCCCGCTTTCGCGCCGAGTTTCGCGTTGCTCGTTCCGGCGATGGTCTTTTTGGGTGCGGCTAACGGGTCGCTGGACGTTTCGATGAACGCGCAGGCTGTGGCGGTGGAGAGTCGGTATGGGCGTCCGATCATGACTTCATTCCATGCAGCGTTTAGTTTTGGTGGCCTCGCGGGAGCCGTGACCGGCGGCGTGGTGGCCGCACTTGGTGTCGGGCCTCTGCCCCACCTCTCTATCGTGAGTTTGCTGTGCGTTGCCGCCGCCGTGGTCGCTTTTCGGTCGCTGCTACCATCGAGCGCGGATGCGGCGGACGATGGAGCACCGGCGTTTGCTAGGCCGACACGAGCGTTGTTGGGGCTCGGGGTGATCTCATTCTGCGTCCTGCTCGGCGAGGGTGCGATGGCCGACTGGAGCGCCGTCTACTTGAACGACACACTAAAGACCGGACCCGGCTTCGCCGCCGCCGGATACGCTGCCTTCTCGCTCGCGATGGCCTTTGGCCGACTCTTTGGAGATAGGATCACCGCGAGGCTCGGACCAACGACGCTGGTCCGCTTCTGCGGAGCACTCGCCGCTGTTGGACTAGGAGTTTCGCTAGCCATCGGCCAGCCGTACCTGGCACTCGTCGGCTTCGCTTGTGCGGGCGCAGGTTTCTCCATCGTCTTTCCGGTGGCTCTCAGCGCCGCCGGACGCACGAAGGGCATGACCGTGGGAGCCGCTCTCGCCGCCGTCTCCACCGCCGGATACACGGGTTTCCTGCTCGGCCCACCAGCGATAGGCTTCGCCGCCGAGTTATTTGGATTGGGAGCCGCACTCTACATAGTCGTTGGCCTAAGCGTCGCCATAGTCTTACTCGCTCGGGCCGTTGCGGTGAAGTGAGCGCAACTCCGGGCCGCTGTATAAGATGTGATCTTCGAGCACCGATAGAAGGAGCAATATGACCGACACTTTCGAGAAACAACCCGAGACCGGTGGAGACTACCAGCCCATAGGCGCGGCGGAACTGCTGGATCACGACGACCGCAGCGTCCGCCTGAAAGCAGGCTCAACCACCGTGGAGATCACCGCTCTGGCCCCGGACGTTTTCCGCGTCGGAGCTTTTCCACACGGTCGCACGTCCAGCTACAAATCTGAAGCCATCGCCAAAGATAGCTGGGAATCTGTAGAGATCACGCTCGAAGAGAGCGAGTCCGAAGTAACGCTCAAGGCTCCTGAAGCAACCGCCCACGTCTCACTAAACCCCCTCCGCATCCGGTTCACCGATGCCGAAGGCCGCGAGTTCGCCGCCGACGATGCGGAGCTTGGCATGGGCTTCGTGGATCGTCCCGGCGCGAATGTCTTCAACGCACCACTCGGCGAACCGGCCCGACTCTACAAGAAGCGCGAAGAAGGCGAACGGTACTTCGGGTGCGGCGAGCGCACCAGCGGCCTGGAGAAGACCGGCTCCTACCAGGTGTTCTGGAACGTGGACCCACCCGCCGGACACACCGCCGCCTTCGAGAACCTCTACACCTCCGTGCCGTTCACGCTCTCGCTGACGGATGGCAGAGCGCACGGTCTCTTCTTCGACAACACGCATCGCGTTGAGTTTGATCTCGCAAAGGAGTCCGCCGACCGCGCCTACTACGGAGCCGAGGGCGGCAACATCGTCTACTACGCCTTCGCCGGTCCTACCCCAAGAAAAGTTCTCGACCGCTACACGGAACTCACAGGCCGCACACCTATGCCGCCAATGTGGTCTCTCGGCAACCAGCAATGCCGCTGGAGCTACGAGACCGCCGACGAAGTACGAGCCATCACCGAGCAATTCCGCGAACGAGACATCCCCTGCGACGTCGTCTACCTGGACATCGACTACATGGACGGATACCGCGTCTTCACCTGGGACACCGAAGCCTTCCCCGAACCCGAAAAATTCCTCGCCGAACTAAAAGAACAAGGCTTCCACGTAGTCACGATCGTGGACCCCGGCGTAAAAACCGACGAGAACTACACCGTCTACACCGAGGGCCGCGACCGCGACCTTTACTGCAAAACCCAAGAGGGCGAAGAGTTCCACAACGTAGTCTGGCCCGGCATGTGTGCCTTCCCAGATTTCACCAACCCCGCCACCCGCGAATGGTGGGGCGAGAACCACACAGCCCTCACGGACGTTGGCGTCGCCGGTATCTGGAACGACATGAACGAGCCCGCGCTCTTCGTGCCGCAGCAATCCACCATGCCGGGTGACGTGGTTCATCCCGGCGGCGGCGACCCAAAATGGCACGCCCAGATCCACAACACCTACGGCTCTCTGATGGCCCGCGCCACCCGCGAAGGCTTGCTAAAACTCAACCCGGAGAAACGTCCGTTCGTCATCTCCCGAGCTGGTTACGCCGGACTACAGAAACACGCCATGCAGTGGACCGGCGACAACTCCTCCTGGTGGGAGCATCTCTGGATGTCCATGCCGCAACTCCAGAACCTCGGGCTCTCCGGCATAGCGTGGGCCGGAGTGGACATTGGCGGATTCTTCGGTGACTCAAACGGCGAGTTGCTCGCCCGCTTTACCGAGTTCGGCGTGTTTCAACCGTTCTGCCGCAATCACTCGGCCAAGGGGACTGTCAGCCAGGAGCCGTGGGCCTTCGGTGAGCCCTTCGAGACTGTTTGCCGCGAAATGATACAGCTCAGGATGCGGCTGCTACCATATCTATACACCGTCTTCGAGGAGTGTCATCGGACGGGAGCCCCGATCATGCGTCCCCTGCTCTTCGAGTATCCCGAAGACGAGACGACGTACACCGCCGACGACGAATTCCTCTTCGGCGATGGGATGCTGGTCGCCCCGATCACCCGCCCCGGCATCGAACACCGTCACGTCTACCTCCCGGACGACATCTGGTTCGATTTCTGGACCGGCGAACGCCACGACGGCCCCGCCCACATCCTGGCTCACGCCCCACTGGGGCAACCACCCATCTACGTACGGGCCAACAAAGCCGTCCCGATGAGCCAAAACCGAACTCACACCGGCGAGCCCGTGGACCTTCTAACCCTGCTCCTCTATCCAGCCGAAGGCACAGCCGAGTCCACCCTCTACGAAGACGCGGGCGACGGCTACGAGCACGAGAACGGCCAGTACGCTCGCCGGAACATCATCTGCGAAGTCCGCGACGGCGCGATAGCCGTGAGACTCAGCGAGCGCGAAGGTGACTTTGTACCCGAAAGAGAGGCCACACACCTCAAGCTAATGGGCGTAAACACTCGCCCCGAGAGCGTCACAGCAGGCGACGCAGATGCGGACTGGGATTACGACGAAGCCGACGGTGCAATTACGGTTCAGCTACAGGAATCGGCGGACCAGATCACTGTGCAGGTGCGGATATAGCCACCGGCAATTAGCAACCCGTAGAACCCAGAAAGAGAAGAGTTTTGCCCCAACGAGCGATGTCCGCCAGGCCGCGCGATCAGAAACGGCGGCGCCTAACGCTGGCGTTGATCGGGCTCGTTGTCCTGGCTAGTGTGGCGTATATGGGCATCGGGCTGTTCGTGGCGAAACGGCTCAGCGAACGGTCCGATTCGCCTATCGAAGGCTCGCCAGGCGATGTCGGCCTGGAGTACGAGGGCATCGGTTTTGAGAGCGAGGATGGTGTGCCGCTGCGAGCTTGGTGGATAGAGAAGGGCGATGCGGAGCGAGTCGCGGTGCTCGTGCATGGCTTTGGCGGCAACCGCTCCGACGAGCAAATTTTGCAGACAGCCCCGATCTACGCCTCCCGCGATTACTCGCTCCTGATACTGGATCTGCGCGGGCACGGCGACTCCAAGGGCGACCGCCGCACCCTCGGCTACGACGAAGTGCAGGACGTGCGAGCCGCGGTTGACTGGCTAGAAGAACGCGGCTACAAACCCGACAATGTTCTCTTGCACGGCTGGTCCATGGGAGGTGCTACCGTCGTGCGGGCCGCTCCAAGTGCGGGTGTTGGTACGGTCGTCGAAGAAGCCGGATACGCGGATCTCCCACTGCTCCTGAGCAAAGAGCTCCCCGAGAGCAGCGGCTTGCCCGCCTTCTTCAATCCCGGCATCCTGCTGAGCGCGAAGCTCTTTCTGGATTTCGACCCCTGGGCCGTCATCCCCGAAAACGAAGCTGAACGTCTCCAACGCAAGGACGTGCCTCTATTCGTAATCCATTCCACCACCGACGAGACCGTAGATTTCGAGCACGCCCGGATCTTCCGGGACGCCAATTCAGAGGCCGAATTCTGGCGGTTGGAGAACTACGATCACGTCGAGGCTTACACCCACCCCGACTACAAGACACGCCTCGAAAACTTTCTCGAACAGGCCGAGAAGTCCCAACCCGTTAGCCCTTCAGCAAATCCCGCAACTCTGCGTCGGTAAAATCCTCGGCCACCATAAACGCGCCCGCCGCGAGCAACGTCTCCGGGCTACGGGTCGAAGCTATGCCGACGGTCGAGATACCGGCTCCAATAGCTGACTCTATCCCCGAGGGCGAGTCCTCAAAGGCCACGGCTTCTTCGGGGTTGAGGTCGAATCTCTCTAGTGCGGCGAGGTATGGTGCGGGGTCGGGCTTTCCGATTCCCACATCGTCAGCGAGTATCTGTTCGTCGAAGTGGTCTTCGAGTCCGAGGGCGGCTAGGGTGACAGGGACGTTGTCTCTGGGGGCGTTGGTGACCAGGGCTATTTGCATGTCGTGGTCGTGGCCTAGTTGGATGTACTCGAGCAGTCCAGGTAGCGGTTCGATGCCGGTTAGGCGGCTACGGAAGTCTATTTCTTTCGCTTCGAAGAGTTCACGGCCTTCGGCTTCGGAGAGGTGTGGGAGTAGTTCCTGGACGATCACAGCGTTCGAGCGGCCACTGATCCGGGTCATGTAGAATTCGTTGTCGGCTTTGATGTCGTTGACCCGCAGGATCTCCAACCACGCGGGCATGTGCAGCGAGTCCGTGTCCGCCAGCGTACCATCGAGGTCAAAGAGCAACGCCCGGTACACGTTAGTAGACTCCGTACAGGACAGTGTTGAGGGCGCGAGTCACGATCAACAACCCCCCGATGTACAACAAGATAAAGAGATGCCCGCGTTCGCGGCCTTTTTTGAGCGGGCTCGTTTTGTACTCGGCCATCCCGAGAATTATGCCGACCGCGCAGAGCCCCCACACCCAGTAGAAGGCGAGATACCGGGCTCCGTTGCCAGGGTCCGGGTTGAATGCAGCCCACGTGAATGCTCCCGTTACAAAGAGAGCCAGCGAGATCGCGAGTACGAACAGAATCTTATTCGCGCGACGTCGGCGTTTCCAGGCGAGCCAGTCGGTAAATATTCTAGACGCAAACTTCATCCTACAAATACTAACAGTCCGGCCTGCAGTCGCCGTAAGATCGCTCGCAGAGAGCGGTAATTCAGTCTTCTGGCAAGGTTATTCTAGAAAAGGCTTGAGCGATGGAGTGTTGCGTACCACATCCTGTAGCAGAACGTTACAATAACCGCCGTGCGAAGACTCCTGGCCCTCACTTGCGCGATAGTTCTCGTTGATACTATCTTCTATGCCGCTCTGGTACCGCTGACGCCGTACCTGCGGGACGAGTTCGGTCTCTCCAAATCTGCTATCGGTATCCTGAGCGGTGCTTTCGGGGCTGGTGTCCTGGTTGGTTCGTTCCCTGGCGGCTACATGGCCTCTCGTATCGGAATAAAGGTAACGGCGCTCGCCGGATTGTTGCTGATGTCGGTAGCGACTTTGGCTTTTGGATTGGCGGATTCGGCTTGGGCTCTGGTGTTTCTTCGGTTTTTGGGTGGTGTTGGTAGCGCGCTCTCCTGGGTAGCGGCGTTTACTTGGTTGGTGCGTCGCGCCCCGGAGGAGCGGCGGGGAGAGTTGATCGGGGTGATGCTAAGCGCGGCTGTCTTTGGCGCATTGCTCGGCCCCGTACTCGGAAGCGTCGCAGCGGTCGTCGGCATCTTTCCAGCCTTCACCGTGGTCGCGGTCGTCGGTGTGATGATAGCGGTCTGGGCCGCGCTAGAGCACGCACCAGATGTGATCGGACGCCAGTCCTTGCTCGGTTCACTCCGAACCATCTGGCGACCCCAGCTTTTGACCGGTCTCTGGTTTATAACGCTCTCGCCCCTGATCTTCGCCGCCGTAGCCGTCCTGGTTCCACTTGAGTTGAACAGTCTCGGATGGGGTGCAGCAGCGGTCGGAGGAGTCTTTCTAGCGAGCGCGGCGTTCGAGTCGGTAATTCATCCGTTACTCGGTCGCTGGTCCGACCGAGTTGGGTATCGTCCACCGATACTTGCAGGTCTCCTGGTGTCTATCGTTCTCCTCATCGTACTGGCGATGGCGGGCAATCCGTGGCTGCTGGCGGCACTCGTGATATTGGCTGCGGGAGCGTTCAACGCGACGCTCGTTCCGGGGACGGCCCTGTTTTCTCGGGGAACGGAGAGGGCGGGCTTGGATCAGGCGATAGCTTTCGCCGTGACCAACTTCGCCTGGGCCTCCGGTTACGCGATAGGAGCGCCTCTGGGCGGAACTCTGGCGGACTTAGGGGGCGACGCTCTCTCCTACCTCGTGTTGACCGTGTTCTGCTTGATGACTTTGCTACTGCTCAGGAGAGTCAAGTGAGTACCGGATGCCTCTGAAGGTACGGCGGGTGATCCCTCGCCTCAAAACCTTCGAAGGTCTCGTGCTGTCCGTTAGCCTCCTATCCCTTCTTGTTCTGATCCTGTTGAGAGGAATCTTTGAGGACATACCAATAGTCCTGTTCGCTTGCACGGCGATTCTGTTTCTAGTGCCGGGAGCCCTTGTGTCGCGGTGGTTCGCGTCGGAGATTTTCCCGGGCGCGGCGGTCATACCGGCGGCATTCGCCCTTAGCACCGGCATCTTTGGAGTCCTGGGTGTGCCGTTCCTCATCCTGAATCTCACTCTGGAAAGCTACCTGATTGCCTGCGGCATCGTCGTTGCGGTAGCGTTGGTCGGTGCAGCGATTCTCCTAATTCGCAGTAAACCAGAGTTTGCGGAGAAGTCCGAGCCCGACGCAGATGTTTTCCGCTGGCTCTGGGTTCCGCTTCTGGCTCTTGGGGGGGTTCTTACTCAGGCGGCAACTATGGCGCGGGTGGATGGCGATACCTGGAACTATCTGGCCTGGGTTCGAGAGTATCTGAACACAGATAAGCTTAGCTTCTACGACCCGTATCTGGCGATCCCAGCACCGGAGTTCTCACGGACAAAGGTGAATGGCTGGATGCTGGAGCAGGCCGGACTGTCGCGGGTTACGGGAATAGACCCTATTCCGCTGGTCCTGGATTATCTGGCCCCGTCGCTTGTCTTGATCTCGCTTTTAGCCGTGTACGCGCTGGCCCGTGTGGTTTTCGAGAGTCGAGGGGCGGCTCTGTTGACGGGGATTGTGTACGCTCTATTCATGCTGGCCTATGTACAGGCGTCGCAGTTCTCTATAGGGGGCGAGTTTCTGAGCCGGGCCGTCCAAGACAAGAACGTGACTCGTTTTGTCTTTCTACCCATAGCCCTGTGTTTCGCTGCGGCGTGGCTCGAAAAGCGTCGGTTTGCTCACTTGTTTCTATTCGGGTTTATGTGTTGGTCGGTGGTGACGGTTCATCCGGCGGGGTTGGCAGTCATCGGGCTGGCTACGGCTGGTTTCGGTCTCTTTCATGTGGTAGCTCATCCGCTCACGGCGCGAGTTTGGACGCGCTCGGTCGTGTTGGGGGCGGCTTTGCTGAGCATACTCGTGATCCCGTTGTTGTACATCCTCGTTGCCGAGAAACCTCTCTCGTCGGCTCTGTATTCGGCGGATATTAGTGGCAGCGATCCGGCAGTTCTAGCTAATCAGGTGTTTGTGAGGAATTGGTTCCGGATCTACCAGCTAGAGGATGGCTACTACATCATGCATCCGTTTCTGCTCCAGAATCCGGTCATTATCGCGGCGTACTTGTTGGGGGTGCCGTTCCTGATCTGGCACCTAAGACGCTCGGTAGCCGCCCAGCTCCTCCTAGGCTCCCTATTCGCCGCTACGGTCGCATGCTACGTGCCTCCGGTCGCTACATTCGTCGGCGACAATATCGTAGCTCCCGGTCAACTCTATCGGCTCTCGTGGCCCATACTTCTCGCAGCGCCAATAGTGCTGGGTTGGATCTCATGGACGACACTACGATTCATCGCGGACCGTTTCAGCCTGCGACCCGCGACATCCGTACTAGTGAGCCTCGCGCTGGTTGTCGTACTAACAGCGGCGGCCTCACCTTCCGCGTTAGCGGGCCTGAAAGAAGTCCGCGGCGAGGGTGGAGAAGGACGTTCGGACCCAGTGTTCTGGTGGCTCCACCGCAACATAGACAAGCCCAGCGTCATCCTGGCGACCGACCCTACAAACACCGCGATCCCAGCTTTCTCGGCGGACGCGAACGTCATCAGCTTCCGGGGTGCGCCGGTCCTCGAAAAACTCTCGGAGCTGGAAAAACTCTCGGGAGAAAATATAGAGGTAAAGCAGGGCTCCCTGGACGTGCAGACGTTCTTTGAAGGACCTACCATCAACGAAGCGTACGATATCCTGCGCCGCAACAAAGTGGATTACGTCATGGTCAGATCGGGTGGACCGCTGGCTAGCTCGATGGAGGACAAGCCACCTTTCAACGAACTCGACACCCCCAGCGAAGGATACGCCATCTTCGCCGTCGACCGCGAGAAGCTAGACGAATCATGAGTATTCGGCATAGTGGGACCAGCGAATGAACGTGCCGCCAGGGATGATCGCCGACTTCATCCAAGCTCTCATGGCCGCCGCTCTCTTTGGTGCCTTGCCGGGATGGTTCTGGGCAGCGACTCTCAGCGGTTCGCGCAACAGCACGGATTTCGTACAACGCCTCGCTTTCTCCACAGCATTCTCCTTGACCCTGATCCCCGCCGTGACGCTCCTAATACTCGTCTTTCTGGATACCAGGATCACCCTGATTATCTCGGTCATAGCGGCTCTCGTGGTGCTATTTACGGGTCTCGCGGCATACTTATTTCTTCGGACCTCCGACGAAGAGGGAAGCTCCTCGGAGCCGACCGTCATAATCGGTGCGCCCGCGCTCGCCTTGATCTCGATAGCACTCGGTCTCGCGCTGTGGGCGACGCTCTCGGCGGATGTCAATGCCTACGCGACAGCGACGGCTGGCCTGATCGCACTGGCGGGATTGGCTGCCTGGGTGAGTCCGCGCCGGTCGGAATCCGGCGAGTCTGCACCGGATGAGCCCAGCTCTTTGGGTAGGGTGCTACGGAGTCTAGTCGTTTTGGTGGTGCTCGCGCTCGTGTTGGTGCGAGGGTACTTGGGGATAGTCCTTCACGATTGGCCTTATGTTCGGGGTGGGGATCAATTCAACCACGGGGTCATGGCGAACCAGATGCTGTCTGAGGGCAACTACGACCAGTATCTCGTTTATCCGCCCGGATTCTCGATAATGACCGCGGGCATCTCTAACTTGAGTGGCTTGACACCCGTGGATCTCTACCCGTTTCTGGCTCCCGCGCTCTTGATCCTACCCGCGCTGGCCCTCTACGCGCTGGCGAAACGGCTCTGGGGTTGGGAGTGCGGCGTGGCCGCGATGACTCTCTCCGGGCTACTCCATGCGGGTACTTACGCGAACATCGAACAGGCTCGCTACCCGAACCTCGTCTCCGCGCAGTTCCTGCTCGTGCTGGCGGTCGCGGCGCTTGTCACCCTGTACCGCTCACCGACGCGGCGTTCGGTCTTTCTCTTCGGCGTGATCGGCTCTTCAGCGGTTCTGTACCACTCGGTCGGTACATTCTACGCGGCTCTACTGTTCGCGCTAGTTTGTGTCTTCGTATTGCCGTACCTACTGCTCCAGCACCGGCGCACGGGGCTCGCGGTGCTGGCCTCAATGGCGTTGCTCGGTCTGTTTGCAGTAGCTTTCGCCTGGGAGACTTACAGTTTGCCGGATCTTATCGGGGGGCTGTTTGGTGGTTCCAGCACCGGCGCGGGCGGCGAAGCGGTCTCGCTCGTGATCGGCACCCAACCGACCTTCGAACTGGCGGACCTTCCCAAAAGGGTCTCCCCTCCCGTTCTTTGGCTCGGTCTACTCGGCCTGCTCCTGATGTTTGTGCCAGGTTGGAATAGGGAGAACGGCTCCGGCATCGCCGAGCGGGCGACGTTGGTGTTTTGGATCGCGATCTTATTTGTCGGAAGTCGCACTACCTTGAGCGGCTTTCCGCAGCGTTTTGAGCGGGATCTCGGTATCCCTCTGGCAGCTCTGGGGGCATTCGCCCTCGTCATCGTCCTGCGCTCTGTAGTGTCGTACGCGCCGTCGTTGTCACAGCGATCCCGTCAGGTAGCTACACTAGGACTCGCAATTGTAGCGTTGTGTGTCTCGTTCGCGTTCGTTGGGATTTGGGGTGTGCGTGGGATAGAAGATGCGGCGGAGCCTGCGGAGGGCACATTGCTCAATCCGGGTCTAGTCGAGGCGGGAGATTGGCTCCGAGAGAATAAATCGGGCGGAAATATCGTCACCAGTCCATCCTTCGGGAGTGTCACGAACCGGGGGATGCTCGCCCTCGGTGGCTACGAAAGGCTCCAGTCCTTTGCGGAGAAAAGGGTAGAGTCTCCGCGCTCGCTCCCTCCGGCAGGACGCAGTGAGATCGAGGACGCTGGCTGGATGCTTCAGAATCCCTCCGGTGAACGCACCGCCAAAATCATCGACCGCTACGATATTCGATACGCTGTCCTCTCGAAGCGGTATCCAGGCGCGAATCCCCTCGCCTTCGCGCAGGATAGCGACCGCTACCGCATAGCTTTCCAGAACGATAATATCGTCATCTTCGAGCCTCGCTGACCGAAAAGATTGGTAATGCCGCCGACAAACACCGGGCCTGTTGTTCCGGTAAAGTACCCGTAGGGAAACACAGATTTTAGGAGGAACTTTGGATATCAAGGCAGCGGTAGCGTTCGCGGCGGGCGATCCATTAAAGATAGAGACGGTGCAGTTGGAAGGCCCGAAAGCCGGGGAGGTGCTCGTCGAGATCAAATCGACTGGTGTCTGTCACACGGATGAGTATACGCGCAGCGGCGCGGACCCGGAAGGTCTCTTCCCCTCGGTCCTCGGCCATGAAGGCGCGGGCGTTGTGATGGAAGTTGGACCGGGCGTATCGAGCTTGGCGGAAGGGGATCACGTCATCCCCCTCTACACGCCGGAATGCCGCGAATGCGAGTATTGCCTGAACCCCAAAACGAACCTGTGCCAGAAGATCCGGATCACTCAAGGCCAGGGGCTTATGCCCGACGGCACCAGCCGACTCTCCCTGAACGGCGACCCGCTCTACCACTACATGGGAACTTCGACCTTCGCCGAATACGCTGTCGTGCCGGAGATAGCTCTCGCCAAGATCCGCGAGGACGCTCCGTTCGAGAAGGTCTGCTACATCGGCTGCGGCGTTACAACAGGCGTTGGCGCGGTCGTGAATACCGCCAAGGTCGAACCCGGCTCGAACGTCGTTGTATTTGGTCTTGGTGGGATCGGCCTGAACGTCGTGCAGGGTGCCCGGATGGTCGGTGCGGACAAGATCATCGGCGTCGACCTCAACCCCGCTCGCAAGGAGCTTGGTGAGAAATTTGGTATGACCCACTTCGTAAACCCGGATGAGATCGAAGACGACCTCGTACCGTACCTCGTGGACCTGACGGGCGGCGGCGCGGATTACTCCTTCGAATGCATCGGGAATGTGAACGTTATGCGCCAGGCGCTCGAGTGCGCTCATAAGGGTTGGGGCGTATCGGTCATTATCGGGGTGGCGGGTTCGGGAGAAGAAGTTTCCACCCGCCCCTTCCAACTCGTGACGGGTCGCTCGTGGCGTGGTAGCGCGTTCGGTGGAGCGCGAGGCCGCACGGACGTACCCAAGATCGTGGACTGGTACATGGACGGCAAGCTGGATATAGACTCGCTCATCACCCATACCATGCCGCTCGAAGAGATAAACACCGCCTTCGACCTCATGCACAAGGGCGAATCCATCCGCAGCGTAGTCAACTTCTAACTTCGCCGATCAGAGAGGAACCATGACCGGAATAGAAACCACCAACGAACACGCCTGCTTCGGCGGCACCGTCTCTTTCCACGAACACGACTCCGAGACGTGCGCCGCCCCAATGCGCTTCTCCGTCTACATGCCCCCACAAGCCGCCGAAGGTCCAGTCCCCGTGCTGTACTTCCTCGCGGGCCTGACCTCCACGGAAGAGAACTTCATGGCGAAAGCCGGGGCGCAGCGAACAGCCGCTGAACACGGCCTCATGCTCGTCGCACCCGACACCAGCCCTCGCGGACTCGACCTGCCCGGCGAAGACGACGACTACGACTTCGGTTCCGGCGCGAGCTTCTACATAGACGCGACCGAGAAACCCTGGTCCGACCACTACAAAATGTACTCCTACGTCGTTGAGGAACTTCCATCCATTGTCGAGGAGAACTTTGCGGCACGTTCCGGCGCTCGTGGAATCTTCGGTCATTCGATGGGCGGGCACGGCGCACTAACCATCGCCTTGAAGAATCCCGAGTTGTACAAAAGCGTATCGGCGTTCGCCCCGATCTGCGCCCCGACCCGCGCCCCCTGGGGCGAGAAAGCTTTTTCCGGCTACCTCGGCGGCGACCGGGAAGCGTGGCGCAATCACGATGCGACCGAGCTTGTACGCGAGCATTTTTTCGAGGACGGACGCACGATACTCGTGGATCAGGGTCTAGCGGACGGTTTCCTTGAAGAGCAACTCTATCCGGAGGTCTTCGAAGAAGCCTGCGCCGAAGCTGGTCAGAGACTAGATGTTCGCCGCCGTGAGGGCTACGACCACAACTACTACTTTATCTCCACCTTCATGCAGGACCACATAGAGCATCACGCCCAAGCCCTGAAAGCCTGAGCTAAAAGCTCATGGCCTCCCCGCGATACAAAGCGGAGAGGCCGTTCGAGTATTCGAAGATCAGTTCGGCTAGAAAGCCGCCACGCCGGCTTCGGCCACCTCCTGGTCCTGCTCCACGGTACCGGTCGAGACGCCTATGGCCCCGACGATGACACCATCCCGGACGAGCGGGATGCCGCCGGGGAAGATCACAAGCCGCCCCCCATGCGCGTCGGAGAGGCCGTAGATCGGTCCATCCGGCCGGGTCGGCTCCTGCAGGTTCGCCGTCGGCTGCTGGAACGCGATGGCAGTGTACGCCTTGTTGATGGAGATGGTTATGCTCCCGACAAACGCGCCGTCCATCCTGACGTGGGACTTGAGGTTGCCGCCCGCGTCCGTGACGGCGATGTCCATCGGGCAGCCGATCTCCTCGGCCTTCTTCTCAGCCGCCTCGATCACCCGCTTTGCATCCGCCAAAGAGATAGTCTCGGCGGTCTTTGCGTCAGCCATGATTCTCCTTTCCTCGCAGGTTCCGTAGGTCTTACATACCGTTCTTGCGGGACCAGTGCTCTTCGTTGACCTCCGTTTCGGCTAGCTCGAAGGTGGTTGCGTATCCCACGAACTCCACGTTCTTGTTGACCGCGTAAAGTGCTTGCGGATAGACCAAGAATAGCGAGAGCGACTCCTCGTAGACGAGTTTATCTATCTCGACCGCGAGTTCGTTCTGTTTGTCTGGGTCGACCTCGGTGGCGAATTGGCCCATTAGTTGCTCAAAGGCTTCCACCGGTGGTCCGGCGCGGAATGGGCCGGTCTCGCTGTAGAGCTCGTTGTGCATGAACGCTGGCGGTGCATCGGAGGTCAGGTCGATCCAAGCTAGCACCAGGAGATCAAAGGGCAGCGGCATGACTTTCTCGACCAGCGCGTGCTGTCCGGCGAGTGCCTGCTCACTCGGTGTGACCGATACTTCTACCTCAATGCCCAGCGACTCGCGCAAGTCCTCGGCCATGATGTTGGTCGGAACTTCGAGATCTGCGTTGGTCGCTATCCTCAGAGCCCGCCCTTCGGGCCAACCGGCCTCATCGAGCAGCTTCTTTGCTTCACCCGGGTCGTGCGAGTACGGCTCGTGGCCGGGGAATCCACCGGCGTAGTGTGGCGTTACGCCCGCCGCAGGGTACGCGTAGCCGCCGAAACCTTCGCGAACCATCCGGTCGCGGTCCACGGCCATGTTGAACGCTCGTCGAGTCCGAGCATCGGACAGCGGAGCGTCCGTAACACCCCGGTTCACGATGCCCAAAACGACGCGCATGGCGTCTATGGCGTGAAGCTCAGCGTGTTCGCTGTTCGCCACGCGCTCGGCATCGGCTGGTGAGATCTCGGTGACGATGTCTATTTCGCCCTCGGAGTCGCAGACGAGGTTTATGGCTTCGTCGTGCGGGATGTTGTTGTGGAACACAACTTTTTCGAGGCGCGGGCCGCGTCCCTTGTTCCAGTGGTCGGTGTTAGCGGTCAGGACGACTTTATCGGTACGGTCTTGGCGGGTATCGAGCCAAGTGCACGCGAAAGGTTCAGCGCGCATAATGGCGATCTCGTTGTCTATGGAAGAGTAGCCCTCGGAGAGGGTAAATGGACCGGTGCCCCACGGGCCCGGAGCGTCAATCACTCACCAGTGACCTTCGCCACTACCTTGCTTTTTGTAGCCGAAGCCGATCTCATCCCAA
>JBGTFQ010000016.1:0-7689 GCA_041747155.1 Rubrobacteraceae bacterium
GAGTTCCACGCCTTCGTCCGAGGCGATCTTCTTGGCGATCTCCAGGTGGGCCGTGTAGATCTTGGCGAGGCCGGAGTCGATGATCTCCTCGTGCAGCTTCTCCTGCTCCTTGAACCGGAACACTTTCTGAGCCTTGCTCGACAGCACACCGGCTATGGAGTGGAACATCGCGTAGTGGAAGTACGGATCAAAGACGGAAATCGCCTCGACCGTCCCGCCAAACTCCCGCGCCAACTCAATCGCCCGCTTCAAACCACCGAGCGACTTCGCCGAACCATCCACCGCGACCACGATATGCTCGAACGGCGAGCGGTCGAGATCCTTGACAATAAGCGTGTCGGCCTTCGTGAGCCGCCTCACGATGCGCTCCGTGACGGTGCCGAGAACGGTGTCCTTTACAGCTGCCATGCCCATCGCGCCAACTACCACGAGGTCGAAGTCGTTCTCGTTTACGTCCTCGACGATGACCTTGAAGTTCTTGCCTTCGAGCGAGCGGCGGACCAGCTCGACGTTGTACTTCTCGCAGAGCGGCTCCAGCACATCTATATAAGAGTCGGTGATAATTTCGAGACCTTTGGTGATGAGCTGGTCGTGGATCTTACGCTGACGCTTCATCTCGTCTTCGTCCCGGAACTCCTCTGGAAGCCCGGACTCCATCTGCCTAAAACGCACATCGTGCATTTTGGCCGCGTAAGCGTGACAACCCGCTACTCGCCCACCAAACTGCCGGGCGACATCCACGCCAATAACGCACGCCTGATTCGAGTAATCCGAGTTATCTACCGGAACGTAAACCTCTTTGTACATATAGTCCGCTCTCCTAGTCTCCAGGACGCTTGAGAAGCCAGCCAAACGCAACGTCTCCAAGTCCCTGTAATGTATCGTTTACCGCACCACTCCGCAAATAAACGCTTTCACAACTCCACGTATTTAACGGGAACTTTCACTCCGTAGAGCGAGAATTCTACCTGTTGTACAGTACGAATATTCGACACGGACCCCCGCGAAAGGAACCTACATGCCGCGACCCGTCACCCTATTCACCGGCCAATGGGCGGATCTACCCTTGACAGAACTCGCCCCGCTCGCAAAAAAGATGGGCTACGATGGCCTCGAACTCGCCTGCTGGGGCGACCACTTCGATGTGAAAAAAGCTCTCGAAGACGACGACTACTTAGAGAACAAACGCAAGCTCCTCTCCGACAACGGCCTCGAATGCTACGCCATCGGCAACCACCTGGTCGGCCAAGCTGTCTGCGATCCCATAGACGACCGCCACAAGGCCATCCTGCCGCCACACGTCTGGGGCGATGGTGACCCCGAAGGCGTGCGGAGCCGCGCCGCCGAAGAGATGAAAGACACGGCGCGAGCTGCGGAGAAGTTCGGCGTGGATGTGGTGACGGGCTTTACCGGCTCCTCGGTGTGGCACAAGCTCTACGCTTTCCCGCCGACTTCTCAGGAGGAGGTCGATGCCGGTTACACGGACTTTGCGGATCGCTGGAACCCTATTCTGGACGTGTTCGATGAGGAGGGGGTCAAGTTCGCGTTCGAGGTACATCCGACGGAGATCAGCTACGACATTTTCTCGACGGAGCGGGCGCTGGAAGCCATCGGGCGGCGGGAGGCTTTTGGGTTTAACTTCGATCCCAGCCACCTGTATTGGCAGTTCGTGGACCCGGTGAAGTTTATCGACCGCTTCGGGGATCGTATTTACCACGCGCACATGAAGGACGCCGTCCGTACCCTGGATGGGGAGAGTGGAATTCTGGCTTCGCATCTCTCGTTCGGGGACCATCGCCGGGGCTGGGATTTCCGGTCGGTCGGACGCGGTGGTGTGGACTTCGAGGCCCTTATCCGCGCCCTGAACCGCATCGGGTACGAAGGACCACTCTCCGTCGAATGGGAGGACTCTGGTATGGACCGGGTACATGGTGGGACGGAATCGGCTGCGTTTGTACGAAAGATGGACTTCGAGCCTTCGAGCGTTGTGTTCGACGCGGCTTTTGGAGAGGAGTAGCTTGCGCAAGTTGAGGATGGGGATGGTCGGTGGGGGCGGCGATGCTTTTATTGGCGGTGTGCATCGTCGGGCGGCGTTGATGGATGGGGAGATCGAAGTTGTCGCCGGTGCCTTGTCTTCCACGCCGGAGAAAGCCCGCGAATCGGGCCGCGCCTGGTATCTTTCGGACGACCGGAACTACGCGAGTTGGGAGGTGATGCTCGAAGGCGAGCTCTCTTTGCCGCAGGACGAGCGTATCGACTTCGTCAGCATCGTCACGCCGAACCACGTTCACTTTCCGGTGGCGAGCGCGTTCGTAGAGGCTGGTTTCAACGTTGTGTGCGACAAGCCGATGGTTCATTCCACCGAGCAGGCGAGGAAGTTGGTCGAGGCTGTGGAACGGACGGGGGTCGTCTTCGCGGTGACCTATAACTACACCGGGTATCCGATGGTCAAGCAGGCGCGGCACATGGTGCGGGAGGGGATGCTCGGTGACATCCGCAAGGTCATCGTGGAGTACAGTCAGGGATGGTTGGGATCCAACCTGGAAGATTCCGGTAACAAGCAAGCTGGTTGGCGCACGGACCCCGAGAAGTCCGGGATCGCCGGTGCGATGGGGGATATAGGGTCGCACGCCGAAAACCTCGTCTCCACCGTCACGGGATTGGAGATCGAAAAAGTTTGCGCCGACCTCACCACGTTCGTCCCCGGTCGCCGCCTAGATGACGACGGGAACGCCCTGATCCAGTTCAAGGGCGGCCCTCGCGGCGTGCTGATAGCATCCCAGGTCTCCACCGGCGAAGAGAATCGCCTCAGTTTGCGAGTCTACGGCACCGAAGCAAGCCTGGAATGGCGGCAGGAGGAACCAAACGAACTGATCTTCAGACCCGACGGATCACCACTTCAGGTACTAAAACGCGGCAACGACTACCTCTGTGAAGCCGCAAAGCAAGCATCGAGACTTCCACCTGGACACCCGGAATCCTTCTTCGAAGCGTTCGCCAACGTCTACGCCGGAGTGACAGCAGCGATTCGAGGCAAACCTGGCGATTTCCCAACCGTCCACGACGGCGCAAGAGGCGTGCGATTCATCGAAAAGATCGTAGAGAGCAGCCAGAGCGAGAAAAAGTGGATGGCGATGGAGTAAAAAGGAAGGCGGTCAGCACGCCGCCAACTATGCGGCAGGTAGTGTGCGATACGGGGCGTTCCCCATGCGCTGTACGAGTTTCCGTTGTCTCTGCCATGAGAGACTCCTTCCTTACTCGACTTCCCGGAGGGTGCGGGAGGCTACGAGAAGCAGTGCTACACCGTATCCGGCGAGGATCACGAGGTTGCCCCACACCTCTTGCAGGGAGCCGTTGTCCTTAATAACCTCTTGGATCACAGTGTTCGCGTAGAACAGCGGGAGGGCGTGTCCGAGCCATTCCGCCCAGGTCGGCAGGTCTTCGACATCCATCAACAGACCCGACAGAAAGACCGAAGGCAGGATGATCAAGGGCACGAACGGAAAGACCTGTCCCTCGTGCCGGGCGAACGTCGAGACGAAGATACCGAGCATGACGGACGCTATAGCCAGCAGCCACACGACCCCGAATAGCGTTAGCAAAGTCTCGGTCTCGTAGTCCAGTTCGAAGAGCCATATAACCTCGGTGAGAGCGGCGACCGCCTGGAACGTCGCGAGCCCCAGGTACCCGAGCACATAGCCGCCGATGATCTCGGTGCGCCGGAAACCGTTTATGAACATGCGCTCCATGGTCCCGGCTGTCCTCTCCTGAACGAGCGCGATGGCACACAGGAGAAACGCGAGGAAGTGCACCAGGAACGCCGCCACCGGGACCGCGTACCGGGCGGTGTCGAACATCTCCGGCATGGTATCGAAGAACAGCTTGAGGAAGTACACGATCACCAGCGGAGCGATGATGGAGAGCGCTAGAAATCGTGGGTTCCTCAGAAGTTGCCGGACGACCCGCCGGGCGACGGTGAGCGTGTGCCTCATCGCACAACCTCCTCCTTCTCGATTAGCGAGAGTACGACGGTCTCCAGCGAGTCTGCCCGAACTTCGACGCCTGAGATCTCCGTCCCCAGACCATAAGGATGTAGCGCTGCCGCTAAATCTTCGGGACGACCGCCGATAGTCCTCTCTTCCTCATCCGCACTCTGTCGCACCATGAGTCGAGTCTTTCCGCGTTCCAGGATCTCGTGCGGTGTGTCGGAGACGATGACGCGGCCTTTTCTTAGGATCGCGATCCGGTCGCACAGAATCGCCTCGTCCATAAGATGCGTGCTTATAAAGAGCGTTGCGCCTGACTCCGCCAGCTCCCGGAACGTCTTCCAGATTCGGCTCCTGAGATACGGGTCCACGGCCGCCGTCGGCTCGTCCAGGAACAATATCTGGGGTCTATGGATGAGCGCGCAGGCCAGCGAGACGCGGCGCTTCATGCCGCCGGAGAAAGTATGGACCGGGTCTCCGGCGCGTTCTGCCAGGTCGGTGAACTCCAAGACTTCGGCGACCTTCTTCCGCAACTCGGGCGTGTGATGGGCCGCGCCGAAGAACCGGACGTTGTCACGAGCCGGTAGGTCTTCGTACAGCGCGGGAGACTGCGGCATGTAGCCGATCCTGCGTCGTAGCTCCGTCCTATCTTTGAGTGGTTCTAACCCGAGTACCCGAACCTCGCCGCCCGAAGGCCGTAGCGCCCCGACAAGGGATTTTATTAGGGTTGTCTTTCCCGCTCCGTTTGGGCCGACCAGCCCGAACACCATTCCCCTGGGGACGGTGAAGTCCACGCCTTGCAAGGCTTCGACCTTCCCGTAATTCTTGGTCAGCCCGGCAACCTCGATGGCGCGCATGAACGTCTCCTAACTCTCGGGCTCCAAACCACGGAGGAATGTGTCTATGACCTCTGTCAGGTGCTCTTCGTCGGTCAGGCCGTCGGCGACCAGACCGGGAAAGAGTACGTTTCCTACCACCTGCGGCATGAGCATTCCTATGAATGACCGGGCGCTCGACCGTACGTCGTGGGGCCGAAACCGCCCGTTATCTACCTGATGCTTCAGGTAGTTTCTAAGAAACTCCAGTACCCGCCCCGGGCCACCCTTGATAAAAGCCTCGGCAACCTCTGGACGGCGGACGGCCTCCCCGATCACAAGCTTGATCAGTCGGGTGTTGGATCCGTCGAAAGCCAGATAAGCCTCTCCCATGACGCGCAACACTTTCTCCGGCGGAAGCTTCATCATGGACTCTGGGTCCGAAACCACCCCTACTATTGGCGCGTGCGTTTCCAGAACTTCGTCGAAAAGAGCCTCCTTATCCGGGAAGTAGTGGTAGATCAAAGCCGGAGATTGCAACCCCGCCGAGCGTGCGATGCTCTTGATCGTCGCCCCCTTGTATCCCTTCGCAGAGAACTCCTCGAACGCCGCCTCTAAGATTTCAACCCGCCGCAACAACAAGACCTCTCTTTGATTGGTCATTCAATCATATACCATGATAGTTACTTTGGGTACGATCGTGTGGTGTAATTCGGTAAGAAAAGTGGCTTGCGGCTGTCATCAGGCGGTCAGGGGTTGAGATAGGCGAGGGAAGGACCAGCCCATCATGGAGTCGTTCTCAGTCTGGGAGGGCTATATCGTGACGTACGTGTTCATTATCATTGCCGCGCCGGTCGTGATCGCGCTCGTCTACCTCATCTTTGGGAAGCGCCCACCCTAACCGGCGGGCGCGATCCCCGAACTCCTAATAAACTTGCGGCACGAATCTCTGTGTCTCGCGTGGTGGACGCTCATAATCCTTGTTCGTCTGTCGTTTCGGTAGCTTAAGCGGCGGCTTGGGCTCGTACTCGTAGGGGATGCTTGAGAGCAAGTGGCTGATGGTGTTGAGCCGAGCCTTCTTCTTGTTGTCGGCCTCGACGACCCACCACGGCGAGAGTTGCGTATCGGTGTGCGCGAACATGATGTCCTTCGCCCGTGAAAAGTCCACCCACCGTTTGCGGGATTCCAGGTCCATCGGACTAAGCTTCCAGTGCTTGCTCGGGTCTTCGAGCCGGTCCTGGAAACGGCGCTCCTGCTCGTCGTCTGAGACGGAGAACCAGTATTTGATGAGCTTGATGTTCGAGCGCAGCAACATCTCCTCGAAGAGCGGCGTCGCCCGTAGAAATTCCTGGTATTCCTCCTCATTACAGAAGCCCATCACCCGTTCGACACCGGCTCGGTTGTACCAGGAGCGGTCGAAGAGGACCATCTCACCGGCGGACGGCAACTGGGCCACGTATCGCTGGAAGTACCAACTCGTCCGCTCGCGGTCGCTCGGAGCTGGGAGTGCGGCGACGCGGCAAACGCGGGGATTCATAGCATCGCTGATACGCTTGATCGAGCCCCCTTTACCAGCCGCGTCACGGCCCTCGAAGACGACGACCACCCGAAGACCTTCCTGCTTTATATACTCCTGAAGCTTCACCAATTCCAACTGCAGTCGTTCGAGCTCCGACTCGTAATCTTTCTTCTTGAGCTTGCCCGAGAATTTCTTCGAAGCTTCGCGAGAAGTTTTCTCCACGGTCTTCTCTGCGGCCTTCGTACCCTGCGCCACACGACCATTTGGTTTGGCGTTCGACTTGCTCGAAGACTTCGCCTTGCTTGTCTTCTTTTCGGTGCTCTTGCCCTTCTTTGTAGCCTTCGCCATTTTCTCTCCCTTGCATCTGGATCTCTAGCCTTATTATTCCATATTGGACCGTATCTCACATTGTTTTGGGTTTTCCAGTGTTTGCGGTGGTCTTTAGGATCTAGCTGGGTTGGTCTCTATTAGAGATGTTTTTGGATGTCGCGTCCGAGAGGAGGATAGTGCCGAGCAGGATCCAACCGAGTCCAAATAGTGCTGAGAGTGGGGCTCGTAGGATGGCGGCGTCGCCGGAAATGACGCTGAGTGGGACTAGTAGGCCCATCGCGAGTGGGAGGAAGTTCCAGCGTGGCAGGGCGTTCGCTTTCATGACTTCTAGGCCGAGTAGCACTAGTCCGAAGGCCAGGATCAGGAACCCGAAAGAAGATATCCGCATGGCCTGTTCTATCCCGAAGGTGAACCCACCCACGAAACCGCCGACGAGCATCGCCAACCCGATAAACGCATTCACGAAACCCGTGCGTCCCATACCCTGTATGAGTGCGGCGTACCGGGAGTGAAAACCCGCCAACCCAAAGGTCATCAACAGCGGAGCTATATAGAAAAACGAGTCCGTGGCCTCCGAGACCGAGCCGTCCGGCGATATGCCGTCGAGGATCACCTTGACGCTCCACAGCGACCCGCCGAAGATGCTCGCCAGAGCCGCCAGTTGGATAGGCCGCTCGCCACCGAGGGAGAGATAGCTCTTCATCACGCCGAACGAGTATCTACAACGAGCGTGGACTTCATCGCGGTCTCACAGCGTAGCGGTTTCCCTTTGACTGTTCTTTTCAGTGAGATTCAACCATCCCTCGTAAGCTCTAGTCTGCGCGTAGCAAGTATCAACCAGGACACGCCGCCCGCGCAAGTCCCGAAGCCGGTTGCGGAGACCTTTTACTCGCAGACAAACTCTTAGGGCTCGAAACCATCTGAGTCGGAGCCCGGTATTTCTCAGACCGTCTTCGGTCTCGAAAAGAGCATTCAGAAGCTCTTCGATCTCCGCGTCTAGACTCTCAAGTTGGCGTGCGAGTTTCTCTGAAGCCAGCAT
>JBGTFQ010000017.1:0-9078 GCA_041747155.1 Rubrobacteraceae bacterium
ACGTACTTCCGGACCCTGTTGAGATGGTCGGTGATGCCTGTAGTGTCATCAGTCTGATGCGGCCAGTAGCCGCGAAAGCTCTCGAAGGTATTGCGCCCGAGCAGCAGCGCATCTTGTCCCTCCATGTGCTCGCGTAACGTCGCCTCAATGTCGGAGTTGTCGATGTCGGTCTCGTCTGCGGCAGGGGCAAACCATCCTCCGGTAGCCTCGATCACACCATCGAGCGTGATGTTCTGCGTTACTACCAGTTGCATAAGCCCTCCTTATTCCTCGTAGATCTATCTCATTTAGTCTCGTCAATTTCTCTACGACTTAGCCTCTGGCAGCATGTTGCTGTCCGTCTCAAACATGTAGTTCTCCTTTCACGGGCATCTTCGGGCTACGGAATCCCATCGCGATCCACGCGCCCATCAGCTTGACAAAGAACGGGAGCGTCTGGCTTTTGGCGTTAGGGACATCGTCCGGAAGTACCGAAGCATCCGGCAGGTCAGCCGTCATAGTCCGCATTTCGAGCGTGGGTAGCGTTCCGTCGCGCCAAAGGCTCCCATAAAGACTGAGCCAGTGACCGCCTTTGAACTCAAGGAAAACTGGCGTGTTGCAACAGGTGGCGGCGACCCTGCGGGTCTTTGCGTCTGGTTTAAGACGGAATTCTTTGAGCAGCTCTGCACCCTTGAGGAAGTGGACACGGTCCTTGCGGTAGAGGACGAACCGCGTCGCGCCTTTTATGTCCAGAACCGGTGGAGCATCGGGTAGGGTCTGCAATCGTGCGCCCGCCTCGCGACAGCTATTGCAACAACACTCGGCGCTGACAATAGGTGTGCGCTCCACTTCGAGTTGGACATGCCCGCACATGCAGCCAACTTGTGTGATCTCAGTCATATTCCTCATCTCGACCCGTCCTCCTCCTTGTATTGCCTTGATATCACTTGCGCGCCGCACGTTACACGGAAGCCCTGTTCAGGTGGAATCCGATTGGGAATGTGGTTACTCGGCCCTAGTCATGGTCGACTTATAGCCACCGCCGCCCGGATACACCCACTCCCCGGACATAGTGTTATCGTCGTCGCTGAAGGTGCCCTTGAAGTACGCCGGAGAACCTTTCTCTCCACCCCATATCGTGAGCGTGTCGCCCTCAAGCTCGTATACGTAGTCAAGGGTGTCACCCATGTTGTCGTAGAAGCGAGACTTTATGTCCTCGCTGGGCTCCTCGCCGAATGGCCTTTCGTGACCGATGATCTCCATACCCTTGATCTTCTGTCCGTACTGCTCGAGATCGACGTGCTGGATCAAAAAATAGCCGCCCTCCATCCACTCGAAGGAAACCTGCCCTGGGGCGCCCCCGGACGTCTCCCAAGTACCCACTAACCTGTCCAGGCCCTTGAGATCAGGGCTCGGCTCCGGCGGCTGCGGATAAGCCTGGGCCTCGTTGGTAGTGTTGTCCTCCGCCATAATTGCTTCTCCTTTCCTCGGCTTACGGTCATCTAAGAGGAGAATACAGAGACACTCCTAAAAAACAACCAATAAATTGTAAAATCTTACCTATAAGTCCGAGTTTAGATTCTGTGGTGGTAAAATCTTGGTTATGGCTACAGGACGTACATACGATGATGGATGCGCGGCGGCTCACGCCCTGGACCTCGTCGGTGAACGATGGGCTCTTCTGACAGTCCGCGAGTTGGTGCTGGGACCGAAGCGTTTTACGGACCTGCGAACAGGTCTGCCTGGAGTTAGTCCCAATGTCCTCGCTCAGCGCCTGCGGGAGCTTGAGGGTGTAGGTGTTGTGCAGCGGAGGAAGCTACCTCCGCCCGCAGCCTCGAAGGTCTACGAGTTGACCGAGTGGGGAAAGGAGTTGGAGCCCGTTCTCGTCCAACTCGGTCGTTGGGGTGCCCGATCTCCTTCGAAGCCCTACGATGCCGCTCTGGGTGTAGATTCCCTCATCCTCTCATTCCGAACGATGTTCGACTCCCATCGTGCGGACGGCATGAGCGCTACTTACGAGCTCAGATTCGGCGAGGATGTGTTCCGGGCCGTGGTCGCAGATGGACGCTTAGACGTTGTTCGCGGAAGCGCCGAGCGGCCCGACGCCATTGTCGAGTCTGACTCCAACACGCTAGCCGGTCTGGTCTATGGTGGCGGCTCCCTCGCTGAAACGCTACGCCTCAGAGACATAAAGATCGAAGGCGACGAGTCGGCGATCAAGCGCTTCCTTACTCTTTTTCCCTTGCCCGAGCCAGCGGTACAAGAGAGTGTGCACCAAGTAGATAAATCTTAGATCGTTTGCATAAGAACACTGACTCTATAAAGCTATCGAAGACGGTAGTGCCTTTGGAAAATAAGGTGGGTTGTTTTGAGGTTGCGTTTTCTGTCCGAGGATGAGATACTAACCATCTCTATGAAGGTGAGTCTCTAACAACGTGCGCGTTTCTACCGTCATCCTACGACTAACCAGGGTGGCCGCCGGGCGAATTATCAGCCCCGGTCTTTAACCGGCTGCCCGCCGCCACCAATCACCCAGCATTTAGTTTCAATCTAATTTTCAACGTAGGGAGATGAAAGACATATGCGTCGAGTAGAGATCTTCGACACCACGCTTCGCGATGGAGAGCAATCACCGGGTATTTCGCTGTCGGTAGACGAGAAAGTGGAGATAGCCCGCCAACTCGCCCGACTGGAAGTAGATGTAATTGAAGCGGGGTTCCCGATCACCTCGGACGGAGACTTCGAATCTGTCTCCCGCATCGCCGCCGAAGTGAAGGGTCCGCGAATTGCCGGTCTCGCCCGCGTTCACGAGCAGGATATAGTGCGGGCCTGGGAAGCGGTGCAGTGGTCGGAGCGACCGCGCATTCACACGTTCGTCGGCACTTCGGACCTGCACATCGAGCACCAGATGCGCTCCAACCAGGAGGATATTCTGAAGATGGCCGGTGAGGCCGTCACGTTCGCCAAGAGCCTGTGCGGGAACGTGGAGTTCTCACCGATGGATGCGACGCGCACGGATATTGGCTTTCTCTCGGAGGTCGTGGCGGCGGCGGTGGAGGCCGGGGCGGACGTTATTAACGTCGCGGATACGGTCGGGTATACGACACCGGTGGAGTTCGCCAGGTTCTTGATGGAGTTGCAAGAGCGGGTTCCAGGGCTCACGGATCGGGTGCTGTCGGTGCATTGTCACGATGACCTGGGGATGGCGGTCGCCAACTCACTCGCGGGGGTCGAAGTTGGGGCCGGGCAGATAGAGGTCGCGATCAACGGTATCGGCGAGCGAGCCGGGAATGCTTCACTCGAAGAGGTCGTGATGGCGCTCAAGACGCGGAGCGATTTCTACGACGTCGAGGTTGGGGTCGAGACGAGTCAGATCGCGAATACTTCGCGTATGATCTCGAACGTCACCGGCTACGAGGTTCCGCCCAACAAGGCCATCGTGGGTCGTAACGCTTTCTTGCACGAGTCCGGGATTCATCAGGACGGCGTTCTCAAGGACCGGCGGACGTTCGAGATCATGACTCCAAAGGACATCGGCCTCGAAGGTACGAATATCTTTCTCGGCAAGCACTCTGGCCGCCACGCTCTCAAGGACGCGCTGGAGGAGCTTGGCTACTACGTTGAGGGTGAAGTCCTCAAGCGGGCGTTTGTACGTTTCAAGGAGATCGCCGACAACAAAAAATCCGTCACCGCCGCAGACCTCGAAGCTATTGCCGCCGACGAAGTTGGGGCTTTCGAGGGCAAATTCGTGATGGATACTTTCCGGGTCGTCGCCGCGACCGGTCGCCAGAGCCGCGCCGCCGTGACCATCTCGCACGCTGAACAAGGAATCTTCGAGGCCGAGGCCGAGGGCGAAGGTCCGGTGGACGCGGTCTTCCGCGCCATCGACGCCGCCACGAACATCAAGGGCCGCCTGACAGACTTCCGCATAGACGCGGTTACGGGCGGCAAGGACGCGCTGGGCGAGGTGCGGGTCTCGGTGGAATTCGAAGGTAACGAGTACGCTGGGCGCGGCCTCTCGCAGGACGTGGTCGAGGCGGCGGCTCGCGCTTACGTTCGGGCGGTCAATGTGTACACGGCTGGAAGGGTCGGTGTGAAGTGGGACGCGGCGGTAACTCCGTAGCGACGCCTCCGAGATCCGTCATCCTCCCCGGCTACCGGCTGCGGGAGGGTGATGTCCCGCTGCTCGATCCACCTCACCTGGCGAATCGAGCACGAGAGGTTCAGCACTACCTGACGCAAGGTACGGACGTCCTCTCGGAAGTTCTGGCCGTTGAGCCGCCAGACGCTACGGCGATGCTCGTGGCGAACGAGGACTGGAAGATCGCGCCTCGGGAGAGCGAGCGTCCCTATCCAACGGGTCTCCCCTACTTTACGCGCTCCGTGACGCCACCCGCGCTCGTGCTGCCGGAGGAGTTGTCGCCGATCTTTCAGCCGCGTACGCAGGCTACTCTGCCGCTCGCGATCTGGCACGAGTTGGCGCACGCATTCCTGCTGCAGCATGAGGTTGTGAAGACTCCGGCTTGGCTCGGGGAGCTCTTACCGCAAGCGGCGGCGGTCATTGTAGCTCGGAGGACGGGACTGCCGATGAGCGATCATCTCCAACAAATCGGTGAGATGCCGGGCCTGACCGTGCGAGACTTCGAAGGGCGTGGCGGAGCGGATAGCCAGATGCTGCATCAGAACTTGCTGCTGCGGTTCGCGGCGGTGGCTTTGGAGGAGTTCGGGGAGGGGTTCCTGAGCGAACTTTTCCACACGCTTTGGAACGAAGACGAAATAGTAGATGAACGGCGGGCGGAGAAATTGCTCGCGGCGGCACTCCGTCCCCGTGGGGCAGAGTGGCTGAAGTCCAGACCGGAATTTTAGGAGAAGATATGCGTGATTCTTTCAACATACTGCTACTACCAGGTGACGGCATCGGGCCGGAGGTTGTAGGTGCCGCGCGCGAAGTTATGGACGTAGCGGCGGCTCACTACGACGTGAAGCTCCAATACGAGGAACGCAAGATCGGGGGTACGGCCCTACGCGACGAAGGCGACCCCGTCTCCGACGAAACCCTCGAAGCCGCCGCAGCCTCGGACTCCGTAGTACTCGGCGCCGTCGGCCATCCGGACTTCGACGCCGCTCCCGTTCGCCCGGAGGCTGGTCTTCTGAAGCTCCGCAAACATCTCGGGGCGTTCGCCAACCTGCGTCCCGTCGTAGCGCTCCCCGCGCTGCTCGAAGCCTCCACTCTGAAGAAGGAAGTCGTCGAGGGTGTGGACGTGCTCATTATCCGGGAGTTGACCGGTGGAGCATACTTTGGGGAGAAAGAAGAGGGGGAGAATCGGGCCAGTGATCTCTCGGTCTACACGCGGGATGAAGTCGTGCGGGTAGCGCGAGTAGCTTTCGAGGCCGCGAAACGCCGCAAACGCCGCCTGACCTCGGTGGACAAGGCTAACGTGATGGCGACAGGCCGTCTGTGGCGCAAAGTCGTGGTGGAAGTCGCAGAAGAATATCCCGAGGTGGAGTTAGAGCATGTGTTGGTGGATGCGGCGGCTATGTTCCTGATCCGGGACCCGAAGCGTTTCGACGTAATGCTCACGGAGAACCTCTTCGGCGACATCCTCTCGGATGAGGCCGCCATGCTCCCCGGCTCGATGGGCATGCTGCCGTCGGCTTCGCTCGGCGAACCCGGCACGCCCGGAATATTCGAGCCCGTCCACGGCTCCGCCCCGGACATCGCCGGGCAAGGCAAGGCTAACCCATACGCGACGATCCTCTCCACCGCGATGATGTTCCGACACACTCTAGGTCGACCAGACGTGGCCGAAGCCATAGAGCAAGGCGTCTCCGTCGCGCTCGAAGCCCGTTTCCTAACGCCGGACATCGGGGGAAATAAAACGACAGAAGAAGTGACGCAGGCCGTGAGTCGTTGGGTAGCGGCGGGAGAGGGTGTGGCGTGAGCATAAAGCTATTCGACACGACGTTGAGGGATGGGACGCAGCGCGAAGGCGTGAGCCTGACGACGGAGGATAAGATCCGGATAGCCCACGAACTCGACGCTCTCGGCCTTCACTATATAGAAGCCGGATTCCCCGCCTCAAACCCCAAAGACCTGGAATTCTTCGAGAACTTCGATGCCAACGAACTACAAAACGCAAAACTCGTAGCCTTCACAAGAGCCCGCCGCCCCCACGGACAAGCCAAAGACGACCCGGCGGTTACGCTGCTACCGGCGCTCTCCGCCCCCGTGGCCTGCATCGTCGCCAAAACCTGGAAACTCCATGTGGAGAAAGTCCTCCGCACCACGCCGGAAGAGAACATAGAATCCGTAAAAGATACCGTTGCTTACCTGGCGAACGCCGGAAAAGAAGTCATCTTCGACGCCGAACACTACTTCGACGGTTTCCAGGACGACCCGGAATACGCGCTGGCAGTGCTACGGGCAGCGGCAGAGTCCGGGGCGACTACGCTCGTCCTCTGCGACACCAACGGCGGCACGCTGCCGACGGAGTTGCAAGCGATCGTGTCACGCACCGTGCGCGAGTTCCCCGAGGTCGAAGTCGGCATCCACACCCATAACGATTCTGGTTGCGGGGTGGCGAACGCTCTGGTGGCGGTCGAGGCTGGTTCGACGCACGTTCAGGGGACGATCAACGGCGTCGGGGAGCGTTGCGGAAACTGCGATCTCGTACCGGTTATCGCCAACCTGCAACTCAAGATGGGCTTGCGGGTGATGGACGATGAACAGGTACAGCGGCTCACGGAGACCTCCAACTACGTCTCGGAGCTGATGAACCTAACACCAGACACTCACCGGCCTTTCGTGGGGCGGAGCGCGTTCGCCCACAAGGGCGGCTTGCACGTAGATGGAATCAGCAAAGACCCGGCGACCTACGAGCACGTCGCGCCCGAATCCATCGGCAACGTGCGCCGCACGCCCGTCGGAGAGCTCTCTGGCAAGAACTCCATCCGGGCGAAGGCCGAGGAGTTAGGGATAGAGACGGGCGACGCGACGGAGATCCTTTCCGCCATAAAGAAGCGGGAATACGAGGGATACCATTACGAGGCGGCGGATGCTTCACTCGCGTTGCTTATCGGGCGGACGATGGGTGAGGATCAGCCACTCTTCGAGCTAGAAACCTTCCGCATTATCACGGACAAGCGAGCTGACGGAGAAGCCAAGACCGAAGCTACCATCAAGTTGTATGTGAAGGGTCAGCGCGTGATCTCGACCGCCGAGGGCAACGGTCCTGTGAACGCTCTGGACAAAGCCCTGCGCGATGCAATCGGCCCCCACTACCCGGAACTACAGGAGATCCACCTGAGCAACTACAAGGTCCGCATCCTGGACGAGCACCGGGCCACCGCCGCGACCACCCGCGTCCTAATAGACTCCACCGACGGCAAGCGGGTCTGGGGCGCGGTAGGAGTCGGAGAAAACATTATCGAGGCGAGTTGGCAGGCATTGGTCGATGGATTGGAGTACGGGGTGAACGTCGCAGAGAATCGGGTGTCCGAGATCAGGTGACAAACTCTTTGCTGACATCGCCGCCGATCACGACACCATCTACAGCTATAAGGCATCCGATTGTGCGGAACGGTGCGGTAAGTCCTATGTGAGCATGGACTTCGTGGACTCCATCCGCTGCGCAAAACTCACCGTAGAGGTCTTTCGAACGCCAAGACTGTGAATGTCTCATACTTCTCGGTAGCGGACGCTCTGTCTCCGGTAGGTATGGCAACCCAATGTGGGCGGGACGACCGTCGATATCCAGACCTTCGGTGGCATCTACGTCATCATTATCGAAGCCCGATGCTTTCTTTGGCGAGACCAGATACCAGCGATTCCTGGCTCGTATTACGTGTCCCTCCCAGTCAGCTCTCCACAATTTCATCACACCCACCCGCAGGCCCCCGACCAGGGAGAATTCCGGCATCGTCAGGTGACGAGGTAAATTACTTTCGAAAACCTGGCGTTGCCGGATCCTCTGTAGAGCCTTATCAGTGATGGAGACCACGCCGCTTTGGGGCTCCGATTCGTCCGACTCTATCACCGCATAACCCTCAGCTACCAGACGACGAAGCTGGTCGCAAGCGCCCTCGATCAAGTCATCTCCATGATAGTAGCCGCCCATCTCCGCTTCTTCGACGGATTCCGCCTCGGCCACCCACGTACGCAGCATCGGTGGCTGCTCCCGATACTTCAGTTGCGGGTCTTCAAGTCCCAGACCTCGCGCCTCCTCTAGCTGCCGCTTCATCGACATCAGCAGGTATATATCCCTGTCCATCCGCGGCTTCTCCACTCTCTTCTCCTTCAGAGAACTCATATGGAGCAAGATACGCAGCAACCAGCACAAAGTTTCAGCAACGCCGGTTCACTCAAAGAGTATAGGATAGTCACCTGGGCTTCGCGGTGGTTGTAGTCTTCTACCTGCGGAAGTTCGGTTGAATGGGTTGGGCGGCGAGCGACTAAGGTCTATTTTGGCTTGCAGCGCTCGCAGAGATCCATCTCTCGGCGTTGGCAACAACGGCTTCGGGGTATGATGCTCGTGACCAAGAGCGAATCGACCCTTCGACCCATCGTGTTTTCGGGACTTCATATCGTTAGAGGTCCGCGAATCTCCAAGGAGTAGGACGTTTGAGAGTATCCACACAGGAACTACTGAGGATTGGCCGATATCGCTTACTGCTGTTTGTGCTACTGATGCTGCCGTTAGTGTATCTACCCTCCGGTTGCGGGAACGATTCAAACGCCGAACAGGGAGAATCTAGCAAGAAGAACTCTCGGGGCAACACAGAGGATAAGGAATCTGTGTCCGGTAGCAGCAATGCCGGGACCACCCAAGCCTCGGGTTCTAAAGATGGAAAACTGAGAACGAGAAGATCCAGGCCAACAAAAGCTCGGTGACTCCAGAGGCTGTCAAAGGTCTTTATGTACCGAGGTATGAGGTCGGGGAGAAATTGAAGAGTCTGTTAAAGATAGCGGACGAGACCGAGATCAACGCTCTAGTGGTGGACGCGAAGGATGCGGGGGTTACGACCTATCAGTCCGAAGTGCCACTAGCCAAGGAGATCGGGGCGACCACCGACTATATCTCGGACCCGAAAGCTCTAGTC
>JBGTFQ010000018.1:0-30135 GCA_041747155.1 Rubrobacteraceae bacterium
CAGGATCGCGAAAGAACTTATCATCAAGAACACCTGTCCTATAGGTAGGCCGCCCTGCTCGATAGTGTCTTTTTTGACCTGCGCGACCTCGAAAGACCCATCGCCCTTCAAGACATCCTGAATGCCATCCTTCACCCGTCCTGAAGCGTCCGACCCCTCAACGATATCCCCCGCGTTGCTCACGAAGAGCGTGTTCACCTGATCGGCCTTCACGTCCAGCAGCCCACGAGCCTCCGTCGGGGCCACCAGCATCGTGCCTTCCGAGCTTGAAAAACGTCCCTTGTAGCCAGATATGCCCGTCTCCGGAAGTACCGCCGCTACCTCAAACTCTTTTGGTTCGGCTGCGCCTCTCATGCGTATTTTTCGGCCCGCTTCGAGTTCCAGGGCGCTCGCCAGGCTTTCGGAGATGTACGCTTCGCCGGGTTTTGGGGCTGGTCGTTCAGATTCGGGTGGCGGCGTGGAGCCGAACGCTTCGAGGTCTTTCCAGTCCGTGCCGATCACGGTGACCGCCGGGCTTGGGATTGTGGTTTTGCCTTTCTCATTTAGAGCTTCGGCGGGTACCTCGCCGATCAGGGCTCCAAGTGAACCGTCCAAGCTCGCGGGTCCGTCTTCAGCGTTTTTGGTGGCGGCACGGATGGCTGAGGGTGTGATCTCGGAGATGATCGATTCGTCGAAGGATGGGACGGGTCGGCGGTCGCTGGGTAGGCGTTGAGAGGTTTTCTGGACTACTTCGTCGATCTCGCCAAGGGTTTCGCGGGCTTCATTCTCCTGAAATCGGGCGGTGCTGTCGTTCAGGACCAGGGAACCCGAGATCAGGGCCGTGCCAACCATAGAGCCCAGGATGACGAGCACCGTATTCCACTTGCGCCGCCCGAAATTGCGGAGCCCGATCCTCCGCAGCGCCGGTTGCCGAATCATTGAGACCACTACCACGACCGACACCAGAGCCGCCAGAACTATCAAAACTAGCGTAAAGGTTTCCAATTCGCCTCCGGATGAGCCTCTCTCGCGCCGTCTGCCTTCATGTTACGCCGCAAGCGCCCAAGAGTTGCGAGGGACCTCACAAGGGAACAGAAAAATACCGCCCCACGCTCCTCTCATCGGACGGTGAGGCGGTAACTCTGATCTATTCGGTTTGTAGTGCCTAAGCTAGGACTTGGGCGGCTCGTAAAGCTGGACGTTGTTACCCTCGGAGTCCTTGAAAGTCGCGACTCGACCCCAGGGATGCTCGGAGATTTCCGCCGGAACCTCGACACCGGCACTCTTCAAACTCTCCACAGTCTCTTCGAGACTATTCTCTGGCTGGAAAGTCACCACAGGGCCACCTTCAGCCGCCGCGCCGGACGGCTCGCGACCGTTCAATCCGAGCGTGAGGCCATTCGCGTCGACTTCGGCCCAGTCGCCGTCTTCTTTGGTAAGTTCGAGTCCCAGAGTGTCTTTGTAGAAGCTCTTCGCCCGCTCAATATCTTGCACCGGCATCCAGACTACCGCTACGCCTTTTAGCATTCCACGTCTCCTTCTATAGTTGGTTAGAGTTCGAGCATGCCAGCTATTACCCGCGGCGACAGTAAGTAAACTAACCGAACGACTCGATGAAGTGACGCACGATCTTCTCTTCGACCTCTGCCATCGGGACTTCACGGCCTAGTTCCTTCTCCAGACTCGTTACGCCAAACTCCTGAATTCCGCAAGGTGTGATGTGGTCGAACCAGGCGAGATCCGTCGAGACGTTCAAGGCGAAGCCGTGAGAGGAGATCCAGCCAGACGAAAACTTCACGCCTATCGCCGCAACCTTCTTCTCCCCCACCCAAACTCCCGTGTACTCGGGATGATGCCAGCCTTCCAGCCCATACTCCGCCAACACCCGCACGATAACCTCTTCGAGCCCCCGCAGATAGGCGTGCGTATCGTGGATTTTGAGGCGTAGGATCGGGTACCCAACAAGCTGACCCGGCCCATGAAACGTAGCGTCTCCGCCCCGATCACTCCAGAAAACCTCGGCCCCCAGAGACCGCAGATACTCCTCCCCCGCCCCGAGATTCGACGCATCCCGCGCCGCCCGACCAACCGTAAAGACCGGCGGATGCTCACACAACAAGAAAGTATCCGGAACTTCATCCTTCTTCCGAAGCCGTGCCAACTCGCGCTGTAACTCCCAAGCCTCGGCGTAGGCCGTCAGGCCTGACAACCGCCGCACTTCGACGGTCGATTGCGCCGGTACCGGTCTCTCTAGGGTCACGCGAGTTTTAGACGCTCGCGACGCTCTTGCGGGCATCGGCGGTCTGCTCGTGGGCGTGATACGAGGAGCGGACGAGTGGCCCGCTTTCGACGTGCTTGAACCCCAACGAGAAACCGTACTTGCGAAGGTCCGCGAATTCCTTTGGCTTGTAGTAGCGACTCATCGGCAAGTGGTTCTCCGAAGGGCGCAGGTACTGTCCAATGGTCAGGATGTCCACCTCGTGGTCACGGAGATCCCGCATCGTCTGGTGAAGTTCCTCCTCGACTTCGCCGAGCCCAACCATGAAGCCACTCTTGGTAAGCCCGTCCGGGTTTAGGTGCTTGGCGTACTGAAGAACTTCCAAAGACCGCTTGAACTTGGCCTGTGGTCGAACAGCCGGATAGAGGCGCGGTACGGTCTCGATGTTGTGGTTGAAAGTATCCGGGCGGGCGTCGATTACAGTCCTAATGGAATCGTGGTCGCCTTTGAAGTCCGGAGTCAACACTTCGACAGCGCAACCGGGCACTTCGTCGCGTATGGCCTGGATCGTGGCGGCGAAGATGGACGCTCCACCGTCCGCCAACTCATCGCGATTGACGCTGGTTATCACGGCGTGTTCGAGCCCCATCTGCTTCGCGGCATCGGCGACGCGACCGGGCTCGTCGATATCCAACTCGGATGGTTTGCCGGTCAAAACGGCGCAGAACCCGCAGGAACGAGTACAGACGTTGCCCAGGATCATGAACGTGGCGGTGCGGTTGTTCCAGCACTCCCCGATGTTGGGACAACGGGCTTCCTCACAAACGGTATGCAGCCCGAGACCGCGCATCGTCTCCTTGATGTCCCGGTAGACCTCGCCGTCCGGGACGCGGGCCTTCAACCACTCCGGGCGACCGTGCGCACCGGGAAGGTTGCTACGCTGCTGCTTGAACGGCAGGTATTCGACGGGCATACCATCCGGCGGCGGCTTCACTGGGCGATCCTCCCAGCGGTGACGAACCTCGAAGGTCTTCTGGCCGTTTTCGAGGACTTTCAAGTTGATCTGTCTGCGGGCCACGGCTCTCCTATCTCCCTTGATATTTCCCATATGTTAACGCACCAAAGACCGTCAGTGCCGTGTGTCCAATCGCAACGTTTCAAAAGCACGGCTACAGACGATTTCACCATCTGACTGATCCCCACGAAATAGAAGGGGCGTGTTAAGCTGCAGTTGCCAAGTTCGACTCACGCAGAACGGTGAAAGATATGCGCGATCTCTTGACAAAGCAAATCGCGGCAGCCGAGTCTTTCGTGGACGGTCTCGCTCCAATCGACGGCACCAGGACGGGTGCGTTTGCAATGATTCTCGCAGGTCTTCTGGGGTTCATAGGATTGTCCGGGGATCTAATCTTTGGAGAGCTGCCATCATCGTCGACTGGCGATGGACTGCAAGATTTCTTCTTACCTTTCGCTGCTATCGGAGCAATTGTGACCGGCTCGTGCGCTCTCTTGCGTCGTCGAGGGCAAAAGGTGCTGGGCTTGACGTTGTTCGGATATTTCCTGTTTTTGGCTGGAAGCATTGGAGCGATTTTGGGCACACTACTGAGGCTAGCGCGTTGGACAATTACCTGATCCTGTTTTCGGATTCCACCGCAACCCGGATCAGTAGTGGACGTTGAGCATGGACTCGCGTAGATCGACAAACGTCATACGCCGGTTCTTTGAGCGGCAGATCGAAGCCGCCGAATCCCACAATCCTCTGGAACGCAAGAAGCGTTACGCGGTGGGTAAGATCGGCTTTGGTCTGTTTGCGATCTTGACAGGGTGGATCTTCGTTTCGGATGGAGATTTTCCGTCGGCCTTCAATTCCACGTTGTCCGGCTTCTCGACGGCACTTGTGGGATTCGGATTGATTGTGCTTGGCTTGAGAAGATTACTCTACGATGGAGACGATCAAGCAGCTCGAAGGCTTCTGATACTCGGACTTTTTCTAGAGCAGTTGGCACTCCTCGGGATCATTGCCACAGCAACACTTGCCTATATCCCACGGATGCTTGGCTGAACCAATACGTCCTCGCCCGAATATCTCTCTGAGAATTTGGTGGTGTCTTACCGCACGCGGTGGCGGTCGCAGCGCGACACTTATCTCACGGGCTGGCGGTCGGAACTCGACATCTTGAGTCCAGCGACGACCAGCATAGCGCCGGTGGTCCACAGTACCAGTCCAGATCCTAAACCTGGCACCACAAACCACACAGCTTCCGAATAATCCAGGATCGAAGCCGCGATCATTGTAGCAACCGACACTACACAGAGAGAGATACCGGTAAAGTAGTAGAGCGGCATACGGAAAAGCCGTGCGAGCGGGAAGAAGTGCAAACCCACTACGAGCGCCACTGCAGCCGGTATCCACTCCGAATAACCTAGGTTTGCACAGATGACCACCACGATTCCAATGCCGACACCTTCCGCTATGAAGACTTGGTTGAAACGCCGACGCAGATCCCGATTCGTCATGCTACGTGTCTCGCTCTTCACCAACCGGGAAGTTCGGCGCAGATAGATTCCACAAGCAAACAAGAGCAAGCAGATCACGCCTCCCACTACCCACACAATCGCAAGGATCGTATCCGGCAGCGATGAGGAGTTTCCAAAGACCCAAACTGCGCCGAACGCGGTCAGAAAGAACACGCCCATTGCGCGCCCTGAAAGCTCCTCTGCTAGTGAGGGGTTCTCTCCAGCTTCGCTACCCATCTCCGATCTCTCCTAGAAGTGAATAGCGTGTCCATCTACGGCCATCGCGGCTTCGGCTACGACTTCGGCCAGCGACGGGTGCGCGTGGACGGCCATTCCGATCTCCTGCGGTGTGCCCTCGACTAGCTTGGCGAAGACGCCCTCGGCTATAAGGTCCGTTACCTTCGGCCCGATAGCGTGCATACCGAGGATCAAGTCGGTCTCCGAGTCGGTGACGATCTTGAAGAAGCCGTTCGGCTCACCCTCAATGAGCGCCTTCCCAATAGCCATGAACGGGAACTTGGCCTCCTTGGCCTCGTAGCCTTGCTCCTCGGCCTGAGCCTTAGAGAGCCCGAATGAGGCTACCTCGGGGCGGCAGAAAGTCACCCGAGGGACTAGGTCCTGATCCAGCGGCATCGGCTCTTCTCCGGCCATGTGCTCTACGGCGATAATGCCTTCGTGTCCGGCAGCGTGCGCGAGCCAGTAACCCCCGATCACATCTCCCGCAGCATACACGCCGTCCTCGCCCGTCCGATAGAACTCATCGACCTCGATGGTTCCCCGGTCACTGACCTCTACTTTGGTAGCATCGAGGTTTAAGTCTTCGGTGACGGTCTTTCGACCCACGGCAACTAGCAGGCACTCGGCCTCTAGCGTATCTCCGCCATCCGCGTCGCCCGTTGGCGCATCCTCGCCGCCGTAGGAGCCACCCTCGCCCTCGGTCGCCTCCTTCTCATCAGAGTCACCGCTCGCGACCTTTATCTTCACACCAGTGTCGGTCTTCTCCAGGCTCTCCGGGTCCGCCTTAGTACCGACGAGGATCTTGACTCCCCGGCCTTCGAGCTCCTTTTTGAGTACGACGGAGACTTCCTCATCTTCCAGCGGCACTATGCGATCCAGAAGCTCCACGACCGTCACGTCAGTGCCGAAGTCGTTGTACATGCTGGCGAACTCGATACCTACCGCGCCAGAACCGAGAATGATAATTGACTCGGGATAGGTCTCGTTGTTGGTGATGATGTCGTCGGAGGAGATGACCTTTTCACCGTCGAACTCCAGGCCCGGCAGCGTGTTTACGGCGGAGCCCGTGGAGACCAGGACGTTCTCGGCCTCTAACTCCTCGGTACCGTCCGCGGTCTCCACTTGGATCTTCTTAGGCTCGACAAAGGAGCCGACACCGTTGTAGACCGTGATCTTGTTTTTTTTCATCAGACCCTGAACACCCTTGCGAAGCTGGCCCACCACGGCCTCGCGTCGCTTGGCCGCCGTCGGGTAATCCAACTCGACGTCACCCGTCTTTACGCCAAACTCCGGCCCGTTCTTGGCATCGTGCAGCATGTGAGCCGTCTGAAGAAGCGCCTTCGTTGGGATGCAGCCCAAGTTCAAGCACGTGCCACCAAGATGTCCGCCTTCGCGCTTCTCGATAAGGGCCACCTTCATGCCTAGCTGGCTCGCCCGAATCGCCGGTATATAACCCGCGTTCCCACCGCCGATCACTACGAGATCAAACTTATCCGCCATCGTACCTCTCCTCTCGTCGTCCTAACCAAATAATAGTGCTTGTTCCCCTCCGAAGCCATCTTCACCCTGACAAGCCGGACAAACGAACGTCGCTCGCCCACCAACCTTCTCCCTTACAACCTCACCATCACACCCAAAACACGCCTCCCCTTCCCGCAAGAAGACCCTCAAATGCTCCTGATGACCGCCTTCCCGACCGAGCACATCCCGATACAAACTAAATGTAGTTCCGCGATGCTCGACACCCGCCCGCAAGTTGCCGATGATGGCACCGTGCAACGCCGTCCACTCCTCCGTCGAGAGCGAGTTGGCTTTGCGCCGAGGATGTATCCGGGCCTCGAAAAGAGCTTCATCCGCGTAGATGTTCCCGACCCCCGCGACGATACTCTGGTCCAGGACCAGCGGCTTTATTTGAGCCCTCCTCGAAGATAACTCTCCACGCAGATACTCTACACTAAACTCCTCGCTGAAAGGCTCCAGCCCGAGCGTCCCCGACCACGCCTCGAACTCCTCCGCGTTCAAGACGCGAGCCCGCGTGAAACCTGTCTCGTCGCGCAAATACAATTGCCGTTCATCATCCAGATGCAGGACGGACATGAGCGACCTCGTTGGTATTTCGACCGGCGGAACCAGGAGTAGCTGACCCCCGATCTTGAGCTGCAACACAACAGAATCTTCCGAGTCCAGATCCAGAGCAAGGTTCTTGCCGCGCCGCCGCGCATCGACAACACGGCATCCTTTCAACCTGTCCGCAAACTCCGCAGACGTGACGTTCTCCACAAGCGAGTCGTCCAAGACTTCGGCCAGACTTATCTTCGCTCCGACTGCGAGTTCGCGCAGGTCTTCTTTTATGGTCTCGACTTCGGGGAGTTCGGGCATCTAGCGCGGGGCGGCTCCGGCCCGGATGGTGGCTTCGGCTATTGGGGCGGGCTCTCCGTAGACTTCCCTATACAGCCCGTCGAGCATCACGGAGCGAGCATCCAGGGAGCGCATCGCGCCCTCTCGCACCTTCCGCTGGCCTTCCTCGTCCCCGGCGTATGGGGCGATAGCGTCCATCATTATTCTGGCATGGGTAACGTCCATCGTGACGTGGCTGGTGAAGATCTCCAAAGCCTCTTCCGACAAACCAGCGGACTTCTTCAAACCCTCCGCGAGCCGGACGTAGATCGGGGGTACCGGCCACTCGCTCGCCGGTCCTAACGCCCCGAGCCCCAAACGGAAGTCTGGATGCCCGGACAACTCGCGATGCGCTGTTATGTAGAGCTGTATCTCCGGGAGCGTCGGCGGCTCTTCCCATTCTTCTTCCGTGATGTCCAGCGCCGTCAGGAAACGTCGGTACAACGCGGGATGCGTCTCTTCGGGGTTGAGGTGACCGTACTCGTCCATTAGGACTTCGGCGAGGGCAAGTTGCAGAGCTTCGTCATGGGCGCAGTTCGAGATCAAAGCCGCCAGATACAACCGACTCACCCTCACATGCCGATAGTACTGAACCGCGAATTTCCTGACTCCCTCAGCGTCCGCGTCCCCATCCCCAAACCGCTCCAAAAACGGATGCGTCAACGCCGGATGCCCTATAACCTCACGCTTCAACCGCCCAAGAAATTCGCCCGCATCCAATGCATCTCTCCTAACAATAGCCTCTCTAAAACACAGTCTAACCCATGCCCACCAAATATCCGATATAGAAACCCCATCATACGTTCACTAATTCACCGCTTTGCAGGATTTTTACCTGTTTTCACTAACTTCAGTGAGATATAATAGGGGCATGATAGAGAAGGAGACTAGCATGAGGCAGGATTGGTTGAGTGTTTCTCGGCGGCGGGAAGAGGAGCGATTGGACCCGCACGTGTATGCACGTGGGATCAACGGTTTGACGGTGGAAGAGGCGTTGCGGCGGGCGGTTCCGAGGGTTATGGGGATTTTGGGTAGGAGTGGCGAGCGGTATTCAGCGTTCGAGGAGCGGTTAGTGTGGCAGACGGTGCGGGCTTGTTTGGTCTCGCAGGTCAGTCGGGCTAATTTGTATCGGATCGCGGGTATCCTGGTCGCGGATCGGCGGGATGAAGGAGCGCATCTTGGAAGGTCACTGGCGTTGGCTTACGTAGCCGCATTGCGGGAAGCGTTTCTGCCGGATCTCACGGTGGGAGAAGAGGTTGAGACCCCGCTCGGAGTCGGGGAAGTCCGGTACGTTTCCGGGGACGGTGGAAACATCGCGGTGCGGCTTGGGTTGGACGGTCGGGACGTGTGGTTGCCGGTCGCGGTAGTCTCGCGGCCCGAGGCGGAGTATCAGCAGGCATCTTGAGCGGACGGTTATGAGTCCGTGGTGTTCCGGGTAGACTAGGGTGGTCGAAGAAGCGAAGAGAGGCGTTGAATGGCGGAGTCTGTGGCGCGTGTGATCTGCAACCCTTCATCCGGCGGTGGTGCTTACGAGCCAGACGAGTTGCGCCGCGAGTTGAGTGGTTACGATCTTGATTGGATCCAGACCAAAGGCCCGGAGGATGCCGTAAGAGCCGCCGAGGAGTGGAAGGAAGGATTGCTCGTTGTCGCCGGTGGCGATGGTACGGTCAACGACGTAGTAAACGGACTCGGAAGGGCCGGTTTCCCGGAAAGCGTTACGCTCGGGATACTGCCATCCGGGACCGGCAACGATCTCGCCGCGACGCTCTGCATCCCGGAGGAAGCCGATGCTGCGGAAGAGTTGCTTCGTACGGGTCGAGTGCGAACGCTGGATTGCGGACGAGTACGCTCCGAGGGGATCGGGGAGCGTTTCTTCATCAACGCGGCGACCGGCGGACTAGGAGCGGAAATCTCCGACGCCAACGAAGGCGAATTGAAGAAAAAGTGGGGCAAACTCTCCTACCTTCGGGCCTCCATAGAGGCCGCTAAAGACTTCGACGTGCGCGAGCTAGACCTGTACCTCGACGGTGAGCTTCACCGGGTGCAGGCCGTCAACATCGTCGTCGCCAACTGCCGGTACGCCGGTGGCGGTTGGCTCGCCGCACCCGAGGCCAACCCCGAGGATGGCCTGCTCGACGTGGTCATCATAGAGAAGCTGGGAGTTACAGACCTGCTGCAGCTCGCCCCCGCCTCCCTCATGAAGCGTGACTACGTCGACCGTGAAGGCGTATTCTTCGCCCGAGCCAGAGAAATCCAGGTGGAGACCGAGACCAATACGACCGGCTTGGAGTTCACCGCCGACGGCGAAGTCATCGGCGACGACCCGGCGAATTTCTCCATCATCCCCCGCGCCCTGAAAGTCATAGTCGGACCCGATTACGTACAAGACCCGGCGAAGTAAATGCCAAACGTCACGGTAAAATTCTTCGGCGCGGCGGCGGATCTAGCAGGAACCCGCGAGGCCGAGATGCCGGTGCGAGAAGGCTCGACGTTGGGAGATCTTTGGAACGAGATCGCCATTCGGCATCCAGAGATTGTCCCAATGAAAGACTCGCTCGCCTACGCCATAAACGACGAGTACGCCCGATGGACCGATCCAGTCAAGCCCGGTGATGAGATCGCGCTTCTACCACCCGTCTCCGGTGGATAACGTGTTCGCCATAGTCGAAGACACTATAGACGTGAGCTCTCTAGTCGCAGCGGCACAGCGACCTGACTGTGGCGCGGTCAACACGTTCATCGGCACCACGCGGGTGGACGAATCAGCCGGCAACTCCGTGGAGTACTTGGAGTACGAAGCGTATCGATCAATGGCGGATAAAAAGCTACAGCAGATCGGGTCTGAGATACAGGAAAAGTGGGACGTGGGACACGTCTCCATAGTCCACCGGCTCGGTCGCGTAGACCCCGGCGAAGCCAGCGTAGTCATAGTCGTGGCGTCGCCCCGTCGCGGCCCGGCGTTTGAGGCCAGCCGGTACGCGATTGAGCGGATAAAAGAGATAGTCCCGATCTGGAAGCGTGAAGTCTGGTCCGACGGCTACGTCTGGGTTGGTAGTCAGGTCGGCACGAGGCCGTCGTAGGCGTTTCCTACGCGACGCTCACAACGACTCCGAGACTCTTTTTACCAAATCCGCCGTCTCTGCCGCGCATCCCCAAGAGAGCGTTATTCCCGATCCGCCGTGACCGTAGTTGTGAACGCAAGCGGTGCCATCATCCAACTCTTCTGTCTCCAGCCGGATCTCCGGTCGCCCTGGTCTGAGTCCCACTTTGTGCTCCAGTATCTCGGCTTTAGCTAACCGTGGCTCCAAGCCTACACAGCGACTGAGTATGCCTTCCGCGACCTTCGGGTCGGGCTTCGTCTCCCAAGCGTTTTCTTCAGCGATTCCGCCCAGGATACAGTCCTCCGAGCGCGGGATGATGTAGGTTACGCCCTCGGGGTTTTCGTCGTCCAGGATAAAGTCTGTCAAGCCGGGATTTTGGACGCGCACGATCTGACCACGTATCGGGTGCGTGGTTGTGTCCCCGACGAGATCCCGCGCTCCAAGCCCCGCGCAGTTGACGATTATCCTAGCCTCTTGTTCAACGCTTTCGACCAATTCGACCTCGCGGTATTCGATGCTTCCGCCGATAGTTTCGAAGCGTTGGACGAGATAACGCAAGTATATGGGCATCTCGATCACGGGCACGGCAAAAGCGTATCCATCTCGGCGACCGGGTGGCAACTCATCTGGCGAAACCCGACGGACGTTCGGCACCGCGCTCGCCCAGAACGGCGGCTGTGCTGGCTCGTAGTGAAGCTCCAACCCGTCGCGCATGTGAATGCCAGTCTCGGGTTGATGGGACAACTCCTCGAACACGTCGTAGGCTTGTTTTCCCCAGCCGATAATTCGGTCTTCGGGAGAGGCTTTGTACGGGTACCAGATCGCCGCAGCCACAGAAGATGTCGTCTCAAGCGGAGGCTTCGATGCTACGATATGAGCGTCGAAGTCGCTCTCGCGCAGCAAGATGGCAGTGGAGAGTCCCATCACGCCAGCACCGATCACCATCACGTCCACAGAGCCTCCGATCACACTATCCAACAAGCCGGATTGTATACTCGACTCGCATGGACAAGCATCGTGAGACTTCAGACATGGACTTCGGTATCCGCGTGGGAGCGGTGATCCCGCGAGGAGACACCCTCCTGCTCGTACGCCACCAGAAACCGGGCCTCGACCCGTACTGGGTTCTCCCCGGCGGTCGCCTCGAACCCGGAGAATCAATCCCAGAATGCGCCGTACGCGAAGTCTCCGAAGAGACCGGCCTGACCGGACGCTTCTCCGGTATCCTGCACGTCAGCGAGTTTCAGAAAAAAGGCCGTCACACCATAGACGTTACAGCGCTGATCGAGGTGGCCCCGGACGACCAAGCTACCCTCGGTAGTGACCCAGAGGTTGAGGACGGTGCGGAACCAACACTCAAGGAACTTCGATGGGTAAATTCTAAGGAGTTAGATAGCATCAAACTTCTGCCGGGTTTCCTAGTAGAACGTCTCGTCTCCGGTCTGCGCGAGAGCTGGCCCACCGGCGACATTTACCTCCCGGCCTCCGATGACTGACAGCCCCGAAGTCCTGATGATGTTCGTGGTGCTGCAAAGTGTGTTGCTGGCCGGATTCACCATCGGTCTGTTCTTCGCCGGAGTCTTTGTGATGCGAAAATTGGGCCGCAAAGCCGACTACTCGCTGGTCCATCTGGGTCTTGCTCGTCCGCGAGATGGATTCCCCATCGGGTTGGGGCTGGGTGTCATGGTGGGATTCGGCGCGTTTGTGATGAGCGTGATCGTGGGTGTCATAAGCGCGGTCACACTCCAAAGCCTAGGATACTCGGCGGAGAATGCGGCCCAGGAGCCTCTGATGCGAACCTTGAGCGACTGGATGACCTCCAACCCGGCACTCGCGATACCAATATCTTATCTAGTGGTGGCGATCATTGGCCCGGCGGTGGAGGAATTGGTCTTTCGAGGGGCTATCTTCGGCGGCCTGTACCGACTGTCGACATCCCTGCTCGGCAAACCTCTTGGTGGAGAGACCGGTGGAACTGGAATAGCATGGCTGCCGTTCGCCATTGCGGCGATACTTTCATCCGCAGGCTTCGCGGTGCTTCATCTATCGCCGGTAATAATCGCGGGAATCTTCATGCTCGCGGTGATCCTATGCGCCCTCTACAGCTACACTGAAAGCATCGTACCGACCATAGTTGCGCATGCGACCTTCAATTCGATCACGGTGACTATACTTCTGATCTCCAGCTTCGTTGCAAGCTAGCTGAAGGACTGTATGCAATAAGCGTGTGGAGGCAAATAAGTGGCCCCCGGTTAGATAAGTCCGGGGGCCGTACCCTTTCGAGTTTACGCAGGTATCTGGTCTTTCCAGCACGTCCGCCTTCAACTACCGGAGAGGCGGATGAGGTTAAACCCAGAGATCCCGCAGGGCTTTCAGCGGTTCTAGGTCAGAGCCACCTCTCCCAGAAGATACCTGCTGCAACTACTACTCGATGCGTCTATCTGGATCACCTCCTCTCCGTGCGGTCAACTGATGAGGATTCTACTACCTCGTTTTGTATACAGCAAGACCTAATCCGAAAATTGCTTTGGCTTCTCCAAATGTGTCCTCAAATGGTCGATGGCTCCATTGGCGCTCCGCTCTCTTATGGCTTCCCGGCTTTTGGCGAAGGCCCGCAGGTTTAACTCCCGCGCCACGCTACCTTCCGCGTCCGCGAGCCCGACCCAGACGAGTCCGACCGGCTTCTCCTCCGTACCGCCGTCCGGCCCGGCGACTCCTGTAACCGAGAGGCCGTAGTCTGTCCCAGAGTTCCGACGCGCACCTTCAGCCATCGCCCGCGCTACCGGCTCGCTGACAGCTCCGTGCTCGACTATAAGCTCATGCGGCACGCCGAGCAGCCGCTCTTTGGCCTCGTTGGAGTAGGTTATGAGGCCGTCCGTGAAGTAGGCCGAAGCACCGGGCGCATCGGTGAAACGCTTGGCGAGCAATCCTCCTGTGCAACTCTCCGCTAAGGATAAGGTCGCACCGCGTTCTTTGAGCAAAACCCCGACGGCGCTCTCCAGAGTCTCGTCGTCTTCGCCAAAGAAATAGTCGCCCAGGCGAGTCAGGATCTCCTCGGCTACGGGAAATATTTTCTCTTGTGCTTGCTGCGGAGTGGCGGCGCGGGCGGTTATGCGAAGCCGTACTTTGCCTTGACCGGCCAGAGGCGCGACCGTTGGGTTCTCGGCGTCGAGTAGATCCTGGACCCTTTCAGCCAGCGCGGACTCGCCGATCCCCACAAACCAGAGGGTTCGGGAGACTATCGCTCCGTCGCTGCGGTTCCGGATCAGGGCTTCTACTGTATCCTCGAACATGCCCTTCATCTCCACGGGAACGCCAGGGAATGTCGCCACCAACGAACCGTTGACTTCGAGCAGAGCACCCATCGCGGTTCCACGGGGGTTTGGGATCAGGTCAGTGCCTTCGGGGAAGAGGGCTTGCTTGTAGTTGGATGGCGACGGCTTGCGACCGAAACGCTCGAACATGCGGTCTACGTGGTCGCGGGCTTCGGAGTATTCGATCATCTTCTTGTCGGCGGCGGTGGCGAGGCATTCATTTGTGAGGTCGTCGGAGGTTGGTCCGAGGCCGCCGGTGGTCAGCACGAGGTCCGAGCGTGATGTAGCTTCGGTTATGGCGGCCACGAGGCGGTCGCGGTTGTCGCCGACGGTGGTGTGGCGGAAGATAGACACCCCGAGAGCGGCTAGTCGAGAGGAGATCCAAGCCGAATTAGTATCCACCAACTCGCCAAGCAACATCTCACTGCCAATTGCCAATATCTCCGCGCTGCGTATAGTTTCGTTTTCTTTGTTCATCCGCATATTCTACAATCCCTCACATGACGAACCGTGAAACGGACGACCTCTCCGGGATACTGGAAAGAGCCCGAACCCTCGCCCGCGACAAGCTCTCGGACAAGCGGTTCGGCCACACCGAGCGCGTCGCCGATACCGCCGAGCATCTCGCTCACGTACACAACCTTCACCCCCTAAGAACGCGACTCGCCGCGCTCCTGCACGACGCAGCCCGCGAGGTCAACAAATACAAGTTGCTGAAACTCGCCGAGAACTGGAGCCTCACTTTGAACGAGCCCGAACGCGAAAGTCCAGGCATACTGCATGGTCCAGTGGCGGCGGAGATGTCTCGTAGGGAGTTGGGCATTGAGGACGAAGAGATTTTGGAAGCCATCAGGATTCATACCACCGCCGCGCCGGAGATGTGCGCCATCTCGCTCGCGGTGTATATAGCGGACAAGATCGAACCAGCCCGCGACTACCCGAGCGTCAAACGCCTACGAAAACTCGCCGACTCCAACCTCCACGAAGTCACGAAGGAAGCCCTGCATCGCGTCATCGAATACAACGAAACTCGCGGACGAGCCATCCACCCCGACAGCCGCAAAGCCCTGGAGTGGTTGGAACACCGCTAGTTTCAGGCGAGCAAGCGTCCAAGAGCCGGATATACCTCGTAGATAGCCCAGGCGGTTAGTACGAATATTGCGGCTGCCACAAAGAACTCGGCGATGCCCCCGGAACGCATCCCGCCCGGCAGCAATCGGAACCGCCAGCGCAGCGGCCACAGCAGCGGTACGCCCGGCGTGTTCAAAGAGTCCGCCACAACGTGTGAGATACATCCGGCGGCTAGGGCGAGTATGAGATCCGGAAAATCCCCCAGAAGCAACCAAGCTGGCAGAAGGAAGATCGCCATGCCGAGAAGCGAATGCGTCAGCGTCCTGTGCCCCACTACCCGCACCAGCGTGAAAGAGGCCGTCCTCAGCATCCAACTGATAGGCCGAGTAACTGCATTGGCGATAGGATTCTTGCGCCGGCTGAGTCCATTGCCGAGAGTGCTCCGTGGGTTATCCACGTCCGGTAGCCAGGCAGCAACGACAGCTACCGGATAGGCGTACAACGCAGGCTCAACGTCCAGCGCGAGCGCGGCCCCGGCAAGAGCCCCGACCCCGAAAATAGCGTGCGTCGTTCCGTTCATAGTCTCATCGCCGGGGAGTGTAGCCTATTTAAGACTCAGGGCCCGCCTACCGAGATAATCAGCGTTTGGCGGCGGAATCCATAGCTCTTACGGAGTCGCGGGCGAAGCGGTTCTGAAGTCGGCGGGCGAAGGGTGCTCCGATTCGGGCCAGGGGATGGGCTGGCTGGGAGAAGGCGAGCACGTTGTAGAAGACTGCGCCGGTCTCGCGATCCCATTCTATGGTGAACCGTTCCTCGCCCTTTTCGGCGTGTCCGGGGAGAGTTCCGTAAGCGAAGCCGTAGCGTTCGACGGGACCGTGATCCTCGACCATGTGGACGATTCGGGCGGCATTTAGCGAGATGAAACCGTAATGCCGGGCGATGACCGCGACGGTTACGCCGACTTCGAGGGGTGCTTTTCGCGGGAGCAACTCTACCCATTCGAGCTCGAATTGACCCCAGGCACGAAGCGCGTTCTTGGCTTTCTCGAAAGCCTCCGCGCCCTCTCCGAGAACGATGTGGTAGCGGTCAGCGGTGTATCCCGGAGGCGCGTCGTCGCGGGTCGCGTACTCCTGCGTGATACCGACTTCGTCGTAGGAGAACGGGAGATCCCGCTCATGATCGAGAAATTCACGGACTTTCTCAGCCGATGGCACGCTCATCAGAAACACGAGTACGGCTCCGTCAGGCTAGTAAGAGAGAGGTTACAGGTCATCCGGGGGATCATATCGGACTCGTCTGAGATCGGCGCAAACTCCTGGCGTTTGTCGTTTTCGGATAGGTGGATCCTCACTAGTTTGTTCCCGAGGAGCCGAATCCGCTGCCGTCGCGGCCGTCGGCGCTGGACTCTAGGAGATCCACTTCAGCGAACAAGGCTCCGGCGGCCCGCACGAAGACTAACTGCGAGATCCTCATGCCCACTTCGACCTCGAAAGACTCGTGGAGATCGTGGTTAATGAGGGGAATCCGGATCTCCCCTCGATACCCGGAATCTATAAGCCCCGGCGTATTCACCAGCGAGACTCCGTGCTTTACGGCCAGCCCACTCCTCGGCAACACGAGCCCCGCGAAACCCTCCGGTATAGCGACGCTAATACCAGTCCCGACCACAGCCCGATCACCTGGCTGCAGAACAAGCTGCTCTATGGAACGAAGATCGTAGCCCGCATCGCCCGCATGAGCGCGAGAAGGCTCGCGGGCATCAGGCGCGAGTCGGCGGAAGGGGATCTGAAGATACTCTGAATCCATACGCCGCGCATCTTAGCACGGCATCCGAAGCAGAAAGTGCGACACCATTACCCTTGCAGCGCAAGTCTTCGGCAGGGGTTGTCGCAGGTGCTATTCTAGGCGTATGGATGAGAACAAGATTCGATACTTGGTAACTTCGGCTCTGCCGTATGCGAACGGGCCTTTGCACGTCGGACAGATCGTGGGCGCTTACCTTCCGGCGGACGTTTTCGTGCGCTATCTGAGGATGCGCGGCGAGGATGTGGTCTACGTCTGCGGCACCGACGAGCACGGAGTGCCGATCACGCTGACCGCCGAACGCGAGGGCAAAGACCCTCAAGATGTCGTGGATTACTGGTGGACTCATATGGAGGAGACTTTCCAACGCTTTGACATCTCCTTCGATAACTTTTCCCGCACCTCGACGCCGCTTCACGCGAAGAACACGCAACTTTTCTATCGGAAGCTGAAGGCTGGCGGATATATCTCCGAGGCGGAATCCAAGCAGATGTACAGCCCTACAGAGGGACGCTTCTTGCCGGATCGGTACGTGGAGGGGACGTGTCCGGTCTGTGGTTACAAGGAGGCCCGTGGGGATCAGTGCGACAACTGCGGAAGTTGGTACGAGGCGTTCGAGCTTATAGAACCGCACTCCAAAGTTACGGGTGGACCAGCGGAAGTCCGCGAGACGACACATCTTTATCTCGACCTGCCGAAGTTCGCGGATCGGCTGCGGGAGTATGTGGGCGGCCAGGATCACTGGCGCACCGCAGTCAAGAATTTCATCCTCGGCATCATCGACAACGGCTTGGAGAAACGTCCCATAACGCGAGATATATCCTGGGGCGTTCCGGTTCCGGAGCCGGGCTTCGAGGATAAGCGGTTCTACGTGTGGTTCGATGCTTGTATCGGCTACATCTCCTCGGCGATGGAGTGGGCAGAGAAAGTCGGGGAGCCGGATCGCTGGCGCGAGTATTGGCAGGAGCCGGAGACGCGCTTGATCCACTTTATAGGCAAAGACAACACGGTCTTCCACGCCCTGGTCTGGCCCGCGCTGCTTCTCGGTGTGCGCGAAGACGGCGAGGAGCCTTTCGAGCTGCCCTACGACGTGCCGGCCAACGAATTCATGAACCTTGAAGTCGTGGTGAACGGCGAGCCGCGCCAGATGCAGATGTCCACGAGCCGCAACCTGGCGGTCTGGCTACACGAAGCGCTGGACGAGTTTCCAGCGGACCCGCTGCGGTTCTATCTCGCCTCGAACCTGCCGGAGACCGGCGATGTCGCGTTCTCGTGGCGCGAGTTTCAAAGCCGGGTGAACTCGGACCTTATCGGCAACCTTGGGAATTACATCAACCGCACCCTTTCGTTCTCCGAGAAATATTTCGGCGGCGAGTTGACGAAGCCCGATGAACTGCCCGCCGAAGTGCTCGAAGTGTTCGAAGATTTCCGGGAGTTGGAGCGTCGCTTCGAAGAGCGGATGATGGCTCCGCGACCACGGGATGCTTTTGGAGAGTTACTCTCGATGGGACGGCGAGCCAACCGCTTCTTCGACGCGGCGGCTCCCTGGAAAAGTCGCAAGGAAGACCCCGAGAAGACAGAAATCGTGCTGTACGCTTGTTCCGTCTTGATCTCCTCTATCGCTTACCACGCAGCACCTTACGTCCCGGAGTCCGTCGAACGTCTCGGAGAGTTTTTCGATGGTCCCGTGCAGCGTATTACCGATGCGGAGCTTCCAGAGACTTACCGGACATCTGGCGCGAAGCCACTCTTTGTCAGGATCGAAGACGACCAAGTAGCCGCTGCCGAGAAACGTCTCTCCGACGCACTCGAAAACGGTTGAGGACGAGCTAAGCGGATCAGCACGCCGTCCATGACGGCTTTGGGCTAGTCAGCCCGTCAGGAGCGGCTACGTTTTCGCTTTGGGCATTCTTAGCGAGAGGATGGAGATCAAGGCTCCAGCGATGACTATTGTCCCCAGCGCGAGCCTCAAACCCACAATCTCCGCTAATCCACCGACGATCACCGGCCCCAGCAAGAACCCACCGTAGCTCAACGTAGTGACCAGCGAGACCGCCGCTCCCGCTCTACCGGGTGCGAGATCTCCAGCCACCGAGAACGCTATCGGGACAACCGCCGAGAGCGCGAGTCCGACCAACAAGAACCCAACCACGACGACGAACGGCTCGCGAGTCGCCAGAGAAAGCGTCATCCCTCCGGCGGCGGCGAGTCCGGCGCCAAGCAGCGTGGTCCGGTCGCCAAAGCGAACCACAACGAACCCCGCCCCAAATCTTCCCAGGGCCATCGCCGCGAAGAATACTGCCACGCCGGATGCACTGAGCAAGGCCGGTAACTCCAGCGAGCTTCGCAAGTACACGCCGGACCAGTGCTCCATCTCACCTTCGGAGAACATTCCCAGCGTCGCGATTATAGCCACGAGCCAGAGCGTGCCGCTGCGCCTAAGAGCACCTGAAGCATTCGCTTTGTCGGGCGGTCGCTCAGGCGTGGGAAGACTTACCAATGCGACGGCCAGAAAGATTCCAGAAAGCGGGACCAGAACCGCCAGGTACACGGAGCCATATTCGACACCGGACTGCAACAGAGCACCTGCCGAAAGTGCTCCAACTACACCACCCGCGCTGAAAGCCGCGTGGAAGAAAGCCATTAGGCGGTATCCGGCGGCGCGTTCGAAGTCCACGGCTGCGGCGTTGATACCTACGTCGTACAGCCCGGATGCGGCGTAGAGCACCATGAGCGTTGCCAACAACGCGATGTAGCTTCCGGCGAAAGCCAGACCGGATATTCCGATCCCGAGCACGCCCAGGGAGATTAGGATAAAGACTCGCCGACCGAGTCTATCCGCCATCCAACCGAGCGAGGCCATCGAAACGATAGAAGCCGCCGCACCAACGAACAAAGCCGCCCCGAGCGGTCCCGTCGAGAGGTCCAACGCACCGCTCAGGTCCGCCAGCAGCACCGCGAACGTGCCCCAGAACAGGCCAAAGAATCCGAATAGACCAAATACCACGAGCATCGCGCCGGATGTCCGGCGGGTGTCTGAATTGTTCGTGCGATTTTCGTCCATTGGTTCCAGTCCTTGATCTCTTTGTAGATCGTGCTTTTAGGGTACGGGCGGGCGCAGCCGGTTACAAGAAGGCACTTTAAAGTGGTATACGTACCTTATGGTGCGTAAGAGCGAGGATTCCGGCAGAGCGGACATTCCGCAGGAGGCTGGTGCGCGGCGGGTCTTGGATCTCGTCGCCGACAAATGGGCCATCCTGGTCGTTTACGCGCTCGCCGATGGCACCCGTCGCTACAACGACCTGCATCGGGAGATAGCAGAAGTCTCCCAGAAGATGCTCACCCAGACCCTACGCGGCCTCGAATGCAACGGCCTCGTCCAGAGAACGGTCTATCCATCCGTCCCGCCGAAAGTCGAGTACGCGCTCACGGATCTCGGCTCGTCACTCTTGCAGGCGATGGCCCCTCTGAAAGAGTGGTCAGAACACAACTTCCCCGATGTGGAGGCGGCTCGCTCCAAGTTTAGAGAGCGAACCACCGGGACGACGAACTACTCTACTTCGTAGCCCTCCTCGCGCCAGGCTTTGACGCCGCCGTCCATGTTCGCGACGTTCTCGTAGCCCATTTCTTTTAGGGACTGGGCAGCCAGAGAGCCCCGACCACCGAGGGCGCAGTGGACGATGATGCGGGCGTTCTTATCGGGAAGTTTGTCAGCGGCCTGGTATTCGAGCAAACCGCGTGGGATGAGTTGAGCGCCGGGTATGTGGCCTTCCTCGTACTCGGCGGGCTCGCGCACGTCTACAACGGTGACATCTTCGCCGGAGTTGAGGGCTGAATGAACGGATGAAACGTCGGTCTGCTCCGTAACGTCCTTAGCTTCTCGAACCAGGTCTTCGTAGCTCTTCGCCATGCTGTTCCTCCTACTAGAGTTTTGACGATCCTCATGTTAGCACCGGACGGTCTTCTCAAGCTTTGCGGTGCTGGGTGCTGACGGAATTGGTGCCATCGGGTAGCTCGCCAAGCTCGTAGTCGCCGAATAGGATGGGATCGGCGGCATGCAAACAGAGGAAGAGCCGCAGAGCTAGGGTCCTGATCTCGCTCTCCGCGTGGGCGTCGGCCCGCATTTCGATGATGTGCCGCAACGCTCGAACATTTCCGGTAAAGACCATCGGAGCCTCGGTCTCGTTGGGCAGGAGGCTCCGAGCGGTTTGTTGAACTTTCTTACGAGCGTCGGTCTTGTAGTCGGCGGAGAGCATCGCGTTTCCATCCTCCTGATGCTCTAGCAAATGTCCGGCCATTGTCTCGTATTCGGCGGCGGCGCGATCCGCCCGTTCCTCGAACATCCGGTGAAGCTCTCCCTCTTCCTGGTACTCAGGTCGCTCCACAAACCGCAGCACACTGCCGCTAACGTAGCGCTGAGAAATCTGCGAAAATCCAGCTCCGGCTCTGTGTCGGACCAACTCGTGCGTCACGCTGCGACTGATGCCGTACAGCAGGAAACTAAAGTTGGAATGCTCTAAAACGGACCCGTGACCGGCGGATGTCAGCCGCTCGAAGTAACCGGCGGCGTTGTCGTTGGTAGTACGTTTGGGGCCGAAGCTCGCGTAGCAGAGCTGTCCGGCAGTCTTGCAGAGCTGCGACGAATCCGGTAGCTCGGTTGGGTCGTCGACGTATTCGGGGAAACGAAGCTCGGGGTCGAAACCTTCGAGGAAACCTTCGAGGCCGGAGATGTTTACCTGCGGCTTGGAGAGCATTACTACGCCAGGTGACTGGAGATAGGCGGTGCCGTTTGGGGTGTGCTGGACGGGCGAATGGACGGCGGGGAAGCCGTTCTGGACATCGCCGCCGAGAGCCTCGAATAGTCGCCGCACTCGCTCGATGTTGGTATCGGTCGTCTTCAAGGGGTTTCCTTTCTGGGATATGACGACCGAAGGTTAACCGATTTCGGGCCTTTCTACACGGCCTCAGAGAGCGCGCGGCGCAGAGTGCTAGCGTGACGGCTGGTTCGGATGGTTCGTAGGGCTTTTATCTCCACTTGCCGCGCCCGTTCTTGGCTTATGCCGAGTGCTTCGGAGACTTCGCGCAGGGTGCGTATTTGTCCGTCGCCTAGTCCGTGGCGCATTTGCAGCACTTTAGCTTCGCGCTCGGGTAAGGATCTCACAGCCTCCTTGAGCGTGCCCTCCCACGGTCCGACTTCGACGCTCGCGTACTCCTCGAAGGTACGCTCGTCGGAGATCAAATCTCCCATCTCGGAGCCGTCGATGTCGCCGCCGAGCCGGGCGTTCGTGCTGGAGATCGGCTGGCTGACCTCGCGCAGCCGCCGCACTTCGCCGGGCTTGGCTTCTAGTTTCACCGTGAGTTCGTCTTCGGTCGCATCGCGGCCAAGCTCCAGGGCTAGTTGGTTTTCGGCTCGGCGGAGTCGGAAGAGGGAGTCGACCACGTGCGCGGGGAGTCGGACTGTGCGGGCATGATCCGCGATAGCCCGCGAGACGGCTTGCCGGATCCACCACGTAGCGTATGTCGAGAACCTGTTGCCCATGTCCGGGTCGAACTTCCCAACCGCCCGGATAAGCCCGGCGTTGCCCTCCTGGATCAGATCCTCGAAAGAAACTCCTCGCCCCCGATACTTCTTGGCAATCGAAATTACGAGTCGCAGATTACACTCGATAAGCCTGCGCCGCGCCCGCCGATCCCCGGCCCGCGCCTGCCGCGATAGCTCTCCTTCCTCGCGAGCGTCTAGCAACCGCCCCTCTCGAACCTGTCCTAGATACTGAGTCAATGTGTCCTGTGCCATAAATCGTGTCCTCCCTGAAATCCTAATTTCTCTACGCCGCCGAGTGACCGTCGCCAACCCTCGGGCCGCCGTGCGTCACGAAACGTCGCGCCACGGCCTCATCCAAAGTCGAGGTGATCCACCACTCCCGACCGCAATCACATGCCAAAGCCAACCGCCGCCGATCCACACTCCCAACCAAAGCCTCTTCTTTTAACGTCCGCAAACAACACGCGGGTATCGCCGTCACGTACCGCTCTTCATCCGGTGCTCCCACCGGCGCGACAGCCGTATCCGGTCGCAAAGAACGTTTCCGCCGATTCTCACTCATCCCATACTCCTCTCCGACACGTCCCCGGCGCAGATCTCCCAAGAAACTCTCCGCCGCCTGCTCGATGCTCCAAAACCCCGCCTCGCTGACATTCGGCTCCCCGTAGCCTTCCCGCTCGGTCGGCTCGGACTCGTAACCCGGCGGCCACTCTAAAAACACGTCAATCCACTGCTCTCTCATGCGCTAAGCCGCTCCCTGTTGCTCGGACGAGCTCTCCACGAAAGCGTCGTACTCGGGCTCGACCGGCATGGCCGCCTGCCACATTGCCCCGCAGTACGGACATTCGAAAGCACTCTCATCCACCGAATGGGCGACTCTTGCGCAACACGCGGTGAGATCCTCCTGGTACGTGATCTCACCGCCGAGAGCTGGCATCCAAACCTTCAAAACTACGCCGCCTTACCAGAGAGACGACCGATCCACTCGCTCGCCTCCTCTCGCGACAATTCACCCACGGGCTTCCCAACCATCTCCTCGAACTTGACGATCCCATCCTCGACCACGTCACCGATAAGTACCTCGAGATAGTTGAGCTGCTTGCGCGTAGCGGGCAACTCTCCACCCTTCTCGGCCTTGACCACCCGAGGAGTTTCCTCCTCATAAGAGGTCTCGCCAAGCTCTTCAAGAGCCGTGACACCCACGTTGATCGCATCTCGCAACGCACGCGCCTTCGCCCGAGTCTCAGCCATGCGAATGAGATGCGGGACAATGGCTCGACCCACGTTCTCCGGGCTCGCGTCACCAATCCCGCTGTACTTACCATCCTCCGTCCGAACTACCGCCCGAGCGATGGCTACTTCACCATTCTCGACCGTCGGAACCTGCAAAAGCTCGCTCTCGATGCTGCGCAAGCCCCGCTCGTGAGCCTCGTCGAGCAAGCCCGCGTACAGCACAAACTTCTTGCCGCCGCGCTCGATCATGTACTCTTCCCGCATTACCGAACCTCCTTCGACGCTACCCGCGCCATACCTCTACAACTATCTTCACTGAGCTGAGTGAGACTGGATACAAAATAAAACATCACGCGATCCTCTCGTACGAGTACTGGCGTCCGCCAGGTGCGGCGGTCTCTATTTTTCGCCGGATCAGGCCGAGTTTCGCGAGCCTGGTCGCCCGGTTGTTGCAAGCCGTGTGATTGAGGCCGAGTTTCTTCGCGAGGTCGGCGTTGGTTATGGAGCCCGCTTCGTAGATGGCCCACAACGTATCCACGAGATGATCCGGAATCTTCCCGACCAACCCTGGCTCGCCCCCGACTTCGTCCATCCGCACCATCGCCAGCGACCGCTGCAATAATGAAGCCTCGACGTTCTCCAACAAATCTCGATCCTCTTCGACGAGGACGAGATGCCGTTCGCCATACTCTCCGCCAGCGACTCGCGATACCAGAACTCCCAAAGCCTCGTCCGCAAACGAGTAGTCCATCAACTCGATGCCCCGCGTATCCACGTACAAGATGCCACCCTTCGGCAACGCCTCCAACGCCTCAGCCAGAACCTCGCGAACTGCTCGGCCCGTCCGTCGCGTAACCATCAGCTTCCCGCCGAAGTCTCCCGAGGAGATCCCAACTACCCGATACGAAGCGTCGCGTGACCGCTCTTCAGCCACCGAATCCGTCCTCACTGTTGTCAGTGAAATCATATGTCCGTAGTGTACTCGGTAGTTTGGCGGATGACAAGGGGTATTTTTGGGGAAGGTTCATTTGCCCTCGGTTCGTTGTTCTTCTGTCGGCTTCTCGTTGTCTGCGGGTATTCGGGGCAGAGAGACACGGACGAAAGTGCCGGGAAATTCCGGGACGTGTCGGGAGTTTTTTCGGCCTTCGTAGGCGGTGATTCGTCCCGCGCCCGATCGAAGCGAGAGAGAGCCGCTGGAGCGACCGGAGATCTGGGCTACCAGGGCCAGTCCACCGCCGCGTCCTAGTTCGCCGGTCCCGGACACGCCCATCGCAAGCGCGTGGCGGAGCGCGTCGTTATCGGTGGTGGTATGTTCGGCGTATCTGGGGTTGCGTGAGAGCGTCTCGCGCACGCCTACGCCACCGTCGGCGATGGCGATGAGGACTTCCTCGCCCCGGCGGCGCGGGCCGCTGACTATATGGTTGTAGGCTTGCACGGCAGCGTAGGCTCCGAAGGAGGACGCGCCGTGTTCGGCGGCGTTCGCGCAGACTTCGGAGAGGACCGAGCAGATAGAGACCCTTTCGCGCAGACGGTATCCGCGATTCTCCAGGATCTCCGATATGCGCTCGATGATGCCCGGTATCTCTTCTTCTTCGTGAAAGTTGATGAGTTCCTGGAGCGTGCCGGGATTGTGACGTTGACGTTCTTCTAGGGAGGCTACATCCGTATTCGTCCGCACCCGCTCACCGAAGAGCCGGAAGAAGTTCATCCGTTCGAGGTAAGCCGGTACGTCGCGTCCGGCGAGTGCCAGATCAACGGTATCGCACCGAGCCACCAGGAATTCCAAAAGCGCGGCTAGTCCACAGATGCCAGCCGGTTCCACAAACTCAACCGGGCGCAGGTCGAGCACGACTTTCTCACCCGCAGCCCGCGACGCTCCTTCGAACGCGGGGTCGAGGCTTCCGAGCGTCAGCACACCGCTCATCGCGCCTCGGCTACGAATATTGAGTTGTAGCTGCGTTCTCACGCTCGTTATTGTAGCTGGTGAGGACGGAGAGTCGGGATGGAGGCTAGGCTTCGCGGTGGCGTTCGTAGAAAATCTCAGTGTAGCGTTTATTGTCATAGCGGCTGATGATGGACCCGTCGCCGGTCTCGACAAAGCCGCATTTCTCGAAGACGCGCTGCATACGCACGTTGTGGGAGAGGGTTGAACCCCGAATCCTCTTTAGCCCCAGATTCTCGAAGACATATTCGACTAGAAGATTTACGGTTTCGGAGGCGTATCCGCGACCGCGGAGGTCTCTTGGTCCGATCTTGATGCCAAGCTCGCAGCCTTCGGAGCGAAAGCTGTAGAGGGTCGCCATGCCGATTGGTTCTCCGGCTTCGATCATGAAGGTCTTTGTGCCGGGTTCTTTCCAGCGGGCCAGGTAGTCCCGACGGGCTGCGGAGAGCGATACCGAGAGCGGGGTTCGCCCGTTCCAAGCGGCTAATTCCGGGTCGCGGTCCCAATTATAGGAGACCTCGACATCATCCTCGTTGGGTGGACGAAGTATTACGGTTTCGCCTCGCAGTACCTGTGTTTCCTCAGCGTGAATAGCTTCTCCTTCGGTCTTGACTGCAACATATTACACCGGAGCGCGAGTTTCGGGAGGACGCGCGGCTACAACAATGGCTTGAGTTCTGGTTTAATGTTGCGAGTCACTAGACCAGGAGAAGCGTTGAGCAGCACGGTAGGAGAATTTTTCGGAGGTTCTGCGAGAAAAGTCCGGGACGCCGTCTGGGGAGACGTCTCGATAGATCGCGCTTCGCGCACCCTTCTCGAAACGTCGGCGATGAGTCGCCTGAAGGGCATGGGCAAGCTTGGATTCGTGTCGCAATCTTTTCCATCGGCCCGTCACACGCGCTTCGAGCACGCAATCGGCGTGTACTATCTGGTCCGTTTGACACTCAAGCGCATCGTAGACTCCGGGGCTTATCTCGAAGATCGAGACATACGAGGGGCGATGGCGGCGGCACTGCTCCTCGATGCCGGTCGTTATCCTTATTCTGCTGCGGTGGAGAGTATCAAGTTGCCCGAGATGATCCCGGTCGGGAAGCTGAGTCGAGGTGTGATCGAAGATTCCGAAGTCGCCGAAGTCTTGCGCGAGGAATGGGATCTCGAACCCCACAACGTCTTCCGACTGGTCTCTCGCGACGACGACCCATCCCAGCTACCACGCAACCTCACTCCGACGGAGCACTTGATCCGGGACATCCTCTATGGCTCTCTGGACACAGCCTCCCTCGACTCCCTAACTCGCGACGCGCAAGGTGCGAAGGTTCCGTTCGGGATCGTAGAGGCGTTGCCGCTCATAGACCGGCTCCGCATCGTCGGCCAGGATAATCGAGCGGTTCTTGCGGTCGATGAGGACGGCGCGGGCTCTATGCAGTCTCTGTTCTTCACTAAATATCTGATGCACTACAATGTCTACGGTCATCACGCCCTTCGCGCCCCGACCGTCATGTTCCTCCGAGCCTGCCAGGACGCCGTGCAGTCCGGGGCCATCGAACCCCTCGCTCTCGCCGAACGCGACGACGCCGGAGCCTTCGTACTTGTACAGGATCGAGCCGAACCCGGCAGCTCCACCGCCAGCCTGACGAAACGCCTCGCAGACCGACGTCCCTACCGCCGAGCCCTGGAACTCGACGAGAGCCACCCGAGCTACGCCTCCCTCACCCGACTCCGCGACGACGCTTCCTGGCGCCGACGCATCGAAGAAGCCTGGTCCAGATACCTGACCCGCTACCGCAAGGGAGTCGCCGGTCCCTTCGATATCCTCATCGACCTTCCCGCCACCCGCCACTTACCGATGGACCTGCGTCTGATCCGGAACACCCCACTCCCCGGAGAGCGAAACCCCGTCAACTGGACTGGCCTCTCAGGACTCTCCGACGACGATATGACCCGCCTGCAAACCCCCCTGCGCCGCATCCGAATATTCACCGCCAACGACGACCTGGCGACCTCCGTGAGACGCCACGCCGACGAGCTCTTCACCATCGCCGAAGAAGTAGGCTGAAAAACACAAGACCGCCACAGACGGCAATGAAAAAGGGCCGGTATCTTTGAAAGGGGGAGACCCTTTTCCGGCCCTTAGCGCTCCCTTGAAGGTCACGCTAGATGATACGTTTATTATAAACATTCGTGTTGGCCACGCAAGGGCCGTTAATAAAACTTAATTCTTTCAAGACCTTCGTTCCGCTGATATAATTCTTTATCTACGGGCCGTTAGCTCAATTGGCAGAGCAAGAGACTCTTAATCTCTAGGTTCCAGGTTCGAGTCCTGGACGGCTCACTCGTATAAGCGGCGCAAATGCGGATGATTCCCGCTTCTTTTCTTGTTCCGTTTCTTGTTAGCTGGCCTTTTACCACGATACATACCACGACCGGGGTCTGAATCAGCGGACTTGATTCCGACCTAGACCCTCGCCGAATCTGCCGAAAGACTCTCTCTGGTAACGGGGTGAAATCTTTGTATAGGTGTCGATTGTCAGTTTTATCGACGAGTGGCCGAGAATCTTCTGCAGCACTTCGGTTGGCTCACCCGACTCTACCCAGAGCGTGGCGAAGGTGTGTCTGAGATCGTAGGGACGCATGTCCGGCAGGCCCGCACGGATTAGCAAGGGCTTGAAGTGCTGGCGGTTCAGGTTCGTGTGATCTATCGGGGTTCCGGACGTGGAAGGGAATACGAGATCTCTGTACTTCGGCTCCTCGCGCCAGGCGGCTTCCCAGATCGTCCCTAGGCGGATCCTTTCCTCCAGGTAGCGGGCGCGGTGCTCCTTGAGGGCGGTTGCGGCCTCCGGCAACAGCGTGATCGGGCGTTCTCTGCCAGTCTTGGTGCTCTCGCGCAAGTAAGGACCGCTTTGGGAAGCGGACCACGAGCGCCTTATCAGAAGCTCCCCTGCGGGCTCCCCGTTCTCCAAATTCACATCCGACCATTTCAGCCCGAGTATCTCGCCTGGCCGCAACCCGGTCAGCGTCCACACGACCCAGAGAGCTTCCAGGCGCTCTCCAGCGGCGGCCTCGAAGAAACGGGAGAGATGCTCGGCGGTGATCGTGGTCCGCTCTTTCTTCTGTACTTTCGGTGGTTCAGCGTACCGGGCAGGATTCTCAGAAAGCAAGCCCTTCCGAGCAGCTCGCTGCAGCGCGACGCGGGCGGTCGCGTGAATGCGGCCTATGGTTACTGGGGATAGGTTCTTGCCTGACGGACTCTTGCCACGAGCCAGATCCGTGTAGAGGCCATCGAGGTGCTCGGCGGTTAGATCTCTGAGCCTGACGTGACCTAGAGACGGGATCAAATACGTCCTTGCCCTATACGAGTAGAAGCCGTAAGTGCCTTCCGACACGGATCCCTTCAGCGGCCCGTCGAGCCATCTTTGCAACCACTCGCCAAAAGTGATTCGCTCGACGTCCAAAGCTTTCGGACCACGACGTATTAGATCCGCTACCGCCGCAGATCGCTTCGCCTTAGCCTCGGCTTCGGTCTTGCCATAAAAGTATAGGTAAGTACGGCCACCGAGCGCTGGCCTTATTTCGCGGGGAACCAGGTATCGAGCTTCCACCGTGCCGTCTTTGCGAACCCTTACCGTTCCCTCACCCGCCGAGCGTCCCTTCTTAACCATGATGAACAGTGTATAGGACCGGACACACAACGCGCCACCGTTCGGCCAGTGCCCCCCCGCTTATTCCTTAGCAATTCTTAGTGTAATTGTGTCTAGTTTGTAGTGTACACCCCCAGAATGTCTAGTATAATATAGACACGTTGAAGAGAGCGAGTGCGAAGGAGAGCGGAATGACCGTAGGTGAAATGAAGGAGCTGCTGGAGGACATGGACGACGAGATGGAGGTCCGAATCGCGCACCAGCCGTCGTGGCCGCTCCAGTACACCGTAGGCGACGTAATCGACGCCCCGATCTTCGACTTAGATGATCTCGAAGATGACCCCGAGAACGATGAGGTTATCGTGCCCGATGACTGCGAGCGCGTCGCCTACATCGTCGAAGGATCCCAGCACCACGAAGACCCCTACCTACCCTACTCCGTTCGCTCTGCGATCGGCTGGTAACAAACCAAAGAGAGGAGATTCAAGTCATGAGTCACAAATTCGAGAGCGGGGTCGTCGCAAACCAGCAGGCGTGGCACGGGCTGGCCGTAGTCCACATCGAGGCGGACAGTGGCAAGCTCTATGCGGAAGAGGCGCTCGAGAAGTCCGGCCTCGATTGGCGGGTCGTAAAAGAGCGGGTTGAGCGCAAGGGCGTGCCCATTGCGGGCAAGTTCTATACGGTGCGGGAATCCGACGACTCGGTGCTCGGGATCGTGGGCTCGACTTACGAGCCGGTACAGAACCGAGACGGGTTCAAATTCCTCGATAGTCTGGTGGACAGTGGCCAGGTCGAGATCGAGACCGCGATGAGCCTTCGTGAGGGACGCCGGGTCGTCATTCTCGCCCGGCGCCCGGATAACGTCCTTATCGCCGGTGAGGAACTTGTCCCCTATCTCTGCTTCACGAACGCCCATGACGGATCCGGCAGCGTCCAGATGTTCGCCACGCCCGTAAGAGTCGTCTGCCAGAACACCCTCACGATGGCACTCCAAGGCGTGACAAACCGCTACCGGATGCGACACACCGCCGGCGTGTACGTCAAGCTCGAAGAGGCTCGCAAGGCGCTCGGGATCAGTTTCACGTACACCGATGAGATCGCCCGGTTGGGGGAGTGGATGGCCGAGACGTCAATCTCGGACCG
>JBGTFQ010000019.1:0-17494 GCA_041747155.1 Rubrobacteraceae bacterium
CGAAGAGATGGAGAATACCGGCACGATCACCGGTCGAGCCACGGACAATAGTACGGGGGAGCCGGTCTCTGAAATATACATTGTGGTTGGCTGGCGGAATATGCAGCTAGCGGCTATCACAGATGAAGACGGACGCTACACTGTTCCCAACGTGCCAGCCGGAGAACCCGCCCCCGTATTCGGGTTCCACGAAGGTCAGTACCTTTACCGCAACAGCTACTACCACGACGACGTGGACATCATGCTCGAACCCGGAGAGGAATTCACCTACGACTTCACGGTTCGGGAACATGACGACCCGGCGGGCCAGCCGGAGGTAAGCGACCCTTCGATCTCCTCCAAGACCGTCGCGGCTGGCGAGAAGGTTACTTTCGGCCTGACCGCTAAAGGCGGCGAAGGCGGCCTCTCGCCGGAGGTCATAGCTTCGAGCCCGAAACTCGGACAGATGGTGCTGCTGAAGTCCGAAGGCGGAGACCGCTTCCGCGAGGAGTTCACCGTCCCCGCTGATACGCCACCTGGAGAGTACACATTCGCATTTTTCGCCGCCAGCAAAAAGTGCTACGACCCCGAAGTCTTTCCCGAGCTTACCTTGCGAGTCACGTAAATATGAGTTCGCGTTTACCCATGCCGGGCGGTCTGTTTCCGATTGAGTAACAGGGACGCAGAGTTGAATACACAGCCTCCGAGCTCCGACTTGGTGGAGATCAAGGACCGCCAGCAGCTAGCGTGGGCTTCGGGAGATTACTCCGTGTTCGGCGCGGCGTTGCTCATTATGAGCGAGCTCCTCTGCGAGGCTGTGGATGTTCGTCCCGGCCAGAAGGTTCTCGATGTGGCGACCGGCAGCGGTAACACGGCGCTGGCATCCGCTCGCCGCTTCGGAGAGACGACCGGCATCGACTACGTCCCTGCTCTACTGGAACGGGGGCGAGAGAGAGCAGCCGCCGAACGTCTGGAAATCGCCTTTCGAGAGGGCGACGCCGAGAATATACCTTTCCCGGATGCTTCCTTCGACATCGTGCTCTCGACCGTAGGGGTGATGTTCGCGCCGGATCAGGAGAAGGCGGCTGGTGAGTTGCTTCGAGTCTGCAGCCCGGGGGGCAGTATCGGCCTAGCTAACTGGACCCCGGACGGATTCGCTGGGGAACTTGGAAGCCTCTTCGGTAGTTACCTGCCGGCATCTCCCGGCCTGAAGCCGCCAACACTCTGGGGCACGGAAGAGCGGCTACAGGAACTCCTAGGCGATGGTGCCAAAGACCTGCGGATCAAACAGCGGAGCTTCGTATTCCGATACCGCTCGGTCCAGCACTACCTGGAGGTTCTGCAGACTCAGCTCGGTCCCACCCGAGAGACTCTCAGGAGGCTCGAACCAGCGAGCCGGGAAGCATTGATCGGTGATGTCGTGAACCTCGTGGATCGCTTCAACCGCTCGGGCGACGACACGCTGCTGGTGCCGAGCGACTACCTGGAAGTGGTAGTGACCCGGTGCTGAGCGTATGGGTGTAGTCCAGTTCGGTTTCGCCGTATAGCTATAGCGGCTGGACAGGGATGATCCAGAAGCTCAAACAAAACGTTAATAAATTAGCAAGATTTAATGCAGAAATTCAGTTCAGATATGTTGTAGCTTATAAGACGATGGATAGGAGACAAATGAGAACACCCGTCGCTGTTGGCGTTGGTCTAACCAACGAATGCAATCTCGCGTGTCCGCACTGTTATCGGCCCACGCTCACACAGCAGCGTCTCACCTTGCCGCAGGTTGAGACCATTCTGGACAACCTGGAGGTAGGCTCGATCAACCTGGGAGTAGGAGAGAACGGGGTTCACCCCGAGTATCGAGAGATGCTGGAGCTCTTTCGCGACAGGAAGGTGAAGACCGCGATCACCTCGAACGGCTTCAGCCTTGCCATGCTTACGGACGAGGAACTCGCGGGCTTTCACTCCGTCGAACTCTCCTTCGATTTTCCTACAAAAGAGGAGATGGACGAATTCCGGGGCGAGGGAGCTTGGGAGCTGGCGATAGAGTCTCTGGAGCGATGCCAGCGCCTCGGCATTCCTACCTCCGTTGCCGCAGTGTTGATGAATACCAACTACGACCGGATCGGGGACGTAGCGCGGTTCGCTTTCGGGCTCGGCTCGGATCTGCGGGTCAACGTCTACCAGCCCGTTGCGAACGAAGAGTTTACGCTCTCTTACGATCAGTTCTGGGAGGGATTTGCCAACCTGTTCGCCGCCGGACCAATGGTCGTGTGCAGCGAACCGCTGGTCAACGCGATCATGGGCCTTGAGACCACCAGGGGCAACCCGTGTGGACAGAAGAGCATCCGGGCACTGCCCGCCGGTACTATATCCCCCTGCCCCTACTGGCCGGCGGCGGCCGGCACGATCCAGCACCTCGCCGACCCGGAGAAGAACGTCTGGGAACAGCGCGAGTTCAAGAAATCCCGGCAAGTACCGAAAGCGTGCGAACCGTGCCGATTCGTCGAGAGTTGCGCCGGGGGCTGCGCGAGCCGCCGGGCGCTGCGCGATAAACTGGACGAGCCGGACGAGTACTGCCCGGTGATGCGTGGCGGAGAAGAGGAAGTAAGGCGCATCCAGGAGATGCTCCGGTACACCCTGAGCAATCCGGAGGATGTCCCGAAGGCAGGCAACGCCTGTACGACCGTTATCAAGGCCGCAGAGCGCCCACCGGCATGACCCTCGCCGGCCACCACACGGGAGACAATGCGGATTTCGGACAACGTCCCGGACCTCGCATCGCCGCCGTGATTCCCGCCCTCGACGAGGCGCTTTCAATAGCGCAGGTAGTCGAGGGTCTGCGCGGTCAAGCACTCTTGTCATCTGGCGAAATCATCGTCGTGGATAACGGCTCGACTGACGGTACTGCGGAGATCGCAAGCGCGGCTGGAGCAAAGGTCGTGCGCGAGGCAAGACGCGGCTACGGCTACGCTTGCCTCGCCGGGGTACTGGCGGCTACGGACGCCGAGGTGATCGTTCTTCTCGACGGAGACGCCGCCGATGAACCGGACGACCTGCCACGGGTACTGGGGCCACTTGTCGACGGAGAGGCGGATCTGGTCGTGGGGTCCCGTGCTCTAGGATCACGGGCACGGGGTTCGATGACCTGGCAGCAGATCTTCGGCAACCATCTGGCCGCATTCTTGATGCGTGTTTTCTACGATGTCCGAGTGAGCGACGTGGGGCCATTTCGGGCGATTCGCCGGGAGGACTTGATGGCGCTCGACATGCAGGAGATGACCTACGGCTGGCCGTCGGAGATGATCGTGAAGGCTGCCAGATCGGGCTACCGCTACCACGAGGTGCCAGTACGGTATCACCGGCGCCTCGGTGTCTCGAAGGTTGGCGATACACTGCTGGGTAGCCTCAAGGTCGGCTGGTACATCATCTCGACGATACTCCGCTATTCCCGTTGGAAGCCTCGCAGGACAGCCAAAAACAGGGTGAGCCGGTGAAGGAGGCGTTGTACATTATCGCTCGGGCTCCGAGAGTCGGGTTCGCGAAGACGCGGCTTGGCCGTACCATCGGCCACGAAAAGGCGGTCTCACTCTACCGGGCGTTTCTGAAGGATCTGGCCGCACGCTTCTCCGATTCATCGTTCCCACCAGGATGGTACGTCACGCCACCTGACGCTTGGCCGGAGATCGCCCTCCTCGTTGGCGAATCAGAGCGGGTAATCCTCCAGGGAGATGGCGACCTGACCGAGCGTCAGAGGGAGCTGTTCCGGGAAGCGCGGAGTCGCGGAGAGGAGCGGGTCGTCCTGATCGCCTCGGACTCTCCGCATCTCGGCGCGGAGGTCGTAGAGGAAGCCTTCCGCCGCCTCGAAAGCGAAGATCTCGTCTTCGGGCCGACCTTTGATGGAGGCTACTATCTGATCGGGATGCGCGGCTACCACGACGTGTTAGATGGCGTACCAATGAGCGTGGGGACGGAGCTGGACGGCATCATGAACCGCGCCCGACGTGCTGGCTTGTCCGTGGGTCTACTAGAGACGACTTTCGACATCGACGTGGCGGAAGACCTCCAGCACCTGCGCCCCCTGGCCTTGACGCGCACCGACCTTACAGCGACGCGTGAAGCTCTCGAATCGCTCGGACTTATGGAACAGGACGCGGCACCAAACGACGAGCACGACCCTGCGATCAGTGGGGGTATGGGTTGAGTGTTTCCAGCATCGGACGGTGGATAGTGACTCCCATTGGAGGACGGTAGTGTCTGGCTGACAAGTAAGGAATACTGGACCAGCGTTCAGGCTGGCGCAGAGATCCGTTCGTAACATCCTGACGAGAGGAGCATTAAGGTGGCTGATACAAACTCCGTAGAAAGGCAGCAACCACGGGAGGGAATTTACGCGGCATCGCGGTTCGAGCGTGGTCTCATCGTGTTTACGATCGCGGTGGCGAGTATCGGACTGGGGTATCTCTTCTTCACGCAACTGTGGTGGAAGCTGCCACCGGAGTTCGGTTGCCGGGAGGATTTTACGCGGGGCGGTTTGTGCATCTTTATCGAACGCTCGGCTGCGGACGCGGACGCGGGAGACAAGTTGCTCAAAGCCAACATCATAGAGTCGAGGTCTGGTCCCGAGTTGAGCGTTCCGATAGGTTGGGCTACGCAGTTGAACGCAACGTTTATTGAGAACATCGTACAGCCCAACATTCGTTGGTTTGGATATGTGATCTGGGGTACCGAAGCATTTATCTTTCTCAGTATGTGTCTGGGGTTCTTCAGCCGTCTGGGGGCTCTGGTCGCGTTGGGGATGGGGACTCAGTTGATGATTGGGCTAGCCCACACCTCGGAGGAATGGGAGTGGAGCTATATCTTGATCGTGCTGCTAGCTTTCGCCATGGTCGGTATCGCACCGGGCCGGTACTTCGGTCTTGACCGGATACTCCGCCCCCGGTTCAAAGCTATGCGCGAACGTGGTAGCCGCGTCGGTCGTTTTCTAATGTTGTTGACGTGATCCGTCAGTGAGCGCAGAGAGGAAGTTGTTTTGGCTCCAGAGACATTAGCCCTGTTGATCCTGCTAGGTGGGGCGGTCGTGGCGGTCGTATTCACCATAATCATCGCTGTCACCGTCAAGCCCTCGAACGCGGACCAGCGAGAAGAGCTTGAGCAAGAACAGGAGAGCGAGAATCACTAACCGAGGAGATGTCTTGCGGAATTCGTACGAACGACCTTCGGCGAAACAGGGCGCACGCGCCCTAGTGACGGGTGGAGCGGGTTTAATCGGCTCGCACCTTTCGGATCTGCTTCTGAAAGAAGGTTACAAGGTTCGTATCCTGGACAATCTCGAACCAAACACCCACCGCAACGGCAAACCAGCCTGGGTATCATCCGAAGCCGAGTTTATCCAGGCGGATATTCGAGATGCCGGAGCGGTAAGGTCCGCGCTCGACGGCGTGGATCTCGTCTTTCATCAGGCGGCCTACGGCGGTTACATGCCCCAAATGGCTAAATACGTTCACGTCAACAGCTTCGGTACCGCCCAGATGCTTGAAATCATCCGCGACGAGAACCTGCCCGTAAAGAAAGTCGTGGTCGCCTCCTCGCAAGCCGTTTACCGGGAGGGCGCGGCGAACTGCCCAAGACACGGTCGCGTCTTCCCCGAGGCCCGGCCAACCGACCAGCTCTCAAGGGGAGACTACGCCGTGCGCTGTCCCGTGTGCGGAGAGCTTTCGGACTCCGTTCCAACGCCCGAGGAAGCTCCGATGGGCGGCGAGACAGTCTATGCGATCACCAAATCCGACCAGGAAAGATTGACCCTCGCTTGGGGTCGGCAGACCGGGATACCTACGGTGGCGCTGCGCTACTCCTGCACCTACGGGCCGCGCCAGTCCGTCTTCAATCCGTATACCGGGGTGATCGCGATCTTCGCGACGCGCCTTTTGAACGGCCAGCCGCCCGTGCTCTACGAAGACGGAGAGCAGACCCGCGACCTCTGCTTCGTGGACGATGTCGCCCGCGCCAACCTGCTCGTCGCCGAGAGCGACGCGCTCGACGGACTCCCGGTTAACGTCGGGAGCGGTCAAGCTACTACGATCCGGGAAGTCGCCGAGTCCGTAGCGGAGGCTCTGGATGTGCGGATAGAGCCGCTGGTCCGGGGTGAGTTCAGACCCGGTGAGATGCGCCACCTGACCTCGGACATCTCCCGACTTCGCACAGTCGGCTACAAGCCACAGGTTGATCTGGCCGATGGAATCGAACGGTATCTTGACTGGATCCAGGCCCAAGGGGATATCCACGACTATTTCGCGGAGGCCGAAGAACTCCTCCGGGAGAAGCGTATCGTTCACAGTGCGACCACCACAAACCGTAAGTCCTAACAGGCGAGGCCGGATGCGATGAAGCGGTTCGAGCTACCCGCGGCCTCCGCGCTCAAGACCTTGGGGCACCGGGTGGCAAGATCCGTCGAACGCCGGGTAGATCTCCTAGCGGTGCTGGCTCTAGTCCTCCTGACTCTATTTGCGAGCCGCCCGCTCGTCAGCGGCGGCATAATGGTTGGCAAGGACACCATCACCCAGTTCTATCCCTGGTACTCGTATCTCGGCGAGCGCCTGAGCTCTGGCGAGATTCCGGGCTGGAACCCGAGCCAGTTCTCGGGCGCTCCTTTTGCCGGGGATCCCCTCTCCGGCTGGGGTTATCTTCCAGCGATGCTGTTCTTCACGCTACTGCCAGTAGACGCCGCCGCTGCCGCTTACCTGATCTTCCATCTGATGATCGCCGGTCTCGGCACCTACTCTCTATCGCGGGCTCTAAGCATGAACGTAGCGGGCTCGATGCTGGCGGCGGTGGCTTACGAGTACACCGGCTATCTCTACACCCGCAGCGCGTGTTGCTCGGCTTATGTAGGTGTCTCAGCGTGGTTACCGCTCGCCATCCTGGGCGCCGAGATGGCTCTGCGCAAAAGCCACTGGTTGGATCGGGGTCTCTGGTGGGGGATCTCAGGTCTCGCCATAAGCCAGATTTTGGCCGCCTGGATCGGGCAAGGCTCCTACTACGCCTTGCTCGCCCTTGGCGGCTATATGGCCTACCGAACCCTGATCTCACCACCGCCGAACATCCGGGGACTGCGGGGCCGCATCCTGGCCCTCGTCCTCAACGGCGGAGCGGTGCTGCTCTTCGGGTTCGGACTCGCTGCCGCCGGTATACTACCCCGCCTCGAATTCCATTCGGTCTCCAATCTCGCCGAAGGCTACGCCGGGATCGGCAAGTCCGTCGCCAACTACGGCGGCTGGAAACCGGAAACCTGGGTCCGGCTAATGTTCCCGGGCGTTATCTACGCGGGCCTGACAACCCTCGTCCTCGCCCTGGCAGCACCCTTCATTGCCCGTGCCCGACACGCTGTCCCCTACTTCTTTCTACTAGCCGTCTGCGCTCTCATACTCTCCCTTCAGACGGTCACGCCGCTTCACACCGTCCTCTACAACGTACTCCCCAGCTTCGAGTCCCTACACACTCACGGTCCCGACCGGGTGAAGGTAGTTCTCTATCTCGCCTTCGCTCTACTGGCTGGCGCGGCCCTCAGCCGCCTCGGTGAACTCCGGGCAAAGTCTGGGCTTTTCGCCCTGGCGCCGATTCTCCTTGCGGCTCTACTTCTGGTGTCCCGCGCTGTGCCACAGCCGCCCACGGGTCGAGCACCCGAGGTGCTGGCGAAGGTGTTGGGTCAGTTCGAGGAGCCATTCCCGACCAACCTGGGGATAGCCCTACCATCCGCCGCAATGGTCGCTTTGATCTTCGCTCTGGTATGCGTGTCGGCTTACGCTCTGTTGCCTTCGGTGCGACCGATTACGGGTGCTCTGGTGGTTCTTGTAGTGTTCGTGGATCTACTCTCAGCGAGTACCGCCACCCTCGATAGCCGCGCCGCCGACGATGGCACGACTAAAACCATCAACGTGGACCTCGCTAAACACTACGCCCCGACAGGCGCCTCGGACTTCCTACGAACCCCGTCCACCACAGAGCCAGTCCGATACTTCGGCTACGGACCCCGTCTTCAGGGTAATTCACGGCGGATACACTACTCCAAGTGGTTCGCGGCCCCGGACTCCAACGCCCTGTTAGCGAGCAATATGGCTACGCCGCTCGGATTGCAGAGTATTCAAGGGTACAACGCCATTCAAATCTCACGCTACGAGGAGTTCATCACCGCGCTAAACGGTGCTTCGCAGAACTATCACGACGCAGACGTATTCCCGAGCGCGTTGGATTCCAGGCTTCTGGATCTCCTCAACGTCCGATACATTATCGTCCCTGCGGAAGTCGGCTCGGATCAAGGCTCCCTACAAAAACTCAAAGAGAATCATTCGATAGTCTACAGTGACGAGCGGGTGGAGATAGTGGAGAACCAGGACGCGCTCCCCCGTGCCTGGATCGTTCACTCAGCCCAAAAATCCACGCCCAAGGAAGCCCTGAAATTACTGAAGACCGGCGAAATCGACCCCCGAAAAACAGCACTTCTCGAAGGCTCGCTCCCGAAACTTGAGAAGCCAAAAGACGCGAGCGACGACCTGGCCTCGGTGACCAGCTACGAGGACGACCGGATCTCGATTCGCACCTCCACCGATGCCGCGGGCTTGCTCGTATTGAGCGAGGTCTACTATCCGGCGTGGAAAGCGTACATCGACGGCGAACCCGCCTCCATCCAACGGGCGGACCAACTGTTGCGGGCGGTTCCAGTTCCCGCCGGAGAGCACGTTGTCGAGCTGCGCTACGAATCCTCCGCACTACGAGCCGGTATCGCGATCTCCTCGGTCGCCATTGCGGTTTTTCTCGCGCTCGCCGTAGCCAAGATTCTCCAGCGCCGAAAACATTCGAGGCCGGACACATCCAATGTTTAAGGTTTTCGTAATAGACCAGCGACCGAGAACCGAGGTCAAGAGAGTAGAGTATCCGTTGAGGCCGCTGAAAGTCTCCGACGAGTGACACCTGACGTGATGACCAGAAGGATCAGGGAGGTTCGTCCATGATAGACATAGGTATTATCACCGGTTCCGGCATCTACACGCTCCCCGGCGACCCCGACCTTCATACGGTCGAGACGGCTTTTGGAGAAGTGGATGTGGCGGTGAGTCAGGTTGGACCGTGGACCGTCGGGGGTGTCTCACGGCACGGTCCCGGTCATCGAAACCTGCCGCACACAGTCCCCCATCGGGCCAACCTCTCCGCGCTCGCCGAGCTCGGCGCTCGCGCTATCTTGGCGACGACAGTAGTGGGGACTGTGGACCCTGGCGTGCCGCTGGGAGTTCCGATCCTCTTCGACGATCTCTTTTTTCCAGACAACAAACTCCCGGACGGTTCGGCGTGTACGGTCTTCACGGAGCCGTCGGACCCGGCTCGCGGACACCTCGTCTGGAGTGAGCCCTTCGCCCCGCGTCTGCGGCATAAACTAGCGGTGGCCGCAGAGGATCTGGGCTTGGAGTCCATTCTTGGCGGCGTCTACGGTCACACCAACGGCCCGCGCTTCGAGACCCCGGTGGAGATCCGGTGGTTGGCAGCAGCCGGGGTTACGGCAGTCAGCCAGACTTGTGGCCCCGAGGCGATACTGGCTGGAGAGTTAGGAATTCCATATAGCCTTGTCGGTTTTCCGGTCAACTATGCGACCGGGGTTTCTGAGCCGGAGCCCGAAGAAGAGTTGGCGCGTTGGCTCTCGCAGTCCACCAAAGTGCTGCCCAATCTCGTGCTTCGGGCAGCGGAGTTACTAGCTCAAGAAGATATGGCCTTCGATCACGGCTACGTTTTTCGGATGGATGGCGGAGTGGGGTCGTGATCGAGCCAAAGCGAGACTCAGGTTACAATGCGACCAAGGACATGGGGACAGGAGCTACCGTGGCGAAGATCCTGATCGTGGACGACGAGCCGAATATCCGGGAGGTCGTTGGCCTATACCTACGGCGCGACGGACACGCCGTGATCTCGGCGGCTGACGGCGAGGAAGCCCTGGATCTCTTCCGCAAAAACGAACCGGATCTCGTAGTGCTAGACCTCATGCTCCCAAAAATGAGCGGCATCGAAGTGTGCCGCCACATGAAGGCCGAACGCCGCGTCCCACTCATAATGCTGACCGCCCGTGGCGAAGAGGAGGACCGCATAGTCGGCCTCTCCCTGGGCGCCGACGACTACGTCGTAAAACCCTTCTCCCCCCGCGAACTAGCCGCCCGCGTGGCCGCCGTCCTGCGCCGCACGAACGACAGCGGGGACGAGCCCGGTGGCAAAACTCTAGACTTCGAGGGACTAAACATAGACCCCAACACCCGCGAAGTTCGCGTTTTGGAAACGACGGTAACACTCACGGCCCGCGAGTTCGATCTCCTGTACCACCTCGCTAGAAGCCCCGGTCGAGTCTACACTCGCGACTACCTTATGGAGACGGTTTGGGGTTACACTTTCGCAGCCGACACGAGCACTGTAACCGTTCATATGCGCCGCCTGCGCGAAAAGGTAGAGAGAGATCCCGCGAACCCCCGCTACCTCCAAACCGTATGGGGCGTCGGCTACAAGTTCAGCGAATGAAACCCTCCAGAGACATGCTGAACACCGTGCTTGCAGCACTCGTGTTCCTCGTGGTCGCTCTGGTCGTCTCGGTCGCGGCGGCGACGGCTTTCGGGGTGCCATCGGCGGACCTTTTGGCGATCGGGTTGTTGCTCGCCGGAGCCGGTGGCGGGTGCGGCGTGATCGCGCTGCTAGTCCTCCGCCCACCCGTTTTGGGCCGACTGGGGGGCGTCCGCGCACAGCTCGTCGGAGCGGGCTTGACTGGAAGTTTTCTCACGCTCGGTATGATGCTCGCGGGGGCTCGGGCGATGTTTTTGTCCGGTCACGATTTTGCTGTGGTGCTTACCATGCTCACGTTCGCGGCGGTTCTGTCGGTGGGTTTTAGTCTGCTGTGCGCGGGGCCGTTGGCGAGTCGGGTGGAGCGCGTGCGGGCTGGTACGGCTCGCGTGGCGGATGGGAGTCTGGATCAGGAAGTGCCAGTAGAAGGGCGAGATGAGATCTCCGGTCTCGCCGAGGACTTCAATCGGATGGCGCGTTCGCTCAAAGAAGCCGCCGACCGGGAGCAAGAGCTAGAGAGTGGACGGCGGGAGTTGATCGCCGCCGTCTCCCACGATCTTCGCACCCCACTCTCCTCCGTGCGTGCCCTCGTCGAAGCCCTTTCCGACGGCGTAGCCGCCGCCGATCCCGAGACCGAGAAACGCTATTTAGCATCCGCCGGAAGGGAGATAGAACACCTCAGCCGACTAATCGACGACCTCTTTGAGTTAGCGAGGATCGACGCCGGAATGCTCAAGCTCACCCTCGAAGAAGCCTCGCTGCACGACATGATCTCCGACACCATCGCTAGCTTTCAACCACAGGCCGAAAGCCGGGGTGTCCGCCTCGTAGGAGAGGTGACCGAGGACGTGGACCCAGTCTTAATGAACCCGCCGCGCCTGCAGCGAGTCCTCCACAACCTCGTCTCCAACGCTCTGCGTCACACCCCAACCGACGGAACGGTCGCTATCCGCGCCGTCCCCAGCGGCTCGGAAGTAGAGGTCGAAGTCGCCGACACCGGAGAGGGCATCACCTCCGAAGATCTCCCCCACGTCTTCGAGCACTCGTTTCGAGGCGAGCGTTCCCGCACCCGACCCGAAGAGCCGAACACCCCCGGGGCGGGCCTCGGCCTCGCCATCGCTCGCGGCCTGATCGAAGCCCACGGCGGTCGCATACAAGCCCACAGCGATCCCGGCGAAGGATCTTCTTTCCGATTCACGTTGCACCGGGCGATCACGCCGAGCGTCGGTGCCGCGCCGGACTCGGTCGTTAAGTCTTAACGCTTCCTTACGATACCCGCGTTTGGGGGGATTTTGCGTTGTCCCGAGCAAAGCCGCGTGCAAGAATCAGGGAGCATCCTCAGTGGAGAGGAGACCCTTCAATGACCCCGAGAGACGTTACAAACTAACGATGAACGAGCCAACGCTCATACTGGCGTTAGTAGCCGGGGTGGCCTCCTTCGCGTCGCCGTGTATGCTGCCCGTGATTCCCGCTTTCCTAGCTCAATTTGCCGGTACGTCATTGGGCAGCTCGGAGTTGCGAAGACGGGACGTGCTGCTCGGTACAGTCTTGTTTATAGTTGGTTTCTCTACGGTCTTCGCCGTTCTGGGAATTTTGCTGAATGCGATCTTGCAAGGCGCCGCCACCGAAGTCTTGACGTGGCTCTCACGAGCGGCGGGGATCGTGGTGATCGGTCTGGGTCTTCATCTCTCGGGCCTGTTACGGATTCCGTTTCTCGACCGACAATACGCCGCTCAAACGAGTGGCTTGAATCCGGGACATCTTACGTCGTTTCTCTTTGGAGCATCGTTCGCCGTTGCCTGGACACCGTGCGTCGGCCCGATCCTGGGTAGCACGTTGGCACTCGCCGCCTCACAGCCAGCCTCGGCATTTCCGCTGCTTATCGCGTATTCGCTGGGACTCGGATCTCCGTTCCTACTCGTGGCTCTCTTCCCCACCCGCGCGTTCGCGTTCCTCAAGCGTCATCAGCGGGCGGCTTCGCGACTGCACACCGCTTTCGGGGTCGTCCTGATCGGGCTGGGCGTTCTAGTCTTCACAAACAAACTCGCACTGCTCGCAAACTTCCAACTGCTAAACGAGGTGCTTCTATGAGACTGCTCGCCCCCCGCCCCGTCCTGCTCCTTATGACGCTCGTGCTCGTGATCGGAGCCATCGCGTTCATAGAATTCCGCTTCAACACCGCCCAATCCGACACCGCCCAAACACCACCCGTCGAGACCACCGCCGAAAGCACAGCCGAACCCACCACGCCCGAAGAGACCACCACCAAACCCGTAACCACCCCAGAGAAAACTACGAAACCCGAGACGACCCAAGAATCCAAACCCATAACGTCGCCAGAAGAAACAGACTCGGAAGCCGAGCGTATCGCCAAGAAAGAAGAGAAATACGACCAGGCGAAAGAGATCGTCGGCTCCACCGGCCTCATCAACGCCGAAAGCGTCTCCATAAAAGAAGCCGCCGGGGACTCTGTAGTCCTGCTCCAATTCTGGACGTACAGTTGCTTCAACTGCCAGAACGTGCAGCCGTATATCAACTCCTACCACGATAAATACGCCGACGACGGTCTACAAGTCATTGGCATCCACAAACCGGAGTTCGAGTTTGAGAAAGATTACGCCAGCGTCGCCGAAGCCGTGCAGCTAGAGAACATTCAATACCCCATCGTACTCGACAACAACGACGCCACGTGGGACGCCTACAACCAGCGTTACTGGCCGACGTGGTATCTCATCGACGCAGATGGATTCGTACGGTACAAGCACATAGGCGAGGGCGGCTACGACGCGACAGAGCGCGAGATCCAGGAGTTGCTAGAAGAGCGAGACCAGATCTCCGGTTGAGTTACGGCTTGCAGCGTCGAACCGATGATCTCGAAAGTCGAAGGCGCGACCGGGATTCCACAACTTCGCGCAACTGCTATCTGAAATAGTTGTGGTTCGGTGCAATAATGCAGTCTACTCGTCATTCCGGGCCTGGTAAGACTTCAAGAGTCGTTCTTCACCAAGAGGTTTCTCTTCTACGCCGCAGATAGAATACCAATGCGATCACAACCCAGGCTAGTCCAGCGCCAGCCAAGGCAGAGATACTATACTGGTAGACATTGAGAACCATCTGGGCTAATGCTCCGCCCCAAGTGAACCCTGTAATCACAATCTCGTAGATGAATGCTCCGAGAATGGGGCAAAGCAATCCACCAAGCGGTATGCTCCATAAGCTTCCTATCATAAGAACCACCACCAATGCTCCTATAGTGCTAGACCCTCCATAAGCGAACAGAAGTACCTGCCGGTATTCAGTCTGCGATACGACTTGCAAACCTATGGGTTGCGCATAGTTAGTCAGCACGGCGAACAACGTCGAACCCACCGCAAGAGCCGTAACCAGCCTTAGAGTGCGCATATACTGATGCGGATACATAGAGTGGCTTGATTCGGCATTGCCCTGGCCTCGTCACCTATTGTGAAGCCGCTATCGTCGCCAGCAACTCATGCGGATTTAGTATCGGCATCTCAGAGTTAGCGAAGTCGTGGCGATCCCGCGTAACGATTACACTAGCACCCGCAGCACGAGCGGCCTCGTACAGCACCGCATCCTCGTAGTCTGAGAAATCCATGTCGAGGGCAGCGTCGAGCACATCCCGACCTACAGACGCAGCCTCGAACAATCCGAGTAATCCGTGGACTTGATCCCGGACCCTTCGATCACCGAAGCTCTTCGCCGCGATATAGTAGATCGTGGTCGCGGTAGTGGCGCACATCGACCCCTTGATGCGACCGTTATCCACCAACGCGAACAGCTTGGGAGCCGCTTCTACGTGCGGATGCCTCTCCGACAATACGTCCAGGATCACATTGGTGTCGAAGAGCACATTCACCGATACTTGTCTTCGAGATGCTGACGGTAATCCTCTTCGGTGACCGAAGCTCCCTTGAGAGAGCCGATCATTGCCCGCACCCGGGGTGTCAACTCAGTGCCGGAAATGGCCTCCTCCGCCTCAATGAGAGCAAAGTAGTCCGAGACTAGCTGTGAGATAGATTTGCCCGAACGGTCAGAGTAACGCTTGGCCCTTTCGATCAGTCGATCATCAAGACGCAGAGTTAGTTTTTTGTTCATGGAAGCCCTTCGGACGTATCAAACACACCGTAACTATATGTCACACCCGAACTCCCTACAAAGTTCAGGGGTACTCTTCAAAGCCCGAATCGAGCCAAGTTATCGACGATGCACCATAAACTGCATTATCGGAAACTCCACAGTAACAAGCCCATTCTTATGGCAAACTAGAGATCTCTGCCACCAAAGCGGGCTCCCGCATCGCTGCCTCTCCAACCAACACCGCGTCGGCCCCGGCATCTCGCAGACGTTTCGCATCGTCCACCGTCTTTACACCACTCTCAGCGACGAGGGTCTTGCCTGAGAGTTTTGGGGCCAACCGCTCGAAGGTGCCGAGGTCCACGGTGAAGTCTCGGAGGTCGCGGTTGTTCACGCCTATGACCCGAGCTCCGGACTCTACGGCTATCTCGGCTTCTCGTTCGTCATGGACTTCGACTAGCGGCGTTAGGCCGACATCTACGGCTAGCGCAACATAGCGGGACAATGAATCCGCGTCAAAGAGCGCGACTATTAGCAGGACGGCGTCGGCGCGGGTTGCGGCTTCGAGGATTTGTATCTCATCAACGGTGAAGTCTTTGCGGATCACGGGCAAGGACACGCTTCTTCGCGCAGCATCGAGGTCTTCGAGGCTTCCCTTGAATTGATCCGGCTCGGTCAGAACGGAGAGGCAACTCGCGCCTTCGGCCTCATAGCGTGCAGCCCACTCCGCCGGATCAGCGTCGCTGATATGCCCAACAGACGGCGAAGCTCGCTTTATCTCGGAGATTACGGAGAGTCCTGGAGCGGCGAGCGCGGCGGCGAAATCCCGCTTCTCGAACTTAATAGCCTGTTCGTATAGGGTGTCGAAGTCGGTGGTGCTCTTTAGTCTTTCGGCGCGGCGTCGGGCGGCGGTTGCGAGGTCGTCGAGGACGGTTGGAATGCTCATGCGGTCCCGGAGAGTCGGCGGGTGGTCTTTATGAAAGTTTCCAGGGCGGCTTCTGCTGCGCCGTCGTCTATGGAGGTCTGGGCTGCTTTTAGTCCTTCTTCTAATGTTGCCACACTGCCAGAGACTAAGATGGCGGCTGCGGCGTTTATCAGGACCACGTCGCGAGGTGCGCCCATCTTGTCGCCTGAGAGTACGTCGCGCAGGATTCGGGCGTTCGTGTGGGCGTCGCCGCCGAGGATGGCGTCCTGTGGGTGGACGGCGAGGTCGAAATCTTTGGGGGATATTTGGTATTCGCTGATCTCGCCGTTGTATACTTCGGCCACGGATGTAGGAGCGCTACAGGAGATCTCATCCATCCCATCCGCCCCATGCACGACCAACGCCCGCTCAGCCCCGAGTTCCAAAAGAGCCTCTGCAACCGGTCGCACGTAATCCGCTGCAAACACTCCTATAAGTTGACGCTTGGCTCCGGCGGGGTTGGTCAACGGCCCAAGCAGGTTGAAGACGGTACGGAAGGGTAGCTCCGCCCGCACCGGAGCCACGAAACGCATGGCCGGGTGATGGTTACGGGCGAACATGAAACCTATACCGGCTTCGGCGATGCATTTCGAAACGGCTTCGGGACCAAGTTCTATCTCCGCACCGAGTGCTTCCAGAACGTCCGCGCTTCCGGCCTGGCTCGTGGCCGCCCGGTTGCCGTGCTTGGCGATGGTCACCCCAGCTCCGCGGGCGACGAACGCCGCCGCCGTAGAGATATTTATGGTCCCTTTCGCGTCGCCGCCGGTGCCGCAGGTATCTACAACGCCGTCGGGAGCTTCGACCTTTGCGGCGAAGTGGCGCATGGCTCGGGCGAAACCAACGATCTCCGCCACCGACTCCCCCCGTATGCGCATGGCCGTCAGAAACGCGGCGGTGGCCGCCGGTGGCGCGGTTCCTTCCATGATGGTCTCCAAGGCTCGTTCGGCCTCGCCGGGCGACAGAGTTTCGCCGGACGCTACTTTTCTCAGGGAGTCGCGGAGCATTGGGGCTAATCGTCCAGGAAGTTCTTTAGCAGGTCGTGTCCGCTGCGGGTCATGATGCTCTCGGGGTGAAATTGGACGCCCTCGACTGGATACTCGCGGTGGCGGACGCCCATTATGGTGCCGTCCGGGGCGTGGCTGGTGACGATTAGGCAGTCGGGCAGGGATCCGGGTTCTATAACTAGCGAGTGGTAGCGGGTCGCTTCGAAGTTTTGGTCGAGGCCCGCGTAGACACCTTCGTTGTCATGGCTTATCTTCGCGGTCTTGCCGTGGACGGGTTCGCCGCGCACTATCTTCGCGCCGAAGGCCTGTCCGATGGATTGATGGCCGAGGCAGACACCGAGCAGTGGAACTTCTCCGGCGGTCTTGGAGATCAAATCGACCGAGATACCCGCTTCGTTGGGAGTGCACGGGCCCGGCGATACGACTATCCTATCGGGATGGAGTTCGAGGACTTCTTCCGGTGTGATCTCATCGTTGCGCCGTACGATGACCTCGGCCCCTAGCTCGCCCAGATACTGCACGAGGTTGTACGTAAAGGAGTCGTAGTTGTCTATAACGAGAACCCGCATAGGACGACCGATTCTAACGGATAAACCCCAAACGAACAGAAGGGACGCCGCATGACGCTACTCATCACCGAGCGGGAAGTCGAAGACCTGCTGGATATGCACACGACTCTGGATGCCGTGGAAGACATCCTGCGCCAACACGCCGAAGGCCGGGCCACCAACCACGCCCGCCGTCGCGTCGGACTTCCATCCAGCGGCCTGAACGTAATGTTCGCCGGAGCACCGGAGATAGGCGCCCTCGGACTCAAGGCGTACACCGTCGCCCGGACTGGCGCCCGCTTCTATACGATGCTCTTCGATCC
>JBGTFQ010000020.1:0-11849 GCA_041747155.1 Rubrobacteraceae bacterium
GCTGGATGCTCTTTCACGTAGCGTTTGGCGGGGCGATCTTCGTCGCCCTCTGGCCCGTCCTGTTCGTTCTGCCCTACGTCGTACAGCATCGGCGAAACTCCTGGATCGGTGTGATCGTCCATGCGGGGCTCAACGGTCCCGACGAACTCGCCGTCGCATTCAGATTAGCCTGAATCGTTCAGTCCCGCCGCACGACGCCCTCACGCCATGCGTAGACGGCGGCTTGTGTACGATCCGCCAGATGTAACTTGCCCAAGATGTTCGATACGTGGCTCTTCACAGTCTTCTCGCTGAGGTAGAGCTTGGCCGCTATCTCCGCGTTGGTGCAACCGTCGGCGATGAGTTTTAGGACTTCCATCTCCCGGTCGGAGAGCTCGTGGAAGACGTTGGGCGCGTCGCGGCGAGCGCCATGCAACTCCCGAACGACGCGGGCCGCTACGCGAGGATGCAGGACAGCTTCACCGGCGGCGGCTTTGCGGACGGCGTCGGCGAGTTCTTCAGGTCCGATCTCTTTAAGCACGTAAGACAACGCTCCTGCCCTGATGGCCGGAAAGACGTGCTCGTCGTCGTGGTAAGAGGTGAGCATGACGACGTTGGTGCGAGGAGATTTGGCGACAAGTCTGCGGGTGGTCTCTACGCCGTCCATACCAGGCATTATGAGGTCCATGAGTGCTACGTCGGGAGCATGTTCGGTGGCGAGTTTGATGGCTTCTTCTCCACCTCCAGCTTCGGCGACGACGGTCAGGTCGTCTTGGGTTTCCAAGAAGGCTCGGACTCCCTGACGCACGAGAGCGTGATCGTCAACGAGAAGGACGGTTATCTGTTCGTCCAGGGGTTCCATGACCGGTTGGTCTCCTTTTCTTCGGGGTTATCTAGTGGGATGGTGCCGGATATTGTGGTTCCTTCGCCGAGCATACTCTCTACGTTTACGTGGCCGCCGAGTTTGGTCAGCCGGTCGTGCATACTTCGTAGTCCGAAGCCCTCGCCGGAGTTCTTTGTGGGATCAAACCCCAGGCCATCATCGGTTACGCGCAAGGTTACGTCCTTTTTCGTGTAGATCAAATCTAGTTCAGTCTCTGTAGCTTCGCTGTGTTTGGCTACGTTTGCCAGAGCTTCCTGAGCGATGCGGAAGAGTGCTTGCTGGGACTCCAGAGGTATCTCCCGCTCGCCCTGAGTGTTGACTTCGGCGGGTATCTCGGTTCGCTTGGACCAACCGACGGAGTACTCTCGCAGCGCCTGTGGGAGTCCCTTGCCCTCCAGTGCGGCGGGGCGCATTTCGTGGATCAAGACGTTCAACTCTTTCTGGGCTTGTCGGACCAACTCGTGGGCCTGTTCCAGGTGTTCCTCGGCGTTATCGGGCTTTTGGCGGATGAGGGCGCGGGCGGTAGCTATCTGCATGGAAGTGGCGAAAACCTGCTGTTTTACGGAGTCGTGCAGGTCGCGGGCGAAGCGGTTGCGGGCTTCGAGGGTGGCGAGTTCGCCACGAGTTTGAAGGAGACTCTCCAGGTCTTGGGCCATATCGTTTAGCTCTCGACTCAACTGGCCGAGTTCGTCTTTCGAGCGGTCATGCGTCGTCACCGAGAAGTCTCCCCGGCTCCAGGACTCCGCGGCGTGGGCGAGACGCCCGATACGTCGGGTCATGCCCCAAGCGGTCAAGAAGCCAAAGATTCCACCGAGAAGAGCCGCCGGGATGAGCAAGAGCAACGCTACCACTCCTACGATGATGAGAATCGGGGCGGTGAGATCCGGCGCCTCGAAGATAGCTGCTACCGCCCCGATCACACGCCCATCCTCGTCTTCGAGCGGCGCGGCCATCAAGACCCGTCCGTCCGGCGTGCGTTCGGAGAGCTTGGTCGAGTCCTCCTCGCCGTTTAGTGCCGCGTTCAAGATCGAGGGCAACTCGTCGAAACGCCCGGCATCGAAGCGCTCTCCTTCAGTAAAGCCCTCTACCCGAGGAGAAGCGACGAGCAGATCCCGCTTCGCGTCCACCACGAATATCGACCCCTCACCGGGATCCAGGTCGACATCCACAGAGTTACGCTCCGCCGACGGGTTCCCACTGTTTCCCTGCGTGCCGGAGCCCCTAAGACCGAACAGTGAGTCAACTTCCCCGCGCAGGCCATCGGTATCCGGGGGTTTCTGGTCGAGATGCGGTTCGAGTTGCGCCGCTACGCCGTCCTTGGACTGCTGCACAATGAGGCTAGGCAGCAGATCCGAGCCGAGAAAAGCCGTCGCGAGGCTCGCCACGAACAACTCTATAAAGAGCAGCGTTACAACGACGACCAGCGTATAAGTCAGCGTCAGCTTCCAACGCAGCCGCCGCAGCGAGAATATGCTGGTTTTCACTGAGAACCTTCCATAGTCCTGCAAGTTTAGTCTCAAGCCCCCGGAAACGCATCCGTCCAGCGGCCCATAGTAAATAGGTCTCAAGACCGATGCTCTAGGAAGCAGGGAGATGTACTTTGTAGAAACCGCAAAGGAACCGCGGTCAGTGGAAAGGGGTAAGAAATGAATGCGAATAGAGAGACCGCGAGGATTGTAGGAACGTTGTACGTTATTGGGACGGTTGCGGGCATAATGAGCCTCGTTGCTACAGGACCTGTTCGGAACGCCCAGAATTACCTCGCGAATATTCCCGCGAGCGAAACCCGGCTGGCAGTGGGAGCACTTTGTGTCTTAACAATGGGCTTGGCTCTAGCTATGGTTCCGGTGATAATGTTTCCCATCTTGAAGAGACACAACGAAGCCCTGGCGCTCGGCTATGTTGTTCTCAGGGGAGGGTTGGAGGCCGTCACCTATCTCGTCATAGCCACCGGCTGGCTATTACTGGTGCCACTAAGTCAGGTATATGTTCAAGCTGGAGTCTTGAACGCTTCCAGTATTCAAGCTCTGGGCACTCTGTTACTGGAACCGAAAGCTATTAGCTCCATTGCGGCGATAGTCTTTAGCCTGGGGGCTCTGATCTTCTATTATTTGTTGTACAGAATAAAGCTCGTTCCTCGATGGTTGTCGGGTTGGGGTCTCATTGCGATCGCGCCGTATTTAGCTGCAGGCTTGTTGGCTATGTCCGGTATCATCGTCACTTTATCGCCTACCTATGCAATCCTACAGCTTCCACTGGCTTTACAAGAAATGGTGCTGGCGATATGGCTGATAGTCAAGGGATTCAATTCATCTGCAACCGTCTTCGATACCGCCAAAGCGGATACAAGCAGCATTCAAATGAGCGCATCTAAAGTGTAGGAGGATACCCAAGTGAAAGCGATTATCTACACGGAATACGGACCACCGGATGTACTGAACCTCGAAGAGGCCGAAAAGCCGACCACCGGGTACGACGACATTCTAATACGAGTTCACGCGGCTGGCGTAGACCGGGGTGTGTGGCACCTGATGACTGGTCTGCCGTACCTCGCACGACTCGCGTTTGGCCTCCGTGCTCCCAAAAACCCTGTTCCGGGCATGGATGTCGCTGGGGTGGTGGAGACAGTCGGTAAAAACGTGACCAGGTTCCAACCCGGTGACGAGGTTTTCGGCATCAGCAAGGGTTCGTTCGCCGAGTACGCACTAGCCTGCGAGAACAAGCTCGCGCCCAAGCCAGTGAACCTCTCATTCGAGCAGGCGGCGGTGCTCGCCATCTCCGGCCTGACTGCGCTACAAGGTTTGCGGGACCACGGAAAGGTGAGTCCGAGTCAGAGAGTTCTGATCATCGGTGCCTCGGGCGGCGTGGGAAGCTACGCCGTGCAGTTGGCAAAGGCGTTCGGGGCGCACGTCACCGGTGTATGCAGCTCCGGGAAGATTGACATGGTCCGATCCATCGGCGCGGATCACGTCATAGACTACACTCGCGAAGATTTCACCGAGGGCGAACACCGCTACGATGTGGTCCTCGATATCGGCGGGAATTCCTCGCTGTCACGTCTGCGGCGCGCCCTCACCCCCGAGGGGACTCTCGTCCTTGTCGGAGGCGAAGGCGGTGGACGTTGGCTCGGAGTAGTCGACCGCCTGCTCCGGGCACTCGCGCTCTCCCCATTCGTAAGCCAGAAACTGCGAGCGTTCGTTTCCTCGGAGAACCACGAGGACATGCTAATCCTAAAAGACTTCATCGAATCTGGGAAAGTCACCCCAGTTATCGACAAAACGTACGCGCTTGACGAAGTCTCCGAGGCAATCCGGTATCTGGAAGAAGGCCGCGCTAAAGGAAAAATCGTCGTCACCGTATAAGTAGCGCCCGGACTTTGCGGAATCCGGGCGGCCTACTGAGCATCAATCTCGCTGATTCGAAGCGGCGTTGGCCCTGGAGATGTAGTTCATCATCTCGCGCATCAGAGCGGTGTCCATGCCCATCAAGGCATCTTCCTCCTGCCACATGTTCGTAACCGAGCGCCGGATGCCTGCGTCTCCGCCGGTAAACTCTTCTACCAGCTCCATCCAACGCCGGGCGAGCTTCTGCACCCGTTCGTCCGCCGGATCGGTCCCGGCCTCCATCTCGACGCGTACTTGTTCCATGAGCACGGGCCACTCCGCACCAGCCGCATTTATCCTTTCCTCTCCTAGCTCTTGACGGCGGCGTTCGAGTTGCTCTCGCTGCTCGGGTGTGTAGTACTTTTCTATCCTCTCGGACATCTTCGTCACCTCCATGACAGTCTCGATGAATTCTTCGGTGGAGACATCCTCCATCGAATATTGTGTGGAAGCCAGGCGGGCGGCGACTGCTTCGAGACGGTCGCAGAGCTTTTTCTCCAGTTCGATCCGCTCTCTAAGCCGGGCGATGTGAAACTCGATCACCCGCCTCGGCGAAGAGCTCGAATCGTCCAGAGATTCTCGGATCTCGGCCAGCGAGAAACCCATCGACCTCAACGAAGCTATCTGCTGCAGGCGCATCACGTCCTCTTCCTCGTACAGCCGATGGCCCGATTCTGTGCGCCCCGAAGGGACCAGCAACCCGATCTCCTCGTAGTGGTGCAGACCCCGCACGGATACTCCCGTCCGCTCGGCCAGCTCCCCCACCTTCCAGACCCGCTGCTCGGTCAAATCCTGCTCTTCGTACTGTCTATTGGCATCCATAAAAGAAAGGATAAGCCCTCACGCGGCGTTAGGTTCAAGGGGAAACGGAGAAAAATCTCCAAATCCAAAATTTTTGTGAGGTCACGCTGAACGCGCATCGGGAACGATGCGCGGGAAAGGATTGGTGCGTCAAGCCTCGCCGTCCGGTACATCCACCAAACCGAAGAACTCGAAGAACGCCAGACTGTCCGCCAGCAACAGAAAACCAACGATACCCATGATCCAGAGCATTGTCTCGCGTCCTTCACCCGCGAACCGCTCCTGAAGTCTCTCGAAAAGAGATTTCATTCGTCTCCCGAACAACGAGTAAGCTCCTAGCAGCAACAGCGGCGGCAGTACGAAGATACCGTTGTATGCAAGCAGGATCGGCAGCCACTCAGTCATCGTCAGACCAGTATTTGTCATCAAAGCGATGGCGCCGAAATACGGGAACGCGGTCGAAAACTCTACAACCGTGACGGTAATGCCGAGCGCGAAGATGGCACCGAAGCTCCACGAACTTGGCCGCCGCACGGCTTTCTCCTTGTTGCGGGGCTTGTCGGGGGCCAGTATCGCGTAGCCGAAGAGCGAAGCCCCGATCACACCTTGCACAGCGTACGCTACTGGACTATCCAGGTATCCAGATATGGAGCCGAAGCCCAACATTATGAGAATACCCAGAGAAAGATACGACGCGAAGACCGCGCTCAAGTAGATCAGCACTTTCCCCACGAACGGTCGTCCCGAGAGCAGCAAGTAGATCGTCACCGCCAAAGCGGACGGGTTGATGCTGTCGAGTAGCGCCAACCCAACCAACGAGACCAGCAGAACGCTCACGGCGCTCCGATCTCCCAGCCACCCGAATCACCCGGCAGCGCATAGACCAATGCCCCACCTTCCCGCTCCACCGTCAGATGTCCCCCACCGGCAAGCTCGGAGAGCAATTCATCCGCCTCCTTCACAGACAACGAAGTAGCTATCGCAGCCTCGACAGGCGTTGCGCGTCCCCCGTTCTCCCGCATGGCCTCTAACAACTCGCGATCCTTACTAACCTGCGCTGTCAGAGGTTCCCGCGCCTCGACCAGCGGATACTCCACTCCATCCTCAACAACAACGCAACGGTTCGTATCTCCGAGAAGCCCTATGCCAACCTCGACCGTCACCGGTCGGACATGTTCCCTATCACTGATCTCACTGTGCAAACGTACCTTTCCCCAAACCGCATACCTTTCGTCGGCGAAGAACCTATCAATGAACAACCGCACGCGGGTAGCCAGAATGAGCGAGTTGTCCACTTCGACCTCGATGTCGCAACCCCGGCGAGTAGTGCTGTACCTGTTCGGCATGGCCTTGACCTCCTTTTTCACACGACCGTATCAAATCGATAACCGTTTTATAACACGACTGTGCTATAATGGCAACATGCCTAAGATCGTGAACCATGAGAAGCGTCGGCGAGAGCTGGCGGAAGCTGTCTGGCGAGTAGTCCTGCGTGATGGCGTAGAGGGCGTCTCGGTACGCAACGTCGCCGCGGAGGCTAAGTGGTCTACGGGCGCTCTGAGGCATTACTTCGGAACAAAAGAGGATTTGCTCGCCTCTGCCACACAGCTCCTAGAGGAGCGTGTGAGGAAGCGTTTCGAAAACAGGCGCTACGATGGCCCGCCGCGCGAGGTGATTCACGGTCTGTTGTGCGAGGTGCTGCCATTGGACGAAGATCGCCGCACTGAGGGGGATCTCTGGTTTGCCTTTGCAGCTCGGAGTTTGGTGGACCCTCGGATCGCGAAAGAGCACAGCCCGGTCTTCGATGGTGTGCGGAAGCTTTGCCTTCGCGTTACGCAGCAGATGGCCGATGGCGGTTGGCTTTATCCTGGCTTGAAGCCGGACGTAGAAGCCGCACGCTTGCACGCGCTGATCGACGGTCTCGCCATGCATATGCTCATGAGGCGCGTCGATGAGCAAGAGGCGCTCACTACCCTCGACGCTCATCTCGTCCAAATCATACGAGATGTCCAGCGAGATTAACCGACCATAAAATCCTGTTGTGAGGACGAAAGACGGGTGCGAAAATAGCCTGGACCTTCTACCCAGAAAGACGTAACTTGCTCCGCACCGTGACCACTACCAGATATGTAACGCCTCTGCGCGAAGGTGGCTCGTTGCCCGCCATCGTGGAGGCCGACGATCTTGGCACCTACGTCCTAAAGTTTCGGGGCGCGGGACAGGGGCGTAAAGCCCTGATCTCGGAGTTGATAGCCGGTGAGATCGGGCGTTTACTCGGGTTGCCGATACCGGAGATAGTGCTGGTCGAGGTCGAGCCGGACCTAGGACGTGCGGAACCAGACCCGGAGATTCAGGATCTCCTGCGTGCCAGCACTGGCCTGAACCTTGCTCTGGATTATCTTCCCGGCTCTTTGGGCTTTGATCCGCTGGTGGAGCCACCGGATGCGGAGCTTGCCTCGCGTATTCTGTGGTTTGACGCGCTGGTACAGAACGTAGATCGCACACCGCGCAACACAAACGTCCTCGTCTGGCGCGAGAAACTCTGGCTCATAGATCACGGCGCGGCCCTTTACTTCCACCACAACTGGCCCAACGGCGACAGAACCACACTCGAAGCCGTAGCCCAACGTCCTTACGCAGCGGCCAGAGATCACGTCCTGCTACCTTTCGCCACCGAAATCCGCGAGGTTGACGCAGCCCTAGCACCCCTATTAACCCCGGAAGCTCTACGCGACATCCTGGACCTCATCCCCGAAGAGTGGCTTACCGACGAACCCGGTTTCGAGACCGTAGCCGAAGTCCGAAATGCCTACCTCGACTATCTAAACACGAGACTGCGGGAGCCACGAGTTTGGGCCCACTCGCTGGAGTCAGCCGGTGAAGAGGCCCGTGGCTAAAACCGAGTACAGCCCGTTCGAGTACGCGCTCTTTCGTGTGGTTCCGAGGGTCGAGCGCGGCGAGTTCATCAACGCCGGGGTCGTCCTGTACTGCCAGGAGCATCGCTTTCTTGATGCCCGCATCTATCTTGACCAAGATCGGCTGAGAGCCCTCAACTCGCACCTCGAAACAAAGGCTATTCTTTCTCATCTGAACGTCGCTCGTAAGATATGTGTTGGTGGTGCGGAGGCTGGTGCTATCGGTGTTTTGCCGCCAGTTCAGCGTTTTGGGTGGCTCGTCGCGCCTCGCAGCACCGTGGTGCAGCCTTCACCGGTTCATACGGGACTCACTGCGAACCCTGAACAAACTATAGATCATCTGTTGCGAGTGATGGTCCGCAGCGTATAGTCCGGTGGTTCGGTCTCAGCCCCGGTCGCGTTCCAGCAGGATCATCATGATCGCACCGGCCAGCATCAGCTCTTCTTCTTTTTCGGAGAACTCGCCGCGTTTCTGGATGGTGAACTTGCCTTCGAAGATGGAGCGTTCCTTTTGCACTCTCATCACGGTCTCTCCGCGAATATCCACCAGGTAGGCGGGATGGAAGAACATGCCGCCGAGCGCATCGCCAAAAGGTATGGATTCCAGAAGGCCATCGAGTACTTTGACCCAGGCATTCTCCTCGTGGATAGAGCCGATCTCACTTCCACTCGCATCCACCAGAGAGTAAGCACTCTTCCACAGCGAACGCATTCCCTGCCGACCTACGGCTCCGATGGCCTCGCCGTTGGGTCCGGTCACGATGTATTTGGCGGAGAAGTCTATGACCCGGTCGGCTTTCAGGCGTAGACGCAGTCGTTTTTGGTCCTCGTTCGCATAGACCATCACGTCTTCCTTGAGCTTGAATTTCTTTTTGCGGACGTAGGCGACCTGCCGCCCAGTCGCGTCCGTCACCCGGATGCGGGTCCCGATGGTGACGATCTTGAAACCGATCTCCAGTGGATAGCTCAGCATGCCGCGTCCTCCTTCTTAGGTTTCGAGGATGCCTTCAACTATTCTAATCGTTTCATCCACTTACGGAAGAGTCCCGGTCTAAAAGATCGGGACTCGGGGGAAGGGGGCTAATTCTCTAGCGACCGTCGATCATGTCCGCAATGATCGGATACCGGTACTCGCCGTCGCGACCGATACGATAGGCTGCGTACGCACCGTGTACAAACGGCACCAGCGTCAATAGCGCCATCACCGGCACGAGCAGAAAACCGATAAGGACAAACGTCAGCAGCCCGGTAACCAACCATCCACTACCCAGGATGACGAGCCACGCCACCTGATACCACATCGACTGCAACGACTGGAACGCCACCATCTCGGAGCGATCCTTGTAGACTAGCCACACGATCAACGCGGCCACCGGCCCCAATACCATCGTGAACATATTCAAGAAAACGCTCAGGTGAGAGAGTACCGACCAAGTACGTTCTTCTTGCGTCGCCATAGCCCCTACCGAACCTTCCGGCCCTCCGACCGTACCGTAGTTCTGTTCTTTCGCTTTCATTACCGCTCCTCTCGCTCGATTGCTTTATGTCCAAAATATATGCGCGACCCTCCGCCTTGCCATCGGTCGCTGGACCGAAAGCGCGTCCGCCTCCAGAACCATCCCACGGGAGTCCTATGCTAGGATCATTCAGCTTATGGAAACGAGACTCTCAAACCACGATAATCCGGAGCGTAGTTGAAGCGCGGCGTGAGCGTGTTGCTGGCGTTCGGGATAGCCTTCGCGGTGCTCGCCCTGGATCAAGGGATAAAGTCCGTGGTCGAAGGCTCAATACGGGTTGGTCAGAGCATCCCGCTGATACCACCTTTCCTAAGTCTAACGCACATAAAGAATGACGGTGGCGCGTTCGGTATTCTCGGCGGCAGCCAGACTTTGTTGTTGATCGGCAGCGCGGTGGCCGTGATCGTGGTCCTCTCGATGCTCCTTACCGGCGAACCCTCCAGGCTTACTTCTTGGGCGTGCGGTCTGATCCTCGGCGGCGCGGCCGGAAACCTTCTCGACAGGCTCATGAGCGGCGAAGTAACAGACTACGTTCATTTCTCGTTCTGGTACATTTTCAATCTCGCCGACACCGCCATAGTCTTCGGAGTCGGGCTACTCTTGCTCTCAGCTCTTCTGCCAACGAGCCCTGGAAAGCCCTCCTCCAACACCAGCGAGGCTCAAAAGATCTAATCGGGATCCAAGTAAGTTCCAGAGTGACCCGTCGGAGTCTCACGCTCTACTGCGAGTTGCGGGAGACCTATTCTCCAAGCTACGACCTTTTCTTTAAAGCGTCCAACTCTGGCCGGGCCCGTTCGATCTCCTCTTCCAGCCGCTCTAAAAGCTCCGGCACCTGGCGTAGCTCTCGCGATTCGGAGAGTTCTTGCAAACGGTTGCAGATGTCCTGCATCCGCCAAGCCCCGAGGTTGGCGCTGCTGCCTTTGAGAGCGTGCGATGACTCCCGGATGGCGTTGGCGTCGCCTTCTCCGACGGCTTGATGCATGGTTTCTAAGCGATTTTCAGCATCTCGGAGGAATATATCGGCAAGTTCGGCCAGTAGGCTCTGCTCTCCATCTCCTTCGAGTTCTTCGAGGCTCTTCAGCACTTCGGGGTCAAGAACGAAGCTCCCGCTGTTGCTCTCACCATCAGTACTAGCACCTTTTTCTTCAATGGCAGGCTCTACGATGGAGACCCAACGTCGCAGCACTTCTCCGAGTTCATTGCCCCTGACTGGCTTGGTGATGTAGTCGTCCATGCCGGCTTCGAGTGCCTTCTCTCGATCTCCGTGCAGAGCGTTCGCGGTCATGGCGATGATGGGGATGCGTTCGTCGCCTGCGGCGCTTTCGCGGCGACGGATCTCGGCGGTCGCCTCGTAGCCGTCCATCTTGGGCATCTGTATGTCCATCACGACTGCCGCGTAGTCGGTGCGCGAGACGGCCTCAACCGCTTCCTCGCCGTCGTCGGATATATCCACTCGGTAGCCGAGTTTCTCCAGAGTCCGTGCGGCGACTTTCTGGTTGACTTCGTTGTCCTCGACTAGCAGTAGCCGGACTCGGGACTGGGCCTCCACCTCTTTTAGGGTGTGGGCGGTCACCAATGGACGCTCGTTCTGGAGGCTGGCTTTTTCCTCGGTGGAGCCCATGACCATGGAGAGTATGTCGTAGAGTTGGGCCTGACGGACGGGCTTTGTCAGGTAGGCTTCGATACCAGCTTTGCGGGCTTCTTCACCCTCGCCGCGCTGCCCCATGGACGTGACGAGCACGAGGCGAGCTGCGGAGATGTCGCGCTCCTGCTTTATGGATCGGGCCAATCCCAGGCCATCCATCTGGGGCATCTGCATGTCCAGAAGGGCTATGTCGTACGGTTCTTCGCGTTCAGCGGCCAAGCGGAGCTTCTCCAGCGCCTCGGCACCTCCCTTAGCTTCGTCCACCCCCATGCCCCACTGTGTGATCTGCTGGCGCAAGACAGCGCGGTTGGTCGCGTTGTCGTCCACGATCAAGGCTTTCAAGCCGCGCAGGTTGGCGCGGGGGCGCGAACCGGGCGACACTTCGGAGGAGTGCTTCTCGAAGCGGGCGGTGAAATAGAAAGTGCTGCCCTCGCCCGGTTCGCTCTCTACCCGAATGCCACCACCCATGAGCTTCGCCAGCCGCTCGCTGATGGCGAGACCGAGGCCCGTGCCGCCGTAGCGCCGAGTCGTCGAGGTATCCGCCTGCACGAAAGATTCGAACAGGTGCTCCATCTGGTCCTCGTTCAGGCCGATGCCGGTGTCCCGGATCTCGAACAAGACCAGGACTTCGTTCTCCGTCTCCTCGCAGAGCTCCGCCTTCAATAAGATCTCACCCTCCTCGGTGAACTTTATGGCGTTGCCGAGTAAGTTCGTGAGTACCTGCCG
>JBGTFQ010000021.1:0-10063 GCA_041747155.1 Rubrobacteraceae bacterium
ATCAGGTTCTGGCGCGTGAACGGTCGTCTTTGTCGGATGAGGATCGTCTCGAACGTCGCGGTTGTAAACTGTCGTAAGAGGACGCTGAGATGCGCTGTCCGGGACAAAACCTGACGGCTGTGAAACCTGATGCCTACAAAAGGAGGCCACGTGGAGACTACGGGAACCGTTGGATACGCGGCGATGTTCGAGCAGTTCCATCCCACGGACCTCCTGAAGTGGTGCAAGATCGCCGAGGACTCCGGCTTCTCGTCCGTGATGGCCTCTGACCACTTCCACCCGTGGACGCCGGAGCAGGGGGAGAGCGCCTTCGTCTGGAGCTGGATGGGCGCGCTCGGCGCGACGACGAACCTGCGCTTCGGCACCGGCGTTACGCCCCCCGGCTTCCGCTACCACCCAGCCATCATCGCGCAGGCCGCCGCGACGCTCGAAGCCATGTATCCCGGACGCTTCTGGCTCGGACTAGGGGCGGGCGAGGCGCTCAACGAGCACGTCGTCGGCGCGTACTGGCCCGAGGCGCCGACACGACTGCGCATCCTCATGGAGTCTATCGAGGTCATCAGGAGGCTCTTTACCGGCAAGGTCGTGAAATATTCAGGGGACCACATAAAGCTCGAGAGCGCGAGGCTTTACACCATGCCGGAGACGCCGCCCCCGATCTACGTTGCTACCGCGGGCCCGATCCAGAGCCGCAGGACAGGCGAGTTTTGCGACGGCATCATCACCGTCGGCGCCGCCGATGAGAAGATAAAGATGCTCATGGAGAAGTTCGAGGAGGGCGCCCGACGGGCGGATAAGGACCCGTCCACGATGCCGCGCATGATCCAACTGCACGTCTCCTGGGCCGAAACCCAAGGAGAAGCCGAGCAGAACGCCGTACGGGAGTGGCCCAACGGTGGGATGCCCTTTCCGAAAGGCGACATCCGCAACCCCGAAGACTTCGCCGCGATGGCGAAACAGGTAAGCGTCGAGAATTTCAAGAATCGAGTCCTGATGAGTGCCGATCTGGACGAGCATCTCGAACACATCCAAAAGTACGTGGATCTCGGCTTCGACGAAGTCTATGTACACAACTGCGGTCGCAACCAGGAAGAATTCATCCGGGCCTACGGCGAGCGTGTGATCCCGAAGCTCAAGTGGCCGACCGAGTAGATTTCTACAGCGGGGCTATCGTGCAGTCGTAACGGTATCTCCAACCCGGATGCTACCGTTGGAGATTATGTCTGCGCGTAAGCCGCCACGATGCACGAGGCCACGTAGGACTCCAGGAGTGGTTAGTTTTTCGAGGTGAGCGCAGGGTTCACAGCGGCGTTGACCGAAGCATTCGACTTCGCCGATGCGGAAGTGGGTCGCGATCAGAGCATCCAGCGAGATGCCGCGAACAACGATATTCCGCCGGGCATCGGTGGGAGCCAGTTCGACACCGCTTGCGTTTAACTCCTCTAAAGCTTCGGATTCGACGAGCGTGAGATCGTAGCCCCTTCCACTCGGGTCCGAGAAGGTGCCTGCGCCCTGAGCGTAGCGGTCGCCTTTCAGGCCGCGACCAGCTAAGGCTTCAGCGGATTGGAGGGTTTTCATTGGAGCCTCTGCTTCTTCGGCCACGGAGACCATCTCAACTACCCCTTCGCCGGTAACTGGCGCCGAACGACCAATGCCGGTTGCCGTTTCAGGATTATGTGCCGCTAGAACGAATGCGGCGTCCACTCTGACGGAGCCTTCGAATTTATCTTCCGAGGGATCAAAGACCACACCCGGCGGAACTCCAAACATTACGACCCAAGTACCGGAGTCTTCTCGGCGACCCAAGAAACGTCCCGGCCACGAGAAGCCTTCAGGGGATTCGACCGGTACGAGACCGAGGTTCGACAGAGCGAGCCACTGGCGCAGTTCTACTCCTCCGTCACCGGGGATTTCAGCAGCACCGAGATTCATCATATGTGCGACGCAGATGGTAAGCGATATAGCTTCCGCTTTGCGGATCTTGGACTTCGGGCTCATGAGCTACTTCTTTCCGTTAACCTTAAATGTTTCTTTAAACTTCGCGTGACTCTACAGAAAATCGGTCTGAATCTCAAGCAAACGAGTCCATCTCCGTCTAGCAGAAATCCCCTGACCCGGCGACCCACTCGTTGGCTCAAGCACTGATCTCATCAACCACTCCTTGCAGCGAGCGGGACTGTACTCTATCCTGACGGGTGTCTCTGGTATCGTCACCTGCTCTACGATTCCATCCGCCTCTAGCTCATTCAGCCGCTCTGAAAGCATCCGGTTAGTATCTCGCAACTCCCAGAACCGCGTAGGCCTGTCCAGTAGCGCTGACAGCACCATGTTGGTCCACCGACATCGGATCAACTCCATCGCCCGATAACAGTGCGAACACACCGTATCCGCACACACCCTTTTTAAAGACTAGAGGAAGGTTGTTCGCCGAGGTAGAGTCCGGCGTTGTCTTCGCGGGTGAAGCTCACTTCTTCGGACGCTCCGTCGCGCCATATTTGGGACCGGGCGGGCTCCGTGCTCGCGACTATCGCGCCGTCTTTTATGACATGTAGGCGGGCCGGGGTCCGGCGCAGGGTCTCGAAGCGATCCGGAGCGTCAAAGACGACCAAGTTCGCCGGTTTGCCTTCTTCGATGCCGTAACGATCCTCGATGCCCAGGGTGCGGGCGGCTCGATCCGTGACGAGTCCGAAGACTTCGTCTATCTCGTCTTTACCGCTCATTTGTAGTATGTGCAGGGCCATACTCGCCGCGCCCAGCATATCCCCCCGACCGAGCGGGTACCACGGATCCATGATCGAATCGTGCCCGAGCGAGACGTTTACTCCGGCTTCGAGCAACTCTTTTACCCGCGTCATGCCCCGGCGCTTTGGATAAGTGTCGGCCCGACCCTGCAGTATGATGTTGTCGAATGGGTTGGCAACGACGTTGATCCCGCTACGTGCAAGCAGCCCCAGCAACTTGAAGGCGTAAGCGTTGTCGTAGGAATGCATCGCCGTGCAGTGGCTGGCGGTAACCCGTCCGTACAGGCCGTCGCGGATGGCGTTCGCGGCCATGATCTCTGTAAAGCGCGAGTTTGGGTCGTCGGTCTCGTCGGTGTGGCAGTCTATGGGACGGTTGTGTCTGCGGGCTAGCTCGAAAGCCAGATGAACGTCGCTCTCTCCTTGCTCGCGGGTAAATTCGTGGTGGGGGATGCCGCCCACCACATCCGCTCCAAGGGTCATGGATCTCTCCATAAGCTCGGGGACTCCGGGAGAAGAGAAGATGCCGTCTTGGGGGAAGGCGACGAGTTGGAGTTCGCAGAGGTCGCGGACTTCGTCGCGCAGTTCGATCAGGGCTCGCAATGCGGTGAGGTTCTCGTCGCAGACATCCACGTGGCTCCGGATAAAGAGCGTGCCCTGCGCAACTTCCCACTTTATCGCCTGTAGTGCCCGACGCTTGACATCCTCTTTTGTAAGGCTTTTCTTTCGCTCGCCCCAGAGCCGTATGCCTTCTAGGAGCGTCCCACTCTCGTTGTAGGACGGGTCTCCAACGGTGAGGGCCGCGTCCAGGTGAACGTGGCTATCTACCAGCGGCGGCGTTACGAGACGGCCTCCGGCCTCGATCTCCGTCGCCGCACCGAGGTTGAGGTTGGGGCCGATGAGGCGGAAGACACCGCCCTCGATAGCCAAGTCTACGAGCTGACCATCCACCAATCGGGCGTTGCGTAGGAGAAGGTCCACGGTGTCCATCCTAACCTGGCTCTACTTGGTGCGCGAGATTCCGGTCGCCGCGAACATGCGGTCGAAGACCAAGTACAACACGAACCCGGCCAGAATGCCGTTTACCGGGGCGATGCCGGGTGAGAACTGGGCGATGGCCGCGGCCACGAAATAGGCGGCGATGCCAGCCCAGTTAAAGGCGGGGAAGTCTGTGGATTCTATCGGTGTCAGATTGCCCCGGCGCTTCACGAAATAGTCCGCCATGATGATCGCGCCGATAGGTGGGATAAAGGTCCCTAGCAGAACCAGATAGTCCACCAGGAAATTGTAGAAGCCGCTCGCGGCGAGGACCAGCCCGATCAGGGCTCCTACGATCACGAGCCCCCGCCGATTCTCGGTCCGGATAAGGGTAGAGCCCGCGACCGAAAATGCATAAACAGTACGGTCCGCCGTGGTCCAGACGTTGAGCAGCATGAGCAACAGCCCGAGAACTAGCAGCCCCTGCAACGCCAGCACCTCGGTAAGATCCGGCTGCTCGTAGACCGTCGCTCCGATTGCCCCGGCCAGCACCATCAGCCCGTTGCCTAAAGTAAAGGCGACGAGGCTTGCCAGCCCCGCTCCCCACGCGGTTCGGGAGAAGCGCGTCCAGTTGGTGACCTGCGTCCCGCCGCTAGCGAAGGAGCCGAAGATCAGGGTGATCGCCAAAGCCACACCGACCTCGGTCGTTGGCTCCGCGCCGGTCAGACCGGCCAGTCCCCCGGCCTCCCGCGTGGCGAGACCCAGGCTCAAGACCACCAGGATCAACATCGCCGGTACCGCCACGCGGCTCAAGATGGCGAGCGCCGAGATGCCGATGTACGCCGTCCAGGTAAAAGCCACGGCGAACAGCACCATCAGAGGAATACTCTACGCCTCGCCGGTAAATCGGGTCAAGATCACCGCCGGAACCGCTATGCTCCAGGCGTACCATCCAACCTGCGTAAATCCCAGCAGAAAGTCCACCAACCGACTACCCAAATTCCCGAAACTAAACCGGGCCAACAAGACCGTATTCAACCCACTGCGCTGGGCCGCGACACTGAGGGCCGCAACGTAAGCGCCCAGCAAGAGACTCCCCAGCGCTATAACACCCAGCATGTTCCAGAACGAGAAGCCCGGCCCGACGTTGCCACCGGCAAACATAGAGCCCACAAAAAACGTAAAACCCAACAGGATGATCGTTATGGAAAGGTCCGTACGCCGGGCCGAGCGTGGCGCCGCCGTCAGCGGATAATCCTGCGTCTGCTCCGTTCTCGGATCAACCTGCGGTTCGTTCACCACCGGACTACTCAAGACTACAAACCCTCCAGACATCGAGAGACCAACAAAGTTCGTGAAATTTAGCATCCTTCACCGGCCACAGCAAATGGCCCTTTGTACAAAGATAGGAACAACTTGACCCGCTTTAGACCCTCGGGAAGCTAAAATGCAGCACCGCCCCTAAGCCACCTGCGTTCTCGGCGGCGAGGTCGCCGCCCTGGGTGCGGGCGGGGCCGAGACCCGTTCCGCAATTGAAGGAGTTCCTGGCCGCGGCGGCTTTGTAGAAGCGGTCGAAGATGTGGGGGAGGAGCTCGGGCGGGATGCCAGGAGCGTAAGCGGTTTACAGTCAGGGTCCGCAGCTTCTATACTGCCCCTAACTGGAGGAGGCGTTGTGTTTGCGATGGGATCTCCGAAAACTAATTTACTCGCATCCAACACTGCATCTTACCGGCGGCCAAATTTCGCCCCCGCCGCCGGGCCTATCTTGTTCCCAGAGGATAAAGCGTTTCCCTCAGAATTGGTCCATAGTAAGGGGATTGGAGAGCCACCGGTTCTTCGTGCGCCTCGAAAGGAGTTGGAGTTTTGAACAAGTTACTCTTCACCGGCGGAACGGTAGTCTCCGCCGAAGGCAGCTATCCGGCGGACGTACTCGTTGAGGATGAGAGAATTGTCGCCATCGGCACCGGCCTCGACGCGGATGGCGCGGAGGCCGTGGACGCCACGGGCAAGCTCGTCATGCCGGGCTTTATAGACGCACACACGCACATGGACATGCCGTTCGGCGGCACCATGACCGCCGACGACTGGGCGACCGGAACCGAAGCCGCCGCAGCGGGCGGCACAACGACCATCATAGACTTCGCCCTGCAGGAAGAGGGTGGAACACTCGCCGGAGCTTTCGATGCCTGGACGGAGAAGGCGAAGGATAAGGCCGTCATAGACTACGGTTTCCACGTAGCCATCACGGACCTGCGGGAAGATATTAAGAGCGAGTTACCGAGCCTTGCGGAGAAAGGTGTGGCGTCGGTCAAAATATTCATGGCCTACAAGGGCACGCCGCTCTACACCGAGGATGATGACCTCTTCGAGGTGCTGCAACTTAGTAAGGATGCTGGGGTGTTGGTGCTCGTGCACGCGGAGAATGGAGATGTGATCTCTAAACTCCAAGAACAGGCTCTAGCCCGTGGTGACATTGCTCCCAAGTTCCACGCCCTAACCCGACCCCCGGAGGTCGAAGCCGAGGCGACGAACCGCGCGATACGTTTGGCGGAAGTTGCTGGAGCCCCGATTCTAGTAGTCCACGTCTCCTGCGCCCCGGCGCTGGAGGCGATCCACCTGGCCCACGAACGTGGCCAGACTGTCTACGCGGAGACCTGCCCGCAATACTTCGCCCTGCAATACGAAGACCTGGCCCGCGAAGGATTCGAGGGGGCGAAGTACGTCTGCTCGCCGCCGCTACGAGACCCATCTAACCGTCCCGCGCTCTGGAATGGGCTAAAGACCGGCGACCTGCAAATCTTCGGCTCCGATCACTGCGCGTTCAACTACGAGGGCCAGAAGGAACTCGGCAAGGACAACTTCGTCAACATCCCGAACGGCCTGCCCGGTGCCGAGGAACGGGCGATGACTCTCTGGACGCTCGGCGTGCGGGAGGGCAAGCTCTCCGAGAATCAGTTTGTGGCGGTGCTCTCGACGAATCAGGCGCGAATATATGGTGCTTATCCTAAGAAGGGGACACTGGCCCCCGGCGCGGACGCGGACATTGTGCTCTGGGACCCGGAGTTGGAGATCACGGCGACTGTCGAGAACCGGCACGGTAACGTGGACTACACGGCCTACGAGGGGATGGAATTTTATGGCGGGCCAGCCTCCGTGTACGTGCGGGGCGGGCTGGTCTACAAAAATGGCGAGGTTGTTGGTGAGCGAGGCTCGGGGCGGTTTATAGAGCGGAAGTTCACCGCGACTAAAGGATTGGAGGCACGAGTATGACAAACCCGGACGATTTGCTGAAGAGGCACAAGGCGGTTCTGCCCGAGTGGATCTCCCTATACTACGACGAGCCGATGGAGCTCTCGCACGGCGAGGGTTTCAAGGTCTGGGACTCGAAAGGCAACGAGTACCTGGACTTCTTCGGCGGCATCGTGACGAGCATCAGCGGCCACAACATCCCGGAGATAGTTGAGGCGGTCCGCAAACAGGCCGGGAAGATACTGCATTCATCGACCCTCTACCTCATAGAGCATCAGGTGAAACTGGCGGAGAAGTTGATCGAGCTTTCTCCCATGAGTGGGGATCAGAAAGTATTCTTCGTTAGCAGCGGGAGCGAGGCGAACGAGGCGGCGCTCTTGTTCGCGACGCAGCACCGGCGGTCCAGTGAGATCATCGCGCTGCGCGGCTCCTATCACGGCGGTTCGTTCGGTACGATGGGCATAACGGGCCAGGGCTCGTGGCGACCAACTTCCCGCTCTGCGCTGGATGTAAGCTACGCGATGCCCCCGCACCATGCCTATTCCTCGCTCTACGAACCGTTCAAGAAAGGCGACCCGGCGTTCGCCCGCGCCTGCGCCGACGATCTTCGGAACGTCATCCAGACTTCGACCACCGGTCATGTAGCCGCGTTTATCGCCGAGCCTATACAGGGTGTTGGTGGGTTTATCGAGCTGCCGCCGGAGTACATCTCCGGGGTCAAGGAAGTGCTGGATGAGAGCGGGATTTTGTACATCTCCGATGAGGTTCAGACGGCTTTTGGGAGGACGGGTTCGCACTTCTGGGGCATTGAGGAATCCGGGATCGAGCCGGACATGATCACGATGGCAAAAGGACTCGGTAACGGCCTAGCCATCGGAGCCGTGATGGGCCGCGCCGACATCCTCGACTCCATAACCGGCAACCTCCACGTCTCAACTTTCGGCGGCAATCACATAAGCTCCGCCGGAGCCCTCGCCAACATCGAATACATCCTCGAGAACGAGCTTCAGCGTAACGCCGACGAAGTAGGTGGATACCTTAAGGATCGGCTCGTGAAGATGGCAGAGAAGAGTCCGGTCGTGGGCGAGGTTCGTGGGCGAGGTTTGATGCTGGCTCTGGAGATGATCGACGCCGACGGAGCACCGAACGCGCCCGCCGCCGCGAGATTCATGCAGGCGTGTCGGGAGCGTGGTGTGCTCGTGGGCAAGGGCGGTATCGGGGGGAATGCGCTCCGCATCTCGCCACCGCTCACCATCACCCGCGAAGCCGCCGAAGAAGCCGCGAACGCTTTCGAAGAGGCTTTGGCCGAGGTTGGAACCAGAGAGAAGGTGAGTTGATGCAAACGGGAGTCGTGGATTCCCGGCGGGCCGTCGAAGAGTTGAAAGAGTTGGCTGAGCTAACCGGTGGCCCGGACGGTGCGCGTCGGGTCGCGTGGACGGATGAGTGGCAGAAGGCCCGCGATTGGCTGCGAGGCAAGTTAGAGGAGATCGAGGGTGTCACCGGCATCGAGACGGATGAGGCCGGAAACTTATGGGCTACCCTTCCGGGAGACTCGGAGAAGGAAGTCCTGATCGGGGGCCACATGGACTCCGTCCCAGAAGGCGGCTGGCTCGATGGCTGCCTCAACACTATCGCCGGGCTGGAGATCCTTCGCTCGCTCGCGGGCCAACAACTGCCCGTAACCGTCCGGCTCGTGGACTGGGCCGACGAAGAAGGCGCCCGTTTCGGACGCAGTCTGCTCGGCTCCAGCGCAACCGCCAACACCCTCGTACCGGACGAAGTGCGCGGCCTCAAAGACAAAGACGGCATCTCGCTCCCGGACGCTCTAAAAGAACACGGCATAGACCTCGACACCATGAAGGAATCCCACAAGCAGCTAGAGAACGCCGTCGCGTATCTGGAGCTTCACATAGAGCAGGGTCCGGTGCTTGAGAGGATGGACTTGCCCGTGGGTGTCGTGCTCGGGACTTTCGGGGTGGAGCGGCACGTTATACGGTTCACCGGCCAGCACGCGCACTCCGGTTCAACGCCGATGGAAGTACGGCGAGATGCATTTATTGCTGCAGCCCGGACAGCGGTGGAAATCCGGGACGATGCTGCAGCTCGGGATGATGTTCGGGCCACGACCGGCTTCGTCAACGTCAGCCCCGCGATAGTTACGGCGTTCAACGGCTGGTGTGAGATGTCCCTCGACCAGCGGGCCTTAGACGCCGACGTGCTGGCGGAGATGCTGGCGGCTGCAAAGGAAGCCAGCGAGCGCGTAGCGGAGGAAGAGAACGTGGCCGTCGAATGGGAGAAAGTCTGGGAGATAGAGCCCATCCCATTCAGCGACGAGTTGATCGAGCTAGCCGAAGAAGCCGTCAAAAAAGTCGCCGGGGAATCCCACCGGCTACCGAGTGGTCCGCTCCACGATGCGGCGGAGATGGCACGCATCATGCCGACCGTCATGCTCTTCTCCAAAAGCCTGCGCGGCCTGAGTCATACCAAGGACGAAGACACGCCGGAGGAGGACATCGAGCTATCCGTGCGGGCGCTGCATGAGTTGACGTTGAGGACTATGGAGTGGGCGGTGAGAGAGTAGCCGCTGAGCGAGCAAGGAGCCGAAGGTTTTTAGCCTAAGGGAGGACGACGATGGAACGGGAAGATTACGGAGATTTGGCGGCGAGTCCGGCGGAGTTGGCGCGGATAAAAGCGGAGGTCAGTCTCTCGCCGTTGTACAACGATGACCTCGCGCCGACCGGCCCCGAGGAGCGGACCTGGAGCACGTACAACTTTGTGGCGTTGTGGATCGGTATTTCCATAGTCATCACGACCTATACGTTGGCCTCCGGGCTCATTGCGGCTGGCATGATCTGGTGGCAGGCGCTCTTTACTATCGGGCTCGGGAATGTGATCGTCCTGATCCCACTGCTCTTGAACGCTCACGCCGGGACTAAATACGGTGTGCCGTTTCCGGTCTTCGTGCGCTCGTCGTTCGGGGTGCAGGGAGCCAACTTCGCCGCGATGGCGCGGGCGCTCGTGGCGTGCGGCTGGTTTGGGATACAGACCTGGATCGGGGGTCTCGCCCTGGATGCGATGCTGACGGCTTTCTGGGGTGG
>JBGTFQ010000022.1:0-5550 GCA_041747155.1 Rubrobacteraceae bacterium
TCCGAAGTCCTGACCGCCCTGGAAAACACTCCCGGCATGGCCCGCGACCTGATTGGCAAAACAGACCAAGCCACCCAAGAATCCGATAAACCAGCCAAACCTCCACGCGAAGCCCTGGAAGAAGAGCATCCAACAGAGAACAACGAACCTGACGAAACCCCTGCGACGCAAGCAGCTCGCGAAAGAGCCGAACGGCTGGGCGTAGATCTCGACAGCATCGAAGGAACGGGCGTCGATGGGCGTATCGTCGTAAAGGATGTCGTGGAGGCGAGCCGCGGATAATCCACCCAACACGTCGTTCGCGGATACAATGAACGCAGCGCACGGAGAGGACATCGAGCATGGCTAAGGATTTCAAACAAAACTCGGCTGACTTGCTCTCGGACCTGCTAGCCGACAAGCGGGTGAAGCGCGTGCGGGACTACGTCCAGGGCGAAGATTTCAAGGCCGACCGTGATCGCGTGAGGCAGAACGCCAGCGAACGACTCAAAACCATCCGAGATCGCTACGGGAAGAAGCGTCGCAACCCCGAAGATGCTGCTCGCGAGAAAGAATTAACCTTGCGGCTCGCCGAAGTCGAAGCGGAATCAGCGGAGATACGGCTGCGCCTCTCGGAATTGCTGGAAGAGGAAGAGAAACTTCGCGGTTCGCTGGACGCTCTCTAGCCAGCGGGAGCGTATTCCAGAATATCTACTTCGTACTAGTATGCAACGTGTTTGTTCCTTCCTTGTGCTTTGTCCATTATTCGTGTAAAAAGATGTCTAGTTTCGTGCCCTGTGTTCAAGAGGAGGCAGTTTGTTGACCCCCAAGACCGGACTTTACGACCCGATGTATGAACATGATGCTTGTGGGCTTGGGTTCGTGGCGCGCATTGACGGACGCCGCACGCGGGAGACTGTCGAAGAGGGGCTCGAAGTCCTGCACAACCTGGAGCACCGGGGGACGACGGGAGCGGACCCGGAGACAGGTGACGGGGCGGGTATTCTGACCCAGATCCCGGACGGTTTCTTCCGTCGCGAATGCAAGTCTCTAGGGATAGAACTTCCACCCCCCGGATGCTACGCGGTCGGTATGGTCTTCGAGCCGAACCAGACGGATGGCTTGGCATTCGAGAATCGTCTCTCTGAGGTCTGTGCCGAGGAGGGGCAGAAGCTTCTCGGCTTCCGGGACGTGCCGGTGGTCGCCGAGGCTGCGGGTGAGAACGCCCGGAGCATCATGCCGCGTATAAGACAATTCTTCGTGGAGCGTGGCACAACCGATGTGGCGGCGTTCGAGCGGAAGCTATTCGTAATTCGGCGGAGGTTGCACGGAGGAGCTGAGGAGGAGCCCGGTTCCTACGTTGTGAGCCTTTCTCCCCACACGATCATCTACAAAGGCTTGCTGAAAGGCGAGCAGTTGGCACGGTTCTATCCGGATCTCGGCGACTCCAATTTCGCCAGTGCCATCGCGATGGTCCACGAGCGGTTCTCGACCAACACGCTCGGAAGCTGGGAGCTCGCGCATCCATACCGCTACATCTCGCACAACGGTGAGATCAACACAATAAAGGGCAACGTAAACTGGATGCGAGCCCGCGAGAACCGTCTGGAATCGGATCTCTTCGGCGAGGATCTCAAGAAGATATCGCCGGTCATAAAAGCCGGACAAAGCGACTCAGCTTCCTTCGACAACGGCCTGGAACTGCTGCATTTGGCCGGACGCTCATTGCCGCACGCGGTCTCAATGATGATGCCCGAGGCGTGGGAGAACGACGAGCTAATGGACCCTGACCGTCGCGCTTATTATCAGTATCATTCCGCGCTCATGGAGCCGTGGGATGGTCCGGCGGCGGTGGCGTTTACCGATGGGCGGATTGTTGGGGCGACGCTTGACCGGAATGGTCTGCGTCCGGCGCGGTACTCGGTCACGAAAGATGGGCGGGTCGTGATGGCTTCGGAGGACGGGGCGTTGCGCGTTCCGGCGGAAGAGGTTGTGGAACGCTGGCGCTTGCAGCCGGGGAAGATGCTCGTGGTGGATACCGAGCGTCACGAGTTGTTGCACGATGAGGAGGTCAAGAGGCCGCTCTTCGGGCGCAAGCCGTATCGAAAATGGTTGGACGAAGGCGAGTTTCACCTGAACGACTTGCCCGTACCGGAGTTGCAGCCGCGTCCGGAGCCAACCACGCTGATGGAGCGTCAGAAGACGTTCGGCTACACCATAGAGGACGAGCGCATCATTCTGGCCCCGATGGGACAGGACGGCAAGGAGCCGGACGGTTCGATGGGTACGGATACGCCGCTGGCGGTGCTTTCGGAGAGGCCGCAGCCGTTGTTCTCATACTTCAAGCAGCACTTCGCGCAGGTCACCAATCCACCCATCGACCCGTTGCGGGAAGAATTGGTGATGTCGCTCAAGATGTCGCTCGGGCCGGAGCAGAATTTGTTCGACGAGACTCCTCAGCACTGTCGTCGGGTGCTCATAGACCAGCCGATCCTGACTGACGTGGAGATGGAGAAGATCCGCCACGTAAGTTCCGGCTCTTCGTCGTCCACGACTCTTAGTATGCTGTTCTCGGTTTCGGGTGGCGAGCCCGCGATGGAAGCCGCTCTCGCCCGACTCTGTGAGAGTGCCGTGAGCGCCGTCAAGGGCGGTTCGGCGGTTCTCGTTTTGAGTGACCGGGGAGTTAGCGAGATGCAGGCTCCGATACCGAGCCTTTTGGCTACGGCTTCGGTGCACCATCATCTCGTGCGGGCTGGAATTCGGACGGCGACGACGCTCGTGGTCGAGACTGCGGAGGCCCGCGAGATCCACCACTTCGCACTACTCGTCGGATACGGAGCGACGGCGATCAACCCGTATCTCGCGTTCGAGACGATAGAGGATCTGGCGAACGCGGATCTCATAGAGGGCGTGACCCCGGAAGAAGCTGCGAAGAACTATGTGAAGGCTATCGGCAAAGGACTTTTGAAGGTTATCTCCAAGATGGGGATCTCGACATTGTTCTCGTACTGTGGAGCCCAAATCTTCGAGGCGGTCGGCCTGAACGAAGAGTTTATCGAGAAGCACTTTACCGGCACGGCTTCGAGAATCGGGGGCGTTGGGATAGATGTTCTGGCTCGCGAGGCGTTGGAGCGTCATCGGGCCGCGTTCAGTGCTACGGAAGACAATGCGGAAGAGTTGGAGATCGGGGGCGAGTATCAGCTTCGGGCGCAGGGCCAGTACCATCAGTGGAATCCGGATACTATCGTACCGCTGCAACGCGCCGTCAAGACCAACGACTTCGCGACGTTCAAGGAATTCACCAAGCACTTCGACGACCAGAGCGCTCGGTACTCAAACCTGCGCGGGCTCTTCGACTTCGAGCAGGATCCCGTCTCGCTCGAAGAGGTGGAACCGGCGAAGGAGATCGTGAAGCGTTTCGTGACGGGTGCTATGTCGTTTGGTTCGATCTCCAAGGAAGCCCACGAGACTCTCGCTATCGCCATGAACCGAATCGGCGGTAAGTCAAATACGGGCGAGGGTGGCGAAGACCCCGCACGGTTCATGCCGGACGACAACGGCGACAATCGACGCAGCGCCGTAAAGCAGGTCGCCAGCGGACGCTTTGGAGTTACGACTGAGTATCTGGTCAACTCGGATATGTTGCAGATAAAGATGGCTCAGGGCTCCAAGCCCGGCGAGGGCGGTCAGCTACCGGGGCATAAAGTCAGCGAGGACATAGCGAAAGTTCGGTATTCCACGCCGGGGGTCGGTTTGATCTCCCCGCCGCCCCACCACGACATCTACTCCATAGAAGACCTGTCACAACTCATCCACGACTTGAAGAACGCCAATCCGATGGCCGACGTGAGCGTCAAGCTCGTGGCGGAAGTCGGGGTTGGGACTGTCGCGGCAGGTGTGGCGAAGGCGAAGGCCGACCACATCACGATCTCCGGCCACGATGGCGGCACGGGCGCGTCGCCGCTCTCGTCCATCAAGCACGCGGGGCTTCCGTGGGAGCTTGGCCTGGCTGAGACCCAGCAGGTTTTGGTCCAGAATGATCTTCGCGGTCGCGTGAGGCTTCAGACCGACGGCCAGCTAAAAACGGGCCGCGATGTCGTGGTTGCCGCGTTGCTCGGTGGGGAGGAGTTCGCGTTCTCAACCGCGCCGCTGGTGGCGACCGGCTGCATCATGATGCGAGTGTGTCATCTCAATACTTGCCCGGTTGGTATCGCGACCCAGGATCCGGAACTCAGGAAGCTTTTTACGGGTACACCGGAGCACGTAGTCAACTACTTCTTCTTTCTGGCGGAGGAAGTGCGGGAGTTTATGGCTGGTATGGGTTTCCGCACATTCGAGGAGATGGTTGGGCGGTCCGACCGGCTCAAGATGCGCGAGGCCATCGACCACTGGAAAGCGAAGGGTGTGGATCTCTCGTCCATGTTGCAAACGGATGAGGCGTTGGCTGGGAAGGATCTCCACAAGACCGGACGGCAGGATCATGAACTGCACAAATCCCTGGACAACGAGTTGATCGAACGCTGCAAGCCCGCGTTGGAGAACGGAGAGCCAGTTCGCTTCTCGCAGGAGATCACCAACACCAAGCGCACGGTCGGCGGAATGCTCTCGGGCGAGATGGCTCGCCGCTACGGCAACGACGGCCTCCCGGACGGCACAATCCGCATAGATATGAAGGGTGTCGGCGGCCAGAGCTTCGGCGCGTGGCTCACGCGAGGCGTAACCTTCTCCCTCGAAGGTACGACGAACGACTACGTCGGCAAAGGTCTCTCCGGCGGTCGCCTGGCGGTCTTCCCATCCCCCGTGGCAGCCTACGACGTGGCCCGGAGCGTAGTGGTTGGGAACGTGGCGTTGTACGGCGCGACAGCGGGCGAGGCGTTCTTTCAGGGATTCGCCGGCGAGCGTTTCGCGGTACGAAACTCTGGGGCGCACACGGTGGTTGAAGGGGTTGGAGATCACGGTTGCGAGTACATGACCGGCGGGGTTGTGGTGGTGCTCGGTGGGACGGGCCGCAACTTTGCTGCGGGCATGAGCGGTGGCGTGGCATTTGTGCTGGACGAGCAGGATCGTTTCGAGACGTTGTGCAATAAGGACATGGTCGGGCTCGAAGCGGTTGAGTCCGAAGAGGATGAGGCGTTGTTGCGCGGCATGATCCAGGACCACCTCGAATGGACTGGGAGTGGTTCGGCGAAACGGGTGTTGGACGAGTGGGAGGATCTGTTGCCGAAGTTCGTGAAGGTGATGCCTAACGACCTCAAGCGAGTGTTGCAGGAACGCCAAGAGGCGGAGTTGGAGGTGGCGAGATAATGGGCGACCCGAAGGGATTCTTGAAGATCGGGCGTAAGCCCACCCCCAAGCGCGATGTCGTGGAGCGGGTGCAGGACTATCGGTACGTCTACGACCCCATGCCGGAGGATGAACTCAAAGATCAGGCATCACGGTGCATGGATTGTGGGGTGCCTTTTTGTAACACGGGGTGTCCGCTCGGAAATTTGATCCCGGACTGGAACGACCTCGTCTATAAGGACCATTGGAAGACGGCCATCGACCGCCTACACAAAACTAACAACTTCC
>JBGTFQ010000023.1:0-17372 GCA_041747155.1 Rubrobacteraceae bacterium
AGCCGGTAACGCTCCTCGCTCTCACGAAGAGCCTTGTCGGCCTCTTTACGCTCGGTAACGTCGCGCAGTATGCCGGTGAACAGGACGTCGTCATCCTCGCGCATCTCTCCGAGCGAGAGTTCGAGAGGGAATTCTTCGCCGTTTTTACGCAGACCCGCAAGCTCGACGGCGCCCTTGCCGATCAGGCGGGACACGCCGGTTTCCAGGTAGCGCCGGAAACCAGCCTCGTGCATCGCCCGGAACCTCTCGGGCATTAGCTCCCGCAAGGGGCGGCCAGTTATTTCCTCGGCTGAGTAGCCGAAGATACGCTCGGCGCTAGGGTTGAAAGAGCGGATCATGCCGCTCGTGGTCATGGTGATGATGCCATCGGTGGCCGTGTCCACAATGGCGCGGGTGCGTGCCTCGCTCTTCTCCAACGCTTCCTTGCTCTGCTTGCTCTCGGTGATGTCTTGTGTCTGAGCTAGCAGGTAGAGTATGTTGCCTTCCTGGTCTTTCACGGAGGCTACGCTGAGCGAGACCCAGATCGAATGGCCGTCCGCGTGGAGGTAGCGCTTCTCCAACCCGTAGCTGTTCGTCTTGCCGTCGAGCAAATCACTTGCCTTGTTCTTACTTATGTCCATGTCTTCCGGGTGCGTGATGTCCCAGAAGGTAAACGCAAGTAGCTGCTCTTCGCTGTAGCCGAGCATCTTGCACATAGCGTTGTTGACCTCTATGTAGCGTCCGTCGAGAGTGCTGAGGGCCATGCCGATAGCGGCTCCGCCGAACGCACCGCGGAAGCGCTCCTCCGCCATGAGTAGCTCTTGTTCGGCCGCCTTGCGATCCGAGACGTCCAGGAGAACCCCTTGCCAGAACGCCGGCTCTCCGTTCTCGTCGCGCACCACCACTGCTTCGTCGCGCACCCACACGACGACGCCATCCTTGGTGAGCCGCCGGTACTCCTGAACAAACGGCTCCATCGTCTCGTTCGTGCGGACGTCCTCGTGCAACACTCTCTCCAGGTCGTCCGGGTGGGTCGTATTCTTCCAGTGCTCGGGGTTTGACATGGTCTCTTCAGGCGTATAACCCTGCAAAACCTCTATCTGAGGGCTCATGTACGTAGTGTGGTTTGGGGCTGAGATCTCTTGTGTGTACACGACCGCCGGGAGCTGCTCGACGAGCGACCGGTACCGGGCCTCTGCTTCGTGCACTTCTTTCTCGGCCTGCTTGCGCTCCGTGATGTCCCGGATGGCGGTCATACGAACGACCCGGCCCTGGTAGCTGGCGCGCCTCCCGCAGACCTCAACGTCGAAGACCGTGCCGTCCTTTCTCTGTACCCGGGCTTCGTAAGCCTCCTCGCTCCCGGAGGTCATGTTCCAGATCACGAGATCCAGCGACTCCGGCGCGATCAGCTCCCGGACGTTCATGTCCAGAACCTCAGCCTCTCCGTAGCCGAACATCCCCATAAAGGAATGGTTGGCCTCGACGATATCGCCGTCCTTGACGATCACGACGCCCTCGAACGTGGCCTCTGAGAGACCCCTGAAGCGCTCCTCGCTCTCCAGCAGCGAGAGGTTCGCCTCCTGGCGCTTATCCAGCATCTCGTTGAAAGCGACGGCCACCGAGCCCAACTCGTCGTCGGTGTAAGGCTCGATCCTGTGCTCGAAATCTCCTCCTCCGACTTTGTCCGCCCCGCTCTTGAGCCGTCGCACGGAGCCCAGGATATTGCGTCCGATGGTACTCGCCGCCAGAGCCCCAACGAGCAGGCCCACGAGCAGCAACACCAGTATGGTCACGTAAACACCCCGGATGGAGTTGCTGGCCGCCTCCTCGGCTTCGGTGAGCTGTTGGGCGGTCCATGGCTGCACCTCCTCGTCCAAGATGTCGTCGAGCTCTACCTGCGCCTCCACGAACTCCCGCTCGTTTTCCTGTAGGGTCTCGACGGAATCGATAAGACCGTTCACCTCGATTGTGGTCGCGTCGAAGCGCTTCTCCAGCGTCCTTATGCGCTCCCTTTCGCTCTCGTCGAGGTCGAGATTTCCGTACGCCTCGAATCCTTCTCGCACCTCGGCCTCGTCGTCCAGGACCCCCTGGCGGGGCTCGGCCCCCGGCTCTCTGAGGTATGAGGCCAGCGAGGTGTTCATCGCGGCTATGTCGTACTGGATGTCCGCGAGTCGGCCAAGCTCTTCGGCCGAGCCCGTCTCGCCGTCCACGTTGTCCACCTCGGCCTCGATGGTCTCGTCGGCTACGCTGTCTACCGCCTCGAAGCCCCGGTTCGTGCGGTCCAAGAGGTCGTCCTGCTCGTCGGAGGCGTCCAATAAGTCAGCGCCCAGGACGACGTACCGTTCGTAGACCGAGGAGATCATCTCTCCCTGCTCCACGCCCGTCGGGGTGTCCACCAACTCGCTGTGGCGGGCTTCGGACCTCTCGAAATCCTTCCGGTCGTCGGCGAAGCGTTCGCGGAAGCTTTCGTCCCCGGTCTCCAGGTAGTCCAGTACGTCGCGGCTGATCTCGACGGTGTTTATCTCCATCTCGAAGGAGGCTGCGCGGGTGGGCTCCTCAACGTTTATTATCTCGTCCAGGTTCTCTTGCGTGGAACGCTCGCTCAAGAGAATAACGAGGCTCGTCAACAAGAAGATCAAAAGCAACGCCCCAAAACCCAACCAAAGTTTACGCGCTATAGACATCGTTTCCTCTTCGTTTCGATACCTGCCGAAGCGGTATGCTTGGCACCCTACCTTTGATTATCGTACTTTGAAGCGTAAATGTTTAATGTGGCTTTACGCCCGCCTGGCGAATCGGGACCGCTCTACCGGCGCGGCAGGTAAACGGTGAAGGTGGAGCCCTCGTTCGGGACGCTCTCCACACTCACCCGACCACCGTGATTCTCGGCCACATGACGCACTATGGAAAGTCCGAGCCCCGTGCCACCGGTCTCTTTGGACCGGGCTTTGTCGACCCTATAGAAGCGCTCGAAGATGCGCGAAAGGCTACCAGGGGGAATTCCTATTCCGGTATCGGAGACCTGTATAACGATGCCTCGTTCGTCAGAGTCGCCCGTCACCCGGACTTCGCCACCGGGCTGGGTGTACTTGACGGCATTGCCGACTAGGTTAGTGAACATGGAGGTTAGCTGTGTTTCGTCGCCCCACACGCGATACTCGGCGGACTTGCCGAACCGCTTCCACTGCAACGTAATATCCTTGCTCCGGGCGGCCTGGCGCACGCGAGCCAGAACCGTCATCAAGACGGCTCGCACGTCTACGAGATCCGAATACTCTGCACGCTCCTGACTCTCTAGTCGCGCGAGGTCCAGAAGGTCTGTAATAAGCAAGGAGAGCCGTTCGGTCTCGCCCTTGAGTTGCGCGGCGAAGAGTTTGGCCTGCACGGGATCTTCGTCGATAACATCCATCAAGCTGTCGGCTAGGAGCCTGAGCGAGGTGGCCGGAGTCTTCAGTTCGTGCGAGACGTTGGCGACGAAGTCGCGGCGTATCTTGTTGACCCGTTGAAGCTCCTCGGGGCCGACGTAGCCGTAACGTTGATCTTCTCTTTCTTCCAGAGCCAACCTTTACTCGGCTTCGTCGCGATGTTCCCCGGCGACTCCGGCTTTCTCGACGGCGACGGGTACAGCCTCGAAGCGGTAGCCAAGACCCCGTGCCGTATGAATAAACTCGTAGGACGAGAGATCCCCGAGCGCGGCCCGTATCCGGCGCACATGCACGTCGATGGTCCGCGAAGACCCAACGCCCGCGTGTCCCCAAACTTCCTTCGCCAACTCTTCCCGGCTCTTCAACTCACCCGGTGACGAGGCCAGAGCCGCCAGCAACTCAAACTCCTTTAAGCGCAAGTTCAGTGGTTCGTCCTTCACGCGGGCCGTGAAATTCTTCGTGTCCAACTGCAAGTCCCCGGCTTCGAGAACCTTGCCCCGGTTTCCGGTATCCGACCGCTTCAGGTTCGCGTTGATGCGCGCGATCAACTCTTTTATCCCAAACGGTTTGGTGACGTAGTCGTCCGCGCCGACCTCGAAACCCCGCACCTTGTCTTCCTCCGCGTCCTTCGCCGTGATCATAACGATAACCACATCGTCGTCGCGCTCCCGGATGCGCTCGCAAACCTCGATCCCCGATTCCCCCGGCAACATGATATCCAGCAGGATGAGATCCGGCCTAAGCTTCCGGGCGAGCCGCAGAGCGTCGGCCCCCGTAGTCGCCTGACTCACCCCAAAACCCTGCCGCGCGAGGTTGTAGGCCAACGTCCCCATAATTACTTCGTCATCCTCGACTATAAGAATGTCCGCCACCGTGGCCGCCATCTTCCGCCTCTCTCCGTGGTCCAAAGCAGCCAAAGTATAGACCCCACAACACCACGATTCAGCATTTTAACGCCGTTTTAACATTCCACTCTACGCGCCGCTCCGACTACCGAGCATCTAATTCCGTCGGTGGACTCCGCTAGAATAGAAAATGTGGAGACCTCCGTACATACAGCGACGGTTCACACGAAGCGCCCATTCGCCATCGCTCGCTCTTCGGAGGCGGCATTCGAGCGTGTGATCCTCACCCTCGAAACATCCGACTTCACCGGATACGGCGAGTCCGCCCCAACAACCTACTACAACCAAAACGCCGAAAGCTCCGCCGAAGCGTTGCGAAACGTCCACATCGAAGACCCGTGGGACATACACGGCACGCTCGCCGCCAACGACCATCTTCCACCGGCCTCCAAAGCCGCCCTCGATGCCGCCTTGCACGACCTAGCCGCCAAGCGGCTCGGCATTCCTCTCTACCGGATGCTCGGTCTGGCTCGTCCTCAGACGGTCTCCGCCTACACTTTGGGCATCGCGGATCGCGAGACCACTTTGGCCGACGCTGAACGTCTATCGGATTATCCAATCCTTAAGATGAAGGTCGGGAGCGAGGCGGATATCGAGACCGTGCGGGCCGTGTCGGAGGTCTCACGGGCGGATCTTTGGGTTGACGCTAACGAGGCTTTCTCGGTGGAAGACGCTCCGGCTGTTGCGCGGGAGCTAGTTGGGATAGGAGTGAAGATGATCGAGCAGCCCGTCTCAGCCGCCGAAGGACCGGACGCTTTACGGGCGGTCACCAAAGCCGCCGCACCCGTGCCGGTGATCTCGGACGAGAGTTCCATCACCGCGTCGGACATCCCAAAGCTCGCCGGTTGCGTGAGCGGCGTGAACGTGAAGCTCGCCAAATGCGGCGGCGTGCGTGGTGCTCTGGAGATGGTACACGTCGCTCGCGCCCACGGTATGCGCGTGATGCTCGGGTGCATGGTCGAGACTTCGCTTGGCATCGCCGCCGCCGCTCATATCAGCGGTCTCTTCGATTTTGTGGACCTTGATGGAGCGATGCTTTTGGCGGACGATCCATTCGCCGGACTAACTTACGAGGACGGTCGAATCTTGGTCCCCGAAACTATGGGCCTCGGAGTGTCGCCACTATGAGCGAAGTTTCAGAGCGCCGGTACGTCGTGCTAGCGGAGGGGCGATTGCGTGACCCCAACGCCAAGACCGGGCATGGTTTGATCCGCTACGGCAAAGACCCGACTTTGGCCGTTCTGGACTCCACCCTGGCCGGAGGGACCGTGCTAGACGCGATGCCCGACCTTCGCCACGACGCCCCGATAGTAGCCACCATCGAAGAAGCTTTGGACCACAAGCCAACGTCGCTACTGGTAGGCGTAGCTCCGCCGGGTGGACGACTCCCGGAAGATTGGATGCGAACCATTCGTACAGCGGCGGACGCTGGGGTCGAGATCGTCAGCGGCCTGCACCAACGTCTCGCGCCGCGCTTCCCCAACGCGAAAGTCTGGGATGTCAGAGAGCCACCCGAGGACATACCGCTCTTCTCCGGCGAAGGCTTCGGAATAGAGTCGAAGGTGTGTCTGACCGTAGGGACCAGCAGCGCAATCGGCAAAATGACCGCGACGCTTGAGATAGAGCGAGCGGCGCGTCGGGCAGATATATCCACCGAATTCGTCGCTACGGGCCAGACCGGAATCATCATAGCTGGCTGGGGCATAAGCGTGGACGCGGTCGTCTCGGATTTCATCGCCGGGTCCGCTGAGCAGTTAGTCTTGCGAGCCGCCAAGTCTTCACCGGAGATCATCCTGGTAGAGGGACAAGGTTCGCTCGGGCATCCGGCCTACTCCGGTGTAACGCTTGGACTGTTGCATGGCTCCTGCCCGGATTGTCTGGTGCTCTGCTGCGACGCTTTGGACGAGAAAATTATGGACCTCGTCTCACGCCCAAACGTCGCCCGCATGGTCCGTCTCTACGAAGAGACCGCCGCCCTTGTGAAGCCCGCGCCCGTAGTCGCCGTGAGCGTCAACACGCGAGGTCTGGACGACACTCAAGCCGAAGATTTCGTAGCGCGGGTGGCTGATGAGACCGGCCTACCGACTGCGGACCCGTTACGGGGCTCGGCCACACCGATAATGGAGGCGATAGTCAGAGCCTCGAAGTCCCAAACGACCTCCTAGAGAGCCTCGACAGGGTGGACTTTGGGAATGTTTACAGAAACTTTACGCAAGCATAGAGAGAGCTATGCTAGAATTCTGTCGTGGCAAGCTGCCTGACTCTTAACGCTAGTTTCGAGCCCGTGGCCCTGGTTCCGGTCAAGAGGGCGGTGGTCCTCGTTGTGTCCGGAAAGGCTGAGGTCGTGGAGGCCAACCTAGAGCGTCGGTTCCGGTCGGAACGAGCAGAGTATCCTTATCCGTTGGTGATCCGGCTAGTCAAATTTATCGAGATTCCTCGCCGCTTGCGCCGTCACGTCACCAACACGATTCTCTTCGCCCGCGACAACTACCGCTGCCAGTACTGCGGCAAGCACCGCGATGACCTGAACCGCCGCGACTGCTTGACTCGTGACCACGTCAAGCCGATCAGCCGTGGTGGCGGAAATACTTGGGATAACGTGGTGACCGCTTGCACCAAGTGCAACGCCCGCAAGAGCAACCGCCTGCCGATGGAATGCGGCATGTATCCAAAGACCACGCCCAAGGAACCTCGCTACGTGGTGATGGTCTGGTACTCAAGGGGCCTCAACGAGATACAGCGCCGCTACGTAGAGCAATTCTATGGCGAAGCGTCGCTCGGGGAGTCGGATTCCTAAAAGCTCCGACGTTTTTGGTTCCCTTGCTATAATCATCTTTTGTTTATCTACTAACCAGTGGCGGTATCTCTTTGGACTACAACGATTTCGCGGACAGAGTAGAGAGAATAGTCGACAATGTCGAGCGGGCTGTCTCGGGTAAGCGTGAGAGCGTCTTTCTTGCGGTGGCCGCCATGCTCGCCGGTGGGCACGTCCTTATCGAGGACGTACCCGGTGTTGGCAAAACCCTTCTCGCCAAGTCCCTCGCACGCTCCATAAAGGCCGAGTTTCGGCGCATTCAGTTTACGCCGGACTTGCTGCCGGGCGACGTTACGGGTCTCAATGTCTACAACCAGGGTGAGGGGAATTTCGAGTTCTGGGCCGGGCCGATCTTCGCCAACGTCGTGCTGGCCGATGAGATCAACCGCGCCAGCCCCAAGACTCAGAGCGCCTTGCTCGAAGCGATGGAGGAAAGCTCCGTGACGGTCGATGGCCGGACGCGCAAACTGGCCCAGCCTTTCGGAGTTCTGGCTACTCAGAACCCGGTGGACAACGAGGGGACATATCCGCTGCCGCAAGCGGAGTTGGATCGGTTTATGGTGAAGATGGATCTCGGCTACCCTGATGAAAATTCGGAGGTGGACCTTCTGAGGCTTTCGCGGGACCCCGCATCCGATCTTCGTCCCGTTGTAAGCCTGGAAGACTTTCTGCAAATGAGGCAGATGGTCGAGGAGATCCACGCCAGCGAAGCGGTCCTGCGGTACGTGGTCTCGATCACCGCCGCCACTCGCGACCACCGGGCGATCCGCCTGGGCGCGTCCCCCCGATCTAGCCGAATGCTCCTGGCCGCCGCACGAGCGCGAGCCGCAGCTTTGGGCCGCTCCTACGCCACGCCCGACGATGTCAAAGCCCTAGCTCCGGCGGTGCTGGCGCACCGGCTCCTCCTCTCTCCCGAGGCCCGCAATTCGAGCAGTCGCAACGGCGCGGCAAGCGGAGAGGCCTCCGCCGGAAAAGTAGTGCGGGACATCCTCTCCGCCGTGCCCGTTACCGAGGCGGTCTAGAAACCTTGCAAACCCGGCTTCGCGTCCGGCCCACCGCACGGGGCTGGCAAGCGTTGGTCATAGGACTCATCGTGCTCGCTGGAGCACGCCTGATCGGGACCACCCAGATCCACCAACTAGCCTACGCGCTACTCGCCCTATTAGTGGCCGCCCTAGTTCTCGGCTACTTCGCCGCTCGCGGCCTGCAGTTCTCCCGGAGTCTTCCGGTCTCGCGGTTCTTCGCCCGCAAAACCTCCCGGATAGACCTCTTGATCTCCAACTCCTCCAAACTCAATTCTTCGCACATCGAGGTGCTCGACCGGCTACCGGAGCCTCGGGGCTTCGAGTCCCCGCCGCTCAGCAAGGGTGGAGGAGCAGCCGTTGAAGTTCCGGTCACTTTCCCTCGACGCGGCTTCTACAGCCTCGGACCAGCGGACGTTCGGGCGGTCGAGCCGTTTGGTCTGTTGCGATTCTCCCGGAGTTTCCTGGATGCCGACGAAGTCGTCGTCTACCCGGAGGTCCACGAGATAACGAACTTCCCGATTCAGGGAGGCGCGGTCGAGTCCGGATCTCGTGGTGCGCGTGGACAGAGCGGCGACGATTTCGCCGGGCTCCGGGAATACCGGCGCGGCGACGACATGCGGCACATCCACTGGAAAAGTCTGGCCCGAACTGGCGAGCTGCACGTCAAGGAGTTCACGCTGCAAGCTCCGCTGCGCTACACAGTCGTTTTGGATCTCCGTCGCCGGGGTCTCAAAGTACCGGAAGCCGAGATCGAAGACGCTGTTTCCGCTGCGGCTTCCGTACTCGCGCATCTCAAAGAAGCGGGTTTGCCCTCGCGCCTGATCTGCACCGACGGAGAGAGCGAAGCCACCGATTTCGGCACCGACGAAACTTCCTACTGGAAAGCGATGCGAGTCCTAGCCACCGTAAAGGATTCCGGCGACACGGAGCTCGGAGTGTTCCTCTCTGGAGAGCGAGGCAATCTCGGAGAAGGACTCGTCCTCGTTTCTCGGGGGATCGGTGGCGAAGACCTCTCTGCAACTGTCCGACGGTTTCGCGGAGGCGGGCGACCGGTCACCGTAATATCAGTCGCCTCACACACTTATATGGGTTATCCACCGAGCTCCCAGGCACTCGCCGACAAGGCCGCGGCTTTTTCCGCAATCGTCGACGGCCTTGAGTCCGAGGGAGCATCTGTGATAACGGTCCAGCAGCCCGAAGGGGCGGCGGGTCTCGCGTATGAAAGAAGCGCAGTCTAGATGAGCGGTCCCTGGGTTCGAGCCTGGTTGTACACGGCGGTCCTGGCTACCGGCGCCTCGTTCTGCATACTCTTCAGTGGCGATACTCCAAACGGCTTCGAAGGCGACTTCGCGGCGGGCTCACCCGCGCTAGCTCTCGGGGCTTTCGGGATGATGCTTGGGGCGGCTATCGTGGCGTTACTGGTAGGCTCCGCCGGGAAATTTAGGTTCGTCCTGATATTCCCCGCAGCCGTCGTCTACACGTTGCTCGCCGTCTACGGTCGTATACCGCTCTTCTCACTCTCGGGATGGCGAGATCTCTTTATACAAGTTGCTTCCGACGCTATCGCGGGTGCGAACACGATGTACAGTCAACCCATACCCTACGATTCCATTCCGGGACTATTTATCATCCTCATACCAATAGTTATTATAGTGTCGGCGTTCGCGGTCTCGGCGACGCTCTACGAGGAGAGTCCGATCTTCTCTGTCGTCGTTCTCGGTGTTACTATCGGAGTCCTCTCGACCATCAGCTTCGAAGACGGTGCGGGTCCATTCTTCTTTGTTTTCCTGGTCTGCGTGATCGCGTTGTTACTCGCAGTTGGTTCGTCCACGGGAGATCATGGATCTGAGGGTTCCGAGTCGGCGAGTGTATCCCGGTTTGCATGGCCGAGCGTCGTGGCGGGTGCGGTTGTCGCGGTGGTCGTGCTCGCGCTGCCAAACGCCCCACTCGCGGATCAGGTAGTAAGCGAAGGCGCCATCGACTGGACCCGCATTGGCGCGGGTTCGACCTCCAATCTGAACGTGCAGGCCGACGTTGGAGATTACCTGACGGTTGGACAGGACGTGCCGATCATGCGCGTAGAGAGCGACGAGCAGTTGCTGTGGCGCGGCGGTACTCTGGACCGTTTCGACGGCGTGCGCTGGGAGGACACTACCGGCCCTGGCGACGGTGATGGCGATGAGATAGCCCCGGACGTAGAGACCCGCGTCGTGCAACAGGAAGTCGAGATTATCGAAGCCCAGACCGATCTCGTCTTCGGGGGATACCGGATCGTACAGGCCACACCCCTCAACAGCGAAACCCCGGACGCCATACAGAGTTCCGACTCTTCCTGGCGGGCCGAGGACCAACTGCGCGAGGGCGACCGTTACCGGGTTCTCTCCGAGATACCGCAACCAACCACCGAGCAACTCCGCTCCGCTGGAAGCAATTATCCCCTAGAGGTGAGCGACAGATTCCTTCAGATACCCGAGAGCACCCCGGACGCCGTCGCGGACACAGTCCAGGACATAGAGCAACGCTACGCGGGAGCCTCCACAAACTACGACAAAGCCCGCAACATCGAGCGATACCTGCGCACCGACGGCGGTTTCACTTATAACCTTGACGTGAATTATCGTCGCGCCGACAAGGCTATAGAAGAGTTTCTCGCGGGAGACAAGGAGGGTTTCTGTACCCAGTTCGCCACTTCGATGGCGTTGTTGGCCCGTGAGCAGGACATACCTTCGCGGGTGGTCTACGGCACTACGACGGGCGACTTGGTGGAGGGTGAGGAGAATGAGTATCTGGTCAAGGGTGGGAATGTTCATACCTGGGTGGAGTTGTACTTCCCCGGCGTTGGTTGGTATCCCTTCGATCCCACACCCGGATTCGGCGTACCGGCGACCATGGAGCAGAACGCGACAGGGCCACAGTCGCCAAACTCCCCGCAGGAGGAACTAGGAGTTGAGGACCGCAACCTCCGCGAGCAACAGCAGCAGGAGAGACAGAACGCCCAGGAAGAGAATCCCCCCGAAGAGAGAAACAAGGACAAGAACTCCTCCGCGAATAACGCTGTAGGAGTCCTGATCTGGCCGTTGTATCCGCTGGTGCCGATATTGCTGATAGCGGCAGTGCCGATCACTAAACGTTTGTTGGCGTCACGAGGTAGACCAGAGGATCTTTACCGGGACCTTCTTGGCCGTGGTCGCGACCTGTCGCCCGGAGGAAACGCGAGAGCCGAATCAGCCTCGCTCACGCCAAACGAACGGATGGGTCTCCTCGCGGGCTCCCTGGGCCTCGACGAAGAGCCATTCCGCGAGTTCGGTCGCTCCTATACCGGATATCTTTACTCAGGAGCGGCCTACAAATCTAGCCGTCGACAAATCTCAGCGTCGTACAAGCGTTGTGTCGACGCTCTGGAGAAGCTACCCGTGTGGCGGCGATGGCTTGCGGCGGTAAACCCAGCGTCGCTCGCGTCGCGGGCGGTACGGGGCGTTGGGGAGATCCGACGGAGCTTAGTCAAGAAGCTTTCGAGGCGTTCGTAGACAGGCATTGAACTATACGCTTTGCAGTGTAATAATTCCGTCAAACGACTATACGACTAGAGCATTTCTCGGGAGGTGCCGATGGACCAGCAACAGGCGACTTCGATACTGTCCATAACCGACAACGCCGCTGACAAAGTCAAAGGTCTCATGGAGGCCGAAGGCGAAGAGGATATCGCGCTCCGCATTGGCGTTCGTCCTGGTGGTTGCTCGGGTTTCCAGTACTCCATCTACTTTGACGATGAGATCAACGACGATGACGAAGTCCTCGAAATGAAAGACGTTAAGGTCGTTATCGACGCGATGAGCGTCCCGTACATCATGGGCTCCGAGTTCGACTACGTCGACGGCCTCATGGGTGCTGGCTTCGCCGTAAACAACCCGAACGTTCAGGGCGGCTGCGGCTGCGGCTCCTCCTTTACCTGCTAGGGATCAGCTATAGAGAAACTTCAAGGTCCGAGGCTAAAGCCTCGGGCCTTTCTTATTTTGGAGACACTTATGCAGATAGGCCGCATAGATCATTTCGTGCTAACCGTCGCCGATCCGGATGTGACCTGCGAGTTCTACGAGAAGGTTCTCGGTATGGAGTCTGTCACTTTCGCGGATGGTCGGCGGGCGCTGCATTTCAGGGGGCAGAAGATCAACCTTCACCAAGCTGGCCGGGAATTCGAGCCGAAAGCCTCGCGTCCCGCTCCTGGTTCTGCGGACTTCTGTCTCATAACGCACGCTACTCTAGACGAAGTCATACGACAGCTATCTTCCAACGGTGTTCAGGTTTTGCAAGGACCGGTGGCTAAGGAAGGTGCGCTCGGGATGATGGAGTCGGTGTACTTTCGGGACCCAGACGGAAACCTCGTCGAAGTGTCTGTATATCCTGGTTAGAGAACGTCTTTTTCGACTAGTTCTTTCAGGATATCGACGCTTTCGGGGCAGAGCTTGTCACCACTGTCGGAGTCCAGGATGCTCAATACCTTCTCCATTGGCATAGCGGCTCTGTAGGGGCGATCTTTGGAGAGGGCGTCGAAGATGTCGGCCACGGCTAGTATTCTTGAAGGACGGTCTAGATCGTCGCCGGTGACACCCCGATGGTAGCCGGTTCCGTCCAATTTCTCGTGGTGGTTGGCGGCGGTCTGGGCGATAGGTTGGAAGGCCGAGACGCGAGAAAGGATGCCGTATGTCAGGCGTGGGTGACTCTTTATTGTGCTGAACTCTTCGTCGGTCAGGCGTCCCGGTTTGTCGAGGATGCTGTTCGAGACCCCGAGTTTGCCGATGTCGTGCAGGAGCGCGGCCCGTTTCAGGTCGCGTAGGGCTTCGGATTCGAAGTCCAGTTGTTTGGCTATGGCAACGGCGACTTCGGTGACGCCTTCCGAATGCATGTAGGTGAAAGGCGATTTCGCGTCGATAATCTGGGAGAACGCCTCGGCTACGAGATCCAGGCGTTCCGGTGTCACCTCTACTACTTGGTCCTCGGGCTCCAGGCCCGAGATCTTCGGCCCTAGCTCTGGAGCTCGGATTTCTCTCCAAAGCGAACCGTCTTTTGTGAGTGATAGGAATGCATCCACGACATCCGGATCGAACCATGTCTTGCGGCGAGCTTTGGCAACCTCCTCGGCTCGCACGGTACCGAAACCGGAGTAGAAGACCTCGACCGTCTGGGCTAGCCCGCAGATACGGGAGAGCAGCGGGATTTCGTCTCGTCGTAGGCCGTCGGGGTGACCGCGACCGTTCCAGTGTTCATCAAGGTTGCGGATCGCCTGTGCAGAGGCTTCGGGAAAACCCATAAGGCGCACTATCTCCGCCCCGCGCTCACACCGGATGAGAATGAGTTGGCGAGCACCTTTCTGGCCTTCGAGACTCACTGCGAAGAACCTTCGGGCTTTAGTCCAGAGCGCACCATCCGGGCTGACCGTGCTCGCCACGTACTTTACCGCTTGTGGCAAGCGGCTCCAATCCACTGTCTTGAAGGCTTTCTTGGTCTCGAAATCGTCGGAGCCGAAGAGGGCGGTGATCTTGGATGCGTTGCTAGAACATCCGGCGTCTTTGAGCAACAGCGCGTAGAATAGGGCCGACCGATCCTCCTCCGAAAGCCCGAGTCGTTCGCCAATCTTCATCCCAATGTAGCACGAACGAAGAACATGTCCTTCCGGCTGGCCTTCGACTATGTCCAGCGCGTAAGACAGCGCGGACAGTACCTCCGAGAGTCTTACATTCTCCATTCTTCTGTCAGAGGTTCTTGATTGCACCATCACACCTCGGTCGATCGCCTGTAAATATTATCGACCGATCAGTGGAAACCTTTAGCGAACGGAGATACTTTAGTCGAATGAGGGGAGTGGAAGTCCGTTTGGAAAGTCCTTGTCCCATACTGCCTACCAGTGCTCCGCCTGGGAGTCGAGATGCTTTTCATCCTACAACTCTCTCCACGTGAGGCACTCGTAGCGGACGGATTATGTGAACGTCGTGAGCAAATGCCCAACCCAGTAATGCTTCTCGGAGACTTCATCCTCCCACAGAACTCACATCCGCGGAGCTTACTACGACGGAATCCCGGTCGTCTCGCCGCCTATCACGTGAACTCCACCCCGTAGGACTCCACGATTTTCCTGATACTGTTGTAATATCACGACCTTCTCATTGTGAGCTCTTCAATGGACTTGTATATAGCGGCTACGCCGCTCGAACTGGCTACGCCGCCTTCTCTGGTCGTGTTGCGCAATTCATCCACGGACATTCGCACAAGCTCTATTCGCTCGTGCTCGTCGGGCTCGGTCGGCCCGATCTCCTCGACTCCTTCAGCCAGAAAGAGATACGCCCAATTATCTTTGAGGCCCGGTGACGATGCTACTGCTCCTAGTGAAGTCCACTCGCCGCCACCGAAGCCGGTCTCTTCTCGTAGTTCGCGTTTTGCGGCGACTATTGGTTTCTCGTCGGGTTCGACGAGGCCCGCCGGGAGCCCGAGTTCCATCATCTTCAGGGGCGGTCGGTACTGGCGGACTAGGATAACCTCTCCTTGAGATGTGATAGGGAAAATTATCGCCGCGTCCGGGCGCTCTACGACGTAGTATGGGTCTTTGATCGCACCGTCCGGCAACCGCAGCCGATCCGAGCGCAATGTGAAATACGGGGTCTGAACCAGCCTCTCCGAGGAGAGCGTCTCCCACCCGTCGCCCAGTCCGTCAGCCGCCAACGCCAGCCTCGTCCGCATCGACTGCGTCCTCACCGGTCAGTATCTCTGGCAAATTCTTGGTGAACGCGCTGCGGGCCATGATGCGGTCGCAGCCAGCCTCCCGCGCCGCGATCGCGAGGTCTTTCTGAACGTGGGAGAGAAAACCCAGGGTTCGGACGTTTGATAGAGCTTCGTCTGAATTGACGGCTTGCAGAAGTTGCAGCGGCTCGAAGCGGTCTGAGTTGAGGTCCAGGATCAGGAGCCCTGGAGGATCGTCTTGTAAGGATTGGAGGAGCTTGCGTGGGGAGCGGGGGAAACGCACCGTGACACCTAAAGACTCGGCGGTGCCGGAGATCTTGCTTTTGAACAACAAGTCTTCGACGGCTGCGAGAACGCTGCTCACTATTTTTTCGACTCCCTCTGTCGTGTCTGCTTTGGAGGTATCGCGAACACATTGTACTCCGTTGCGGTGCGGTATCCTATTCTTGTGAGCGAAAGAACACTTGAATTCCGCGCTGGGTTGCAGCGCACGAGGGATACCCTCTCTAATTTCACGCCGTTTCTGAAGCCCCGACGCAAAGGGCTCTTTATGGCGTTGGTGATCCTGCTGGTCGAGACTGTCACGAGCCTCGCCCAGCCCTGGCCGCTGGCCCTGACCATAGACTACGTGCTGAACGGTAAAAAGGAGCTTCCCGATTTTTGGCCGGAGTGGTTCGCGGACCCGGCTTTGTTGCTCGCGGGAATTGCGTTTCTTACGGTTATGATCTTTGCCCTCACGCGCAGTATCGCGGCGTTTAGACGGTATTTGCTTCAAAAGCTCGGACAGGAGACGGTCTTCGACGTGCGCGAAGCGTTGTACTCTAAAGTCCACGCTCTCGGCCTCGACTATCATGGCAAGAAGCGAACGGGAGATACCATCACCCGCGTCACAAGTGACGTGAAGGAGATCCGGAGCCTGCTGGTGGACTCCGTGGTGGAGGTGTTGTCCTCGGTTCTGATCCTGTTCGGAATGCTCGGCATTATGCTGTGGATGAACTGGCAACTCACGCTGCTCGCTCTAACTTCTATACCTTTCCTTTTTTTAGCCGTCCAACGCTATCGCAAAGCCCTGATCGAACGTATGCGCGTCGTCCGAACAAAGGAGGGCGCCATCACCTCGGTTATGCAGGAAGCCATAACCGGCATCCGGGCTGTGAAACTTTTTGGCCGCGAGGAAAGCGAGATGGAACGCTTTCGCAAAGAGAGCCGCGACTCCCTGAGAGCCAGCATCGACTCTTCGGTTATCGAAGCGAAGTTCTCCATACTTCTCGGCACCGTCGGCGGCGCGGGCACGGCGCTCGTGATGTACTTTGGAGCTCGTCAAGTCCTCTCGGGGGCTCTCTCTTTAGGGGATCTGACCGTCTTTGTGGCGTATCTGGCGTTGTTCCTGTCGCCGCTTTGGGCCTTGAGTCGTCAGGCTAACCAGATCGGCAAATCCCTGGTCTCGGGCGAACGGATAGTGGACCTTCTGCGAGCCGAACCGACCGTAAAAGACGCACCGGACGCCCGTCCCGCGCCGCGTTTCGATGGACGAGTAACTTTCGAGGATGTGCGGTTCTCCTACGATGAGGAATCCGGCGAAGTGCTCCGGGGGATGGACTTCGAGGTTGAGGCCGGAACTCGCGTCGCGCTCGTTGGAATAAGTGGCGCAGGCAAAACGACGGTCACGAGCCTCGTAGATCGGCTCTACGACCCGGACGAGGGACGAGTGCTAATAGACGGTGTGGATATAAAGGATTACACGCTGAAATCGCTGCGAGATGCCATAACCTTCGTGCCGCAGGAGCCGATGCTTTTCCGGGCGACGGTGGCCGAGAATATAAGCTACGGTCTGCCGGATGCAAGCCGGACGGAGATCGAGCACGCCGCCGAACTTGCCGGGGCGGGCGAATTTGTGGCCGAGTTGCCTGAGGGCTACGACACGCTGCTCTCGGAGCGTGGCGAGAGCTTGAGCGGGGGACAGCGGCAGCGCATCTCCATCGCGCGGGCGATGTTGCGGGATACGCCCATACTCATACTGGACGAGCCCCAGACCGGCTTGGACGCCGAGGCTGCGAATGCTGTAGAAGAAAGTTGGCGGACACTCACCGAGGGAAGGACAACGTTTGTGATAGCGCACGAGTTGAGATTGGTGAGGAGTGTGGATCAGATATTAGTCCTGGAAGAAGGCCGGGTCGCCGAATCCGGTGTCCACGAGGATCTCGTTTCATCCGGCGGCCTCTACACCCGACTCAACGCCCTGCAAGACCACGAAACGGCCGGGGAACGTCAATGAGAGAACTCCTAATACTCTGCATCGTGCTGACCGGGGTAGTAGCGGCGATCTACATCTCATTCCGGTAACCTCACGACGTCTAGGTATCGGTCAACTTGTAGCCGGAGCCCCGGATGGTAAGGATGTAGCGGGGGTTTTGGGGATCTGGCTCTATCTTCTTTCGTATGTGTTGTATGTGAACGTCGGCGGCTCGGGCTTCGCCGAAAAAGTTGCCGT
>JBGTFQ010000024.1:0-3931 GCA_041747155.1 Rubrobacteraceae bacterium
TCTTGTCTTTGGCCGTCTTTGGGCTGGCGGTTGCGTTGCACGTCTGGTTCTGGCCGGAGACGCTGGTCCGGATCTCCACGAACTCCATGATGGTCCATGTGGATTTCGACTCTTTCTGGCGCTCGGCGGCGGCGGTGTGGTCGGGAGGGGACATCTACGATGCTGGAGCAAGATTCGTGAACTTGAACCCTCCGTTCTGGACGGTCCTGATGCTGCCGTTCGGCCTCATGGAGGTGCTGCCAGCGTACAGGATCTTCTCGGGGCTCATGTTAGCCGTGGCGGTTGGATGTCTTGTCTGGACGGCCCGCGAGATGAGGCTGCACCCTGCATGGGCCATAGTCGCCGTCGTGTTGTTGCTCGTCTCCTCGCCACTGTTGGCGACGTTGGCTCTAGGCCAGATCTACCCGATACTAACCCTCGGGTTGGTGGTGGCCTGGACCCTGGAACGCCGAGAGAAACCAAAACTCTCCGGCGTAGCCCTCGGTCTGACGGTCGCCATAAAACCAAGCCTGTTGCCAGTGCTCTTGTGGCCTATAGTCCGGCGGCGGTGGGGGATGCTAGGGGCAACGGTGGCCTCGGGAACGATAGTCACCCTGATCGGCGTGATCTCGCTGGGACTGGAAGCGACCCGAAACTGGATAGAGATACTGCTCCGAGAGCCTCTCAACCTCTTCTGGGACAACGCTTCACTACCCGCGACCGTAGCGAGATTGTTCACCGAGAACACCGTGGCCGTACCGCTGGCGAACGCGCCGTGGACTGTGTCGCTCGCTTACGGACTTGGCATATTGGCCGTCTTTGTCACAGCGGTAGTAGTCCAGGACGATGACGCCACCGGGGTGTGGGCTCTGGTGGCCGTATCGTTGTTGGCCTCTCCCATAACCTGGCACAATTACCTGTTGCTGCTGGGGCCGGGTATTTTGGTGCTGTTGGCTCGGGGGCGTTTTGGGATCGCGCTAGTGCTGATCTCGCTCCAGACCATCCCACCGCAATGGCCGCTGCTATGGGCTGGAGATTTCACCACTGTAGCCAGCCTCGGCCTCACACTGTACTTCATAATTCTCGTCGTCCACTGGATAGCTTTCCTCTTTGCCGGTGAAAAAGACGAGACGAAACATGAACCATTAGCATCTGCGCCGGATGGGGCATAATCTTCTTGTAGGTTCGCTAATGGAGAGGTGTATGTATGGGACAGACAATCAGCCAACGTATAGTCGACGCGATGCCTTTTCTGGACAACGTCTCCGAAGCGGTGCAACCCAAAGTCCAAAGAGTCGTCGAAGCCGGTGGCAAGACCGTACTAAACGTATTGGATGGCACTCCGCTTGAGTTGCCGCTGCATCCGGCCATGACAGATGTCCCTCTCGGCTCGTGGAGCGCCACGCTGGTCTTTGACGGCTTGGACGTGGTTACAGGCCGAACCTCCATGCGGAATACCGCTGACGCTACGCTCGCGCTAGGAATAGCCGGTGGCATAGCCGCCGCCGTTACGGGCTTCTCGGACTGGCGCTACCTCTCCGGTGGCTCGCGCCGGATGGGCATGGCGCACGCTTTGCTGAACAGCGCGGGGTTGGCTCTCGCCGTGACCTCCCTGGCTCTACGGGCCACCGGTCGCCGCAACGCCGGACGACTCGCGTTTCTGGTCGGCTTCAGCCTCACCGGAACTTCCGCGCATCTTGGAGGCGAACTCTCCTACAACCACGGTCTGCGCGTAAACCGCAACGCTTTCGAGCCGCAAGGCCCGGAGGACTTCACGGTCGTTATGCGAGAGAACGAACTGTCCGAGACTGGACTTCACCGAGTCTCGGTGGGAGGGGTGGACGTGCTGGTTACGCGGGCCACGAGCGGCGAAGTCTGCGCGATCTCCAATACCTGCAATCATCTCGGCGGGCCGCTTTCAGACGGCGCACGAGAGGGGGACACGGTAATCTGCCCGTGGCATGGCTCGCGTTTCGAGTTGTGCGGCGGCGCGTCCAAGGACGGACCCGCTATCTTTCCCCAATCCCACTACGAGGTTAGAGTGCGGGATGGCAACATAGAGGCGCGGGCGGCAAAAGACAACATTCAGGAGAAAATCCGCTAGACCGGGTTAGATCTTCTCCAAGCTTTCCAGAGCTTCGGCGGCGGCCCGGCGTAGGGATCGGCTGGAATCTACCCGAAAAACGGTCTGAAGGTCGCCGCGGGCTCGAGCTTTCTCGCCGGTGGCGGCGAAGGCTGAGGCGCGATTATAGAAGGCTATACCGAGTTTCGGATCTAGCTTTATAGCCTCTTCGGCGGATTCCAAGGCGGCGCGCGGATCTTCTCCGGCGGCGTCCCGGCTTGCGGCGAGAGCAGAGTGATAACGGGGGAGAGGGCGGTGCGAGATCAGATTCTCGTAGAGCTTGACCGCATTGTCGTAGTCTTTATTCTGGAAGGCGCGGCTGGCCTTTCGTTCCTCTGGGGCGACTCCTCGGGAGATGATGATCGTCAGCACGGCGGCACCGACGAGGTAGACCATCAGGACAGTCGAGGCGTTATAGATGTTCGTCTGCCGCATGATAAACGGCAAACCCCCGACAAAGACGGCTGTCGAGAGGATGGGCGTGAGCCGCCACAGAAACTCCCGGTAGGCGCCGACACGCAGGAGATCGCGGTTCTGGCGACCAACGAGGATGCCGAAGATTATAAGGACTGCGAGAGCGGCGAGGGATGGGTAGATCGGGTTCAAGCGAGATCCTCTTGCACTTTACGAGCGGCGGTCTTGAAACGCCTGGGAAGGTCGGCTTCGAGGGCTTTCTGGAGATCCTTCTTGGCGCGAGTCTTTCTGCCCAACCGTCTCAGTACCAGAGCGCGATTGTAGTAAGCGACACCGTAATCTGGATCTACCTCGACCGAGCGATCCAGCGCGGACAGAGATTCTTCCAGCCGCTCTGAGGCTCCGAGTGCCGCTCCGTGGAAGGCGTGGTGGCGAGCGAGAGGCTTTTCCCCGGCGAGTGAGCCGTAAAGCTCGGCGGCGACCGGATAGTTGCCAGCTCGGAAAGCCGCGTTCGCTCGGCGTTCGGCAGTTGGAATAGCCAGGCGGCTGGAGGCCACGATCAGAATTCCAAAAACCACCATCCACACCAGAATAACGTAACTCTCCTCATACCCGCGAACAATGAACAGGCTCAGGGCCATAAGCGCGAGAACCAAGAACGGTAACGATCGTCGCGCCAGCTCACCCCACTCCTTTGCCCGCACGAGATCCCCGTTGGTCGTATACATCGTGCGCCAGCCAAACGCCAGCAGCAGAAACAGCAACACGACGGGTATGGCTGAAGCTCCCAAAACTCGCTCCTATACCCCAACCGGCGCGGGTTCAAGCCCCCGCAACATCGCCAACGCCGGAGCCGCGAGCGATTCGAATTCCGTATCCGATACCGCCGGACGAGCACCTTCCGGCGAAACCGTATCAAGCAACTCGATCCAAGACTTGCACCCACCATACTCGTCCCGGTAGTCCACCTCGACAGGCTCTGGCAGAAGATAGGTCCGCAGCACGAGCACTGTCAGCGGCTTCTTTGGACGCCACTTGAACCGGCTCTCGGCGTACTCCGGTGTCCAGATGTGGTGCGGCCCCAGGGCTTCCAGGTCTTCGGCCTCTGAGACTTCGTACGCCGCTCGTACATCCGCGAACGATGAGAACCTGAGTGGTCCGTCATCTTTCAGGTCTGGGATGTCGTGCATCAGGTCGCGGTGTTCGGGCTTTAGGAGGTCTGGACGTTGGTGCTCATAGCCGGGCAGCAGCAGAAAGCGGGAGTCTTCGACGGCAAAAGCCTTCTCCCGGATGCCACCCTTTCGGACCACCAGAGCCGTAGCTCCCGTCTCCAGAGCCTTCACCGCTACCGCCCACTCCTTCAGTGCGAACTGTAGAGAATTCAAAACATCACCTCTCGTATAATGCGTTCAGACG
>JBGTFQ010000025.1:0-2437 GCA_041747155.1 Rubrobacteraceae bacterium
CATCCTAGTCGACTAGGACAATACTAAACGACATAGTGTCATAGGACAATAGGATAATCAATGGATTTACAGATAAATTCCAAGAGTCACGTGCCGGTGCACGTACAGTTGGAGGAGCAGATCAAGCACTTGATCCTCACACGTGCTTTTGCGGTAGGTGAGCAATTACCGAGCATTAGGGCGTTGGCCGGATATTTGCGTGTCAATCGGAACACAGTGGCCCGTGTGATCTCCGATCTGGAGCGCGAAGGTTACGTGGAGAGTCGTCGCGGCAGCGGCGTTTACGTCGTCGAACCTCCTGTGGATAAGGGATACGTAAAGCGTCAGGAAGTCTTGGAGCGGGTTTTGGATCTCGCGTCGGCGCAGGATGTCCCGGTCGAAGAGCTAGCATACGCGCTACTGGCCCGTGCGAGCGTGAAGCCCCGGGAGAAGACTCGGATACTATTCGTCGAGTGTACCGGGGTGGAGTTGGATCAATTCGCCGCCGAGCTAGAGTCGCAACTACCGGTCGAAGTGGAAGGCGTCTTGCTGGAAGACCTCGCAGAGAAGCTCTCCGAATCCCCGGAAACACCCTGGCGCATAGCCGCAACCACCTTCTTCCACGTCCACGAAGTACAGGAGATCGTAGAGCCTCACGGCCTTGAAACGGTCGCTCTGTTAGCCGAAGCGAATTTGGAGAGCTTACAGAGAATGACCAAGCTTCCAGCCGACACCCCGGTCGGGATAGTGGGTTGGGGTGAGACGTGCATGGACAATATGTCGCGTTCTGTCGAAGGAGCGGGTCTCGACCACCTGAACTTTGTCGCCATCAAGGTGGATGACACTCCCGAAGAAATAGCCACGGTCCTGGACCGCGTAGACGCCGTCCTATGCGCCAGCCTAACGGCTCAGAAGCTCCGCGAGCGCGTAACAATTCCCGAAGCAGTGGAGATCATCGAAGAAGATCGTATACTCGATCAAGGCGGCATCGAAATGCTCGGCAACTTGCTCCGTCGTCTACCGGGATCTGCTCAAGAAGACTCGGAGAATCCCCACACAGACTAGCCGCTTCAGCAACGAGCATTGAAGCGGTTCATCGCCGATTCCGCACCATTCTCCAGCACAAACTCCACCGCATCAGCGGCAGTAGGAATGGAATTTTTCACGGCGGAGTCCATACGGCCCAGCACGTAGTCCGTTACCGTCACGCCGACCGGCGGACGACCGATGCCAATACGAACTCTCACGAACTCGTTGCCCTTGTTCTGAATTATTGAGCGCAACCCGTTGTGGCCGCCCGCTCCCCCACCGAATTTCACCCGCACCACACCGGCTTCGAGGTCGAGGTCGTCGTGGACTACGAAGAGGTTTTCGGGCTTGTGTTCCGCTAGCGCTGCCCCGGAGAGGTTCATGAAGGTGGTTGGCTTCAGCAGCGTGACGTTCTTTGCGCCGAATGCAATGGGAGCAGCTTCGGCTTTCTTTTTTTTGCGCCAGGTTCCGTTGTGGCGTTTCGCTAACTCGTCGGCGACGAGGTAGCCGATATTGTGGCGGGTACGTTCGTAGGAGCGGCCTGGGTTTCCGAGGCCCACGACGACGGGGGACCCGGAAGGTCCCCCGTCACTGTCATCTTCTCGTCGCTCGAAAAAGGAGCGGGCGAGCCTAATTCCCGTCGCCCTCTTCTTCGGGTTCGTCGCCCGCCTCGGTGGTCGATGCATCCGCAGAAGCCTCCTCACCGTCCTCGGCAGCGGCGGCCTCTTCCTCGTCGCTCAAGTCCTCGACGATACCGGCCTCCTCCATCTCCTCGTCCGTGATCTCGGTCGGCTGCGTGATCGTCGCTGCGACCTCTTCAGCTTCGGAGAGCAACTCAACGCCGCTTGGAAGCGCGAGATCCCCGAGCGTCAGGTTCTCGTTCAGACCCAAAGACGAGACATCCAGTTCGATCTCCTGCGGGATGTCGCCCGGCAAGGATTCGACCTGCACTTCGTAGGCGACCTGCTGCAACACGCCACCCTCTTCGTCCACGCCCGGCGCATCACCGATAACGGAGATCGGAACCGTAACCTCGATCCGCTCGCGCATGTTAACGGGCGCGAAATCCACGTGCGTCAAGATGCCGCTCACCGGATTACGCTGCACGTCAACGATACGAGCTGTCGAAGTGCCCTCGCCGAGGTCGATGTCGTAAAGCGCGTTGTCACCGATGTGCGAGAGGGTGTAGTCGACCGTCTTCGCCGGGATGATGATCGCCGTGCTCCCCTCGGAGCCCGTGCTGTCGCCGTAAAGGACCGCTGGCGCCATCCCCTCATGCCTCAGTCGGCGCGAGTCGTTCTTGCCGCGTCCGTCGCGCTTTTTGGCCTGCAAATCAATATTCGCCACTGCTATCTCCTAAGTTCCGCTAAATACTAGAAAAGTTGGTTTTCGCCCATGAAGACCTCGCTCACCGAATCATCCAAAAAGA
>JBGTFQ010000026.1:0-4361 GCA_041747155.1 Rubrobacteraceae bacterium
TCCGAGTTGACCGAGGGTTCCGTCGAGTCGTTCCTCCAGTGGTATCTGGATCTTGTCGCGGACGAGCAAAGCGTCTTCCAAGCCCAGCCATACGAATTCTCAGCTTCCGCCTGACACAACAAGAAAAGCCATTTGCGTCGCAATGCCCGTGTCTCTAGTATTGTCCTTATTGTATGGGACATACGAGAGAGGATCACTATGAAGCGCATCTGCGTCTTTGATGTAAACGAGACTTTGCTGGACCTTGCGGCCCTGGATCCGCACTTCGAGAAAGCATTCGGCGACGCTGCGGTGCGTCCGCAGTGGTTTATGCAGATGTTGCAGTCCGCGTTCGTCGCAACCATCACCGACTCCTACGTTCCCTTCGGGGAAATAGGGGCTTCCGCCCTGAAGATGACCGCCGAACGCCAGAACGTCGAACTCTCCGACGAAGATCAGAAAAGCATCCTAATGGGTATGCGCGAACTCCCTCCACACCCGGAAGTCCCCGAGAGCCTCGACCGCCTGAGCGACGCCGGGTTCCGACTCGTAGCTCTCACAAACTCCACACAGGAAGTAGCCGAAGCGCAACTCCAATACGCCGATCTAACAGACAAATTCGAGAAAATACTCTCCGCCGATACCGCCAAACGTCTCAAGCCCGCCCCAGCACCCTACCGCATGACCGCCCGGACCCTCGAAGTCGAGACGCGAGACATTCGCCTGGTAGCGGCTCACGCCTGGGACATCGCTGGAGCCTTGAGGGCCGGTTGCGCCGGTGCATTCGTGGCTCGCCAACCCTACGATTCGCTCGTGGAGCAGCCGGACGTGATGGGCGCGGACCTAAGCGAAGTCGCCTACGGAATCATCGCGGCGGAAGAGTAAGCGGACGCGGGACTTTGCTGCAAGACAGCCCGCAGCGTTGAAGAATCCCTGGTCAACCGCGTAGATCACCTCGTTTCACGAATATTTTGTCTAGTTTTTACACAGGCTTAACTCGCGCATGTCTCCACCTTAGTATTGTGGCGGAGTCGTGCGGCCTGGTTCTTGGTCGCGGATGTATTTGTGGGTTTCTAGACGGATATTGACAGGAGACGGGTTTGGACGAGCAGAGTAGTAAGGATGTCTTCTACCTAAATCGCAAGGACTTTCTTAGGTATTCACTTTCGGCTGGTGTAGTGGTCTGGGCGGGCACGCAGGTGCCGGGTGTGATCGGCGAAGCTGAAGCAGCGAACCTTTTTCGGGTGCGTCGAATAAACCCAGGGGTGTTTCCGCAGAGCGTGGCTTCGGGCGATCCGCAGAAGGACGGCATTGTGCTGTGGACCCGTCTCGCGGCGCTGAATAGAGGCAACCGGGTGGCTTGGGAGATATCTAGGGACACTACCTTCCGCAAACCTGTTCTGCGCGGCACGGCTCGCACCAGCGGTAGCCGGGACAACACCGTAAAGATACAACTGGCCGGGCGGCGGGAGCTGAAACCCTTCACGACCTACTACTACCGCTTCATCTACAACGGCAACGCGAGCCGCACCGGACGGTTCAAGACACTCCCCGCGCCAAACGCGGACGTGTCGAGGATTCGGTTCGGCTACATCTCGTGCCAGGATTACACCAACGGCTACTTCACAGCTCTATCCTTTCTCGCCGAGGAGAACCTGGACTACGTTTTCCACCTCGGGGATTACATCTACGAGACCGTACCACCGCCAGGCGGCAACAGTTTTCAGGGTGGCGGGCCGGAGAACCGGCAGTTCAAGTTTCCGCAGGACGGTGACGATGGTTTGGAGGCCGTAAGCCTCAAGGATTATCGCTTCGCCTACAAGAAATACCGGGCGGATAGGAACCTACAACGGGTACAGGAGCGTTACGCTTTCATCGCCGTGTGGGATGACCACGAGTTTGTCAACGACTGTTACGGCGTTAATCCTTCGGGGGTAGCGGATCCACCGCGCCAGGAGCAGCGACGCTCCGACGCCAACCGGGCCTGGGCCGAGTACCAGCCGGTCGGGACCGTGGGACTCGCGTCGTCGCCAGACAACGGAAGGGTTCGGTATCAGCAGAGCGTTGCTGACCCGATCCAGGAGATCGGCATCTACCGTTCGTTCGCGTTCGGGAACCTTATGGACTTGGTGATGACCGACGAGCGACTCTACCGGGATTCGCACCCGTGCGGCGAGGAGACCGTCGACAAATACTTCACGAACGGCTGCGCCGAGATCAACGACCCGAACCGCACCATGCTCGGCGACCGCCAGAAGGAATACTTCCTCGATAAGATCACCAACTCGTCCCGTACGTGGAAAATTTGGGGCAACGAGACCATGGTCATGCAGCTGAAAGTCGCTAATACCTTTCTTTCAGGCGGCGCAAACGAGGTCTTCTCCGACGTGGCCCAGAACCAGAACGGCGACGGCGTGTACTTGAGCCTAGATCAGTGGGACGGCTACCAGGCCGAGAGGCGTGAGATCGCGCAGCGCGTTCGAGCCGCTGGTACGGAGAACTTCGTCACCATCACCGGCGACATACACACTTTTATCGCCGGATACGTAAAGGAAGACTACGACAATCCCTTGAACGATCCGTCAAACGCGGTTGGTACGGCCTTTGTCTGCGGCTCAGTAACTTCCTCCAACCTCGTTGAGTTGGCTTTGGGAGCGGACAACGGCGGCGCGGGCGACAACTCGCGGATACCGGCGGTCGGAGAGCAGGGACTCGCCGAGTTGCAGACCGCGCTCCAGAAAACGAGTAACCCTCACTTCGAGTTCAACGATTCATCCAAGCACGGCTACAACCTGATGGAAGTCACTAAAAATGAGTTGATCTGCACCATGAAAGCGGTCAGCACCATACAAAGACCGCAGGCCGAGCTATCCACGCTGGCGCAGTTCCGAGTTCCGGCTGGGCGAGTCGAGATCATCCGCACGGATGTCCCGGTTGCGGTCCCCGCAACTTAGTCCTGGCATCGCAGCCGAATACATCACTACGCAGGAGGCAGAGATGGCATTGAGTAAAACGGGATCCAAATACATCATCGTGCTGGCGCTCGCCCTGATCACGCTGTCCCTGGCGAGGCCAGCCGAGGCTCAGGTCGCCCCGGAAGCGGACCTCTCCATCCAAAAGTTTGACTTTCCATCGGAACAGGTCGCCGTCGGCGAGACACTGTTCTACGAACTAGCTATAGCCAACATAGGCGACGATACCGCCACCAACTCGGTCGTGACGGACACTCTCCCATCCAACACGGAATTCCTATTCCCTATCACCGGAAACTGCGACACCGCCGGACAGACTGTGACCTGCAACTTGGGGGATCTAGAACCCGACGAGCAAGCCTCAGTCGAATTCGCCGTGTGCCCGACAGCACCGGGAACCACCACAAACATTGCCACAACTAGAAGCGACTCGCCCGAATCGAACCTCGCGAACAACTCCGACACAGCAACGACGCAAGTGACGAGGCCCGCTGTAGGCCGTTGCCCGTCCCAAGCGCCGCCTCCAACCACTCCAGAACCTCGTCCCACGCCACCAAACGATCCCACTCCAGAACAACCTCCTCGTCCCGCACCGCCGAACGATCCTCGTCCTGAAGCTCCCCGAGACAACGCGCCCGTCGCGAACAATGATCTCTGCTTTCCTGAAGGAGCCGTGGCGATAAAAGGACTCGACTTCTCACTCGCGTGCGCCGGAGGCCAAGCGGTCGCCAGTGAAGGCGATGTCCCAGACGGAATCCTAACTGGTGTCAAAACAGGGGCTTCCGCCGAGAATTCGGAGGCTCTCGCTGGCTCCAGTGGTCTCTGTTTTACTGAAGGAGCCGTGGCAATAAAGAAACGTGACTTCTCACTCGCGTGCGCCGGAGAATCAGGTGCTCAAGCTAGAACGTTGAGCACCTCCTGAAGACCTCGTCTTATCGCAAAAGCAACGAGTTTGTACCTGAAGCGCTCCACTCTGAATGAACGCTCTCCCGTAGGTGATCTGCAGGTTCGTTCAAGCTGTACGGCGGTTCTAGAAAGCTGGAGAGCCGCCGCACAGTGTGAGGAACAGTCTAGGGAATCATCACGAGCATCTCTACACGAATGGTTGCTGGGTTACTCGTAGTACTCTGGGGCTTTCTTGAACTTGGGCCATTCTTCAGGGTCGTGGCCGGTTACCAGGGTTGCGCCGTGGCCTTCTACTAGGCGGCGGACTTTGCGGGTTGAGTTGGCTACGTCGGCGGCTGAGTGTATGAGACCCGGGAGCGCGGTCTCGTTGTAGTGGTCCATCGTGTAGCAGGCATCGGCGGTGAGCATCATCGGGCCTTCGTTTGGAAGGTCCAACACTACGGACTGATGGCCGGGCGCGTGGCCGGGGGTGAACATGGTCTTTATGATACCGTCACCGAAAAC
>JBGTFQ010000027.1:0-3072 GCA_041747155.1 Rubrobacteraceae bacterium
GTAGATAATCTCGGTGAGACCGTCGCAACCCTAGCTCCGCGCGACGCGAACCTCGTAAAGATGCCGAAACTCCACCCAGAACTCTCGGCAGCGTTGCATGGGATGGGAGCCTCGCGGCTGTACTCGCACCAGCTGGAAGCCTACGAGCGAGTGAGCGCGGGGGAGAACGTAGTGGTGGCGACGGCTACGGCTAGCGGGAAGAGCCTCTGCTACAAGATACCAGCCTTCGAGAACGCCCTTGAAAGCGCGGCCAACCGGAGCCTGTTCATGTATCCGACAAAGGCTCTGGCTCAGGATCAACTCGGCAAGATAGCCGGGTTGAAGTTGCGCGGCGTCCACCCGGCCACCTACGACGGCGACACGCCCCAAGCCCTGCGCTCGGACATCCGGCGGAAGTCGAACATCCTGCTCACCAACCCGGATATGCTCAATATCGGCATCCTACCGAACCACGAAGCCTGGGCGGACTTTCTGAAGAACCTCAAGATCATCGCGGTGGACGAGGCTCACGTCTTGCGGGGCGTCTTCGGCTCGCACGTAGCCGCGGTCTTGCGACGGTTACGCCGCGCCGCGATGCTGCATGGCGGAGACCCGAAGTTCGTTCTGACCAGTGCAACCATCGCTAATCCGCAAGAGTTGGCCGAGAGCCTGACCGGACTGCCGTTCACGCTCGTGGATGACGACGGCGCATCCTCCGGGGAGCGTCGCGTGGTCTTCCGCAATCCGCCGCTGCTGGATAAAGACAAGGGCGAGCGGCGGAGTTTGCTAACGGAGGGGGCTCTGGTCTTTGCGGATCTCGTTTCGCGAGGGATAAAGACCATCGCTTTCGCGAGGACGCGGAAGGCTTCGGAGTTGATCTACCGCTACGCAGCCGACCGGCTCGGCCCGGACGGAGCGAAGAAGATCTCCCCATACCGGGCCGGATACACCGTCCGCGAACGCCGCGACATCGAGACCCGTCTCTTCCAGGGCGACTTGCTAGGCGTAGTCTCGACCAACGCCCTCGAACTCGGTGTGGATGTGGGTGCTCTGGATGCCGTAGTCTGCTGCGGTTATCCGGGGAGCGTAGCCTCGATCTGGCAGCAGTGGGGACGTGCGGGACGTGGACAAGACCCGGCTCTGGCGGTCTACATCGCTGGTCGGGATTCCCTGGACCAGTACCTCTTCGAGAACCCGGACAGAGTCCTTGGTCGCCGCGTCGAGGCCGCCCGCGTGACGATGGAGAACCCATACATCCTCGGGCCGCACCTGTTGGCCGCCGCCCACGAAGCCCCACTGGATGCTGACGATGAGGAATACTTCGGCCCGGCGTATCGGACGGTGGCGAAGAAAATGATGGAGGCACGAGGATTGGCGGCGAGTGGGGGACGGCTTATTTACGCAGGGAGCAACAGTCCGGCGCGAGATATCTCGTTGCGGTCGGCATCGTCCAAGACCGTCATGATCGCGGATCGCGACGGAGAGTTGATCGGTACCGCCGAAGCCGGACGCGCCCCGAGCGAACTGCATCCTGGTGCTACATACCTGCATCGGGGCAATGCCTACGAGATCGAGGAACTGGACTTCATCGCGAACCGGGCGGTGGCTCGCCGCGTCCCGAACCGCTACTACACGAAGCCTCGTGTGGAGACCGACGTGGAGGTTTTGGAGGAGGTCGAGAGCCGCGATTTGCCGAATGGGGCAACTCTCTCGTGGGGTCGGGTGCGGACCACAGACACGGTGACGAATTTCAAGAAGGTTCAGGTGGCGGATGAGCGCGAGATCGGGGTTTATCCTCTAGATTTACCGGACGTAACACTCGAAACGCAGGCTTTCTGGATCACGCTGCCGCCATTGCCTAAGAACGCCCGTCCGAGCTTCGAGAGTTTTGGCGGAGCGTTGCACGCGGGTGAGCACGGCATGATCGGGCTTCTGCCACTCTTCGCGATGTGCGACCGGGCGGACATCGGAGGCGTCTCTACCCCGACCCACCGCCAGAATCGCCTGCCAACTATCTTTGTCTACGATGGCTACCCCGGCGGTGTCGGAATCTCGCGTCGCGGCTACGATGCTTTCGAGTCTCTGGCTCGCGACACAGTAGGGGTCATCACACGCTGCCCGTGCGAGCGGGGTTGCCCGGCGTGCATTCAATCCCCCAAGTGCGGTAACTGGAACGAACCCTTGAGCAAAGATGGTGCGGTCAGCCTATTGCGCTATCTAATGGGGCAGACCAGTCGGTATCCGACGCTGTAGATCCCGTTAGTTCGCTATCAGCACCTGGAAGGCGAGCATGGCTATGATGGAGGATGTCGCCACTATCCCGACGAGGTTGCTGGATGCGTCCTCCAGCGCGTCAGGGGCAAGTTCAGAGAAGACCATCCAGATCATAGCTCCCGCCGCGAACCCGAGCCCATACGGTAGCAATGGCTTGAAGAACTCCACGAACAGAAACGCTGGAACCGCCATCAGAGGCTGCGGCAAACTCGAGAACATACTCCACCAGGCGGCCTTCCTCCAACTTACTCCACGAGGCACGAGTACCAGGCTGATCGCCAATCCTTCCGGGATGTTATGGACCGCGATAGCCAGCGTAATAAACAAACCCAGCTCGACACCACCACCAAAAGAAACCCCAACGCCCACACCTTCGGTAAACGAATGGACGGTCATGACTCCAACTATAAGCAACGCTTTCCGCGCATCCATCGAACCCATGCTCTCGAAAACCATGCCATGCCCGTGGCCCTGCATCAAACGCCGCGCACCAATGATGAAAACCAGCCCGATCACAGCCCCAGCCAAAGTTCCGAACGCGCCGTAATTCAATCCCTCATACAAAAGCCCGAAACTAGCCGCCAACATCAACCCTATAGCAAGCGCGTTCGATGCCCCCAACCAACTCTTAGTCAACTTACTAAAGAATATAAACGGCAACGCCCCAACACCCGTAGCCACCGCCGTCAATGATGCCAATAAAAATACCTGCAATACCCCAACCGATTCCATAAACGCCATTCTACAGGAGTTACAGATAAAATCAATAATAATTCTTGATCCTATTTTTGGTAATGAAAGTCATTATCAGCGGTGATG
>JBGTFQ010000028.1:0-7783 GCA_041747155.1 Rubrobacteraceae bacterium
AACGATGCTGGTCAGAAAGGAGATCTGATCTATCCGGGTAGCTAACGCCCCTACCATCGTCCCCAAAGACGAGAACGCAAACGACGTAAGCAATCCTATAACCACGAGCAGCACCGGATGCTCCACGCTTATCCCCACAAACGGCAGCCCGACCACAAAGACCCCGGCCCCCATTACCAATCCCCGCAACATCCCACCGAGCGAGTAGGCTAGCGTGATCTGCAAGCTGCTCATCGGGCTGATGAGGACTTCGTCGATGTAGCGTTCGCGTTTGGCGTCGAATACCGACCAAGAAGAGTTCATCTGCGAGTTGGTGATAAGGCTCATCAAGGCGAGTCCTGGCAGAATATATTGCAGGTACGGTATCCCGTTGACCTCCTTGATCCGCTCTCCGAGCGCGATGCCGAAGACCACCAGATACAACAACGAAGTCAGAAGTTGCGGAAAAACGGTCTGCATCCAGACGCGGGTAAAGCGCAAGACCTCGCGGGAGAGCAGCGTTCGGAAGGTCCTATCCGTCAGTAGCATGGCCGATCACCTTCATATAAACTTCTTCGACATTTCGAGCATCGTACCGCGCTTTGAGATCCGCACTCGAACCCTGGTCGGAGATGCGCCCACCGTCTATCAGCGCGATCTCATCACACAAAGCCTCGGCTTCTTCCAAGTAATGCGTCGTGAGCAGGATGGTCAATCCACCCCGGTTCAACTCCCGAATATATCCCCACAACTTATACCGAAGCTCGACATCGACCCCAGCCGTCGGCTCATCCAAAAACAAGACCTTTGGATCGTGCATAAGAGCCCGCGCAAACAACACCCGCCGCTTCATGCCCCCGGAGAGCGTGTTGGTGCGAGCACTCCGCTTGTCGATCAAGCTGAACCGCTCCAGCAGCTCTTCGGCCCGCACTTTCGCTTTCTTCTTGGGGACACCGTAGTAACCGGCGTGAAAGACCAGGACTTCCTCAACGGTTAGAAACTTATCCAGGTTCACTTCCTGGGGTGACAGCCCGATCATGCGCCGCGCTTCTTTAAACTCGCTGTACGCATCTTTACCGAACACCTCGACGGACCCGGCATCCGGCTTTGCCAGACTTACGACACTATTGATAAGCGTCGTCTTACCAGCCCCGTTCGGACCCAGAAGCCCGAAGAACTTACCGGCCCCCACTTCGATGGACACATCATCCAACGCCAGAAAGCCGTTCTTGTACGTCTTGCGGAGATTCTCGATCTTGAGTGCTGGAGCCTCGACCGCCCGACCGTTCATCATCGGTTCATCACGGCTTCGGCGGCTTTCTCCCCCGAGAGCATCGCACCGTTTATGGAGGAATCCTCGGTGTACTCGCCCGCGAGCACGAGTCCCGGCGTGGCGGTGCGGTTCGTCGGCAAGCCGTCGTGAATGCCGGGTGGCTGGTCGAATTGGGAGAATGGGATGCGGTAGACGGCGAGCGGTTCGAGGTCCGCCTGTGGATGCCAACCCGTTATCTCTTCTATGCCCTGTCGATACAATTCGTCGTCCGAACCGGCTACGTCTCCGAGCGCGACGGCGTTTATGAGGCTTCGACCCGGCGGCGCGCAACCAGCCGAGACCTCGCTCATCTCGACCACGTTGTTCAAGAAACCTCCGTCTTCGGCGTTGAGCCGAATCTTCTTGCCACCACCGATCCCTCTGGCATCCGCCGAGTAATAGATGCAAGTCTGCCCTACTACCGAGTTAGGGATGTTTGGCTCCGCGACAAGACCTTCCGCACCCGTAGCTTCCGTCGCCACAATGATCGCATCCGCTTCGTGTTCCATTCCTTTGGACTTTACGCCCACGACTCTTTCGCCGTCGTATATCAGCTCGTCGACGGGACTTTCCAGGTGGATTGCGTCCGGCGGCAAGTGAGATGCGAGTTGCTTGGGGATCTCACCGATACCTTGAGCTGGAACGGCGGTCTTTCCAGTGGCGAGCATCTTGAAGGTGAATCGCAAAACCCGAGCCGAAGTGTTCAGGGAGCGATCCAGCAGAATCCCACCGTAGAACGGTCGATAAAATCCATCTATCGACTCCTCCGAAAAACCAGCCTCTCGCAGAAACTCCACACTCGACACATCCCGACCGTTCACAGCGCCCGCCGTCTCGGCTTCGAGCATCGGGCTACCGGCCACGAGACCCAGAGTACGGAGCTTGTCCGGGAACGTCACAGCGTTCGAGAGAAGCGACGGCACGAGTGCTTTTGGGTCGCGTACGGGGTCGGAGACGGTGCTTTTTTCGCGGCCCCGGTAGATGACGGCACCAGGATCGAAGGCCCGCAAGTCCAGCGCGTCGTGGTCCAGATGCCGCTTCGCCGCCGGATACGCCGTGAAATAAACCTGAAATCCCCGGTCGAGCAGAAACCCGTCCCGTTCGTCGGTTCGCACACGACCACCGACACCATCCGACGCTTCGAAGACGGCGACTTCGGCACCCCGGTCGTTCAATACTTTTGCACAGGTAAGACCGGCAAGTCCGGCCCCAACGACTATAATTTTCACCCGACGAGTTTAACGCACGGCAAAGATTAGGCTACGGCTGCGTTCACAGTGTCTTGCTGCTTGCTAGTGGATGGACGTGAAGTTTGCACCATCCATATCCTTTGTCGCGTTAGGCTGGCACGAGTACCAGCTTGCCGAAGAAGGCTTTACGCTGAAAGTCGCTCTGGGCTCGTCTTATCTCCGAAAGCGGGTAAACACCAGCCAGGAGCGGCCTGATCTTGTCGTTGGTCACGTAACTGACGAGGTCGGCGAAGTCCTCTTGGGTACCGAGGGTAGAGCCGATCAACTCTAGGTGTTTGAGATAAACGGTCCTAAGATCCAACTGTACGGACGGTCCCGCGATGGCACCCGCGACCACGTATCGGCCTTCGGGCCTGAGAACATTCAGCAGTTGCGGAAAGGAATCTCCACCAACCACGTCGGCCACTACGTCGAGGGGTCGTCCATCGGAGGCGTTGGAGACCGCAGTGTCAAGGTCATCGACTCCACGGGCAATCACCGCGTCAGCCCCGACTTCGCGGATTTTTCTCTCCTTGCCCGGTCCTACCCTTGCGATCACCCACGCGCCACGAGCCTTGGCGAGTTGCACCAGAGCGGAACCCACCCCTCCCGAAGCGCCCGTTACGAGGATAGTCTCCCCTTCCGCGACCCTCGCCCGCTTCAGCATACGTTCCGCAGTGACGTAGGCCGTGGGGAAAGTCGCGAGTTCTTCATCGCTCAAAGGACTCTCGACCGTATGAGCGTTACTCGCAGGGACCGTGACGTACTCCGCAAACCCGCCGTCACGTTCGCTGCCGATCGCTCCGACGCCCACGAGCCCGCTCCCCTCCTCGGCGTAGAGGGTGGGATCCACGAGCACGCGCTCGCCCATCCGCGACTCGGCTACTCCAGCTCCGACCGCCACGATGCGACCGACGATGTCCGCGCCCTGTATCCGGGGAAAGCTCATCGACTCCCCACGACGCCAGCCGCCCACCGCTTCCGGGTCGTCCGACTGTCCATAGGCTCCTTCCCTGGTCCAGAGGTCAGTGTTGTTAATGCCGCAGGCACCAACCTCCACCAGGACTTCTCCGGCGACAGGCTCCGGATCAGAAACATCCTCACGATACTCAAGCTTCTCCGGCCCACCGTAACCTACGAGCAAAACTGCTTTCATCCCAACTCGACCTTCCTCGTCATTCTCACCTTCGTGCGTGTACCGCACATCGGAAACATAAGCATCATAGACCTCTCGAACACAGCGTGCCGCTAATGCCTCTTGACGCACACCAGATCTCAGCGGTGAGGCTTGCTCTTTAGCTACGTTCCACGAACTCCAGCTTGACCTTGTGGTCCTCATCAAGCACCAGCGCGGCGGCGTAGGGTTTTCCGGCCTTGCTCTTGAAGCCTTTTAGTTGCGGGGTGCGACGCTGAGTCAGGAGTTGTTTGGCCTGGGCGACAGAGAGACGTTTGCCGGAGACGGACTTCCAGATGGCGAATTTACAACCGGATCTCCACGCCGAGCATCCATACGCTTTTTTGGACTCGACGACCGGCTCCCCGCATTTGGGACACTTCCCGATAGACTCTCGGCTCCCGAGCTCGGGGGCGACGATCTTCTGGCCCTCCATCGTGCGGACTTCCTCGACCAGCGTCCTGGCGAAGCCGTCTATGTCTCGCATAAAGTCCTCGCGACTAGCAGAGCCCCGCTCCATATCCGCGAGACGTTTCTCCCACCTCGCGGTCATTTCGGGGGACGAGATCGGGCTTTCTCCGAGGAGACCGATCAGCGTGCGCCCTTTCTGCGTCGGAACCAGCGCCTTCTTCTCGCGCTCGATGTACCCAACCTTTACGAGTCGCTCGATAGTCGCCGCTCGCGTGGCCGGAGTCCCGAGGCCGGAATCCTTCATGCTCTGACGAAGCTCCTCGTCCTCCACGAACTTGCCCGCCGTCTCCATCGAACCAAGAAGCGCGGACTCGGAGAAGCGCGGCGGCGGTTTGGTCTCGCCTTCCTTGACGGCGACCTTCGCTACCTGCCATTCCTCGCCGCGTTCGATAGGTGGCAGGACCGGGGGTTCTTTCTCCTTGCGACCGCTGAAGCCGGTCGGGTAGAGTTCCCGCCAACCAGCGTCCAGTACGATCCGACCTTTAGAGAGAAAGGTTTCCTCGCGAACCTCCGTCACGACGGTCGTGTTCTCGAAGCGGGCATCCGGGAAGAAGACCGCCAGAAAACGTCTCGCTACGAGATCGTAGATCTTCGCTTCATCTGCGGGAAGCTCGGTTGTCGCCTTCTTGTTGGTGGGGACTATAGCGTGATGGTCGGTCACTTTAGAGTCGTCCACGATACGCTTGTTGATCGGAAGCTTATCCAACCCGATCAGCTTCTCAGCGAAAGCAGCTAGCTCCGGCAAAGCCCCTGCAGCCTCGACGCGCTTCTTTAGACCGCCGACCATATCTTTGGAGAGATAGCGGCTGGAAGTACGCGGATAGGTGATGAGCTTTCGTTCTTCGTAGAGCGCCTGGGCGATACGCAACGTTCGGTCGGCGGTGAAGCCGAAACGAGCGTTGGCGTTGCGTTGCAACTCGGTGAGATCGTAGAGGAGTGGCGGTCTCTCGGTGGCGGTCTTCTTCTCGGCCTTCTTGACCGTGCCGGTGCCGCCCCGCACTTTCTCGGCTATCTCTTCGGCGGCTTGTTGCTCGTTCAAGCGGTTCTGTTCGTTCTTGAACCAGACGCCGTCGTAGTTGACGGTCTCCTGGGCGAAGCGGGCGTAGACGGTCCAGAACTTCTCGGGTTTGAAGTTCTCTATCTCCTTCTCGCGGTCGACGAGGAGTTTGAGAGTTGGAGTTTGGACGCGGCCCACGGAGAGGACGTTTCCGGGGCGCCCGAATCGAACTGAGTAGGCGCGGGTGGCGTTCATGCCCACGATCCAATCGGCCTCGCCCCGGCTGCGGGCTGCGTCTTCTAGGGGTTTCATAGAGTTTCCGTCGCGGAGGTTGCTGAAACCGGCTTGAATCGCCTCGGTTGTGAGAGAGGAGATCCAGAGTCGACGAACGGGTTTCTTGCACCCGGAGAGACCGTAGAGGTAAGCGAAGATCAACTCTCCCTCTCGCCCGGCATCGCAAGCGTTGACAACTTCCGTTAAGTCAGGGTCGCGCAGCAAACTTTTGACGACGGAGAATTGATCCCGCGTCTTGTAGTTGACCCGCACCTTGAACTTCTCCGGCACGATAGGCAAACTCTCTAGCCGCCACCGCTTGTACTCCTCGCCGTAGGCGTCCGGCGGCGCAAGCTCCGCGAGATGTCCAACCGCCCACGTGACGGTCCAGCCATCTCCGATAACGGCCCCCTGAGTCTTGCGACCTCGCCCCAACGAGGCGGCGATATCTCGACCCACAGACGGCTTCTCGGCTATTACGAGCTTCATGCCCGAAAGTATACGGGAAGCGTTTGAGTGTTCATCCCCGAATGCCCGGTGCCGCTAAGTCCCGTCTATCTCCCCGCCGAGGACTACGCGGGCGTTCTGCATTCGGGGCTCTTTGGAGAAATTTTCCAGGGTGATGCCGACGCGCTCGTATCCATCGGCGGCTTTGGCCGGGACGTTCATGGAATACGTGTCGCCTCCGGCCTCGTCCACGGTAAAGGTTCCGGCGCTGACGCGCTCGCCTTCTTTGCCGAGCCACAGTTCATAGTACTCGTCCTGATTGTTGCGTGGGAGATCCCGGACTTCCAACTCGGCCCGGATGTTGGCATCGTCGGGTTCGAAACGTAGTTCTCCGCTGGCTTCGGGGGCCATCTCTGTTCCGTCGAGGGCGACGGCGATCTCCGTGGCGAAGAACCCCGACGGACCAGAAGCAAAGAGGCCCAACGCCACGAAAGCTATTACTGCGGCAGCTGCGGCTAGAAGTGGGGCGAGTCGCGTCTTTTTTGGGCGCGGTAGCTCCTCGAAGATTTTGTCTTTTAGATCGGGCGTTGGTGGCTCGGTGGTGGCGGCGAGTTCCGAGAGGTGTTCGTGGGCTTCGCGGAGGCCACGCTCTTCCGTATGGCATGTCTCGCAGTTCCGCAGGTGCTCGCGGACTTCGGATGTCTCTTCACGGCTCAGGGCATCCAGCACGTAAGGGCCGAGGAGATCCTGGACGTACCGGTGCTGGGTGTCCGGGTTATTCATTCGGCGATTCCTTCGTCCGTGCGCGTCATGCGAGTGTGTAGGTCTCGTAGCGCGGCGGTGGTGCGGCTTTTGACTGTGCCGAGGGGCGTGTTGGTGCGGGTGGATATCTCGCGTTGCGAGAGTCCTTCAAAGTAGGCCAGGGTTAGTATCTCGCGGTGGTTCGGCGAGAGTTTGGATAGGGCGGCGGCCACGTCGAAGTTTCGGGAGAGTTGGGCTGTGGGATCCTCTTCGCCGGGTTCGGCGCCGGTGGATTCGGCGATGGTTTTGACGCGGGACTGGCGACGGCGGTGGAGGTCGGTCGCTCGGTTGCGGGTTATGCGCTGCATCCAGGTGGCGAAGCTGGCTTTGGCGGGATCGAAGCTCGCGGCGTTCTTCCACACGGCGACGAACACGTCTTGCATCAAATCCTCCGCTGAGCTTCGGTCGCCCAGCAAGCGTCTACCGGAACCCAGGATCACGGTAGCGTAGCGGTCGTACAACTCCGACAAGGCACCTTCGTCTCGGGCTTCGGCCACACGTCGCATCAGAGCTTCGTCTGTGGAATTTCGCACCGTCAACCTTCCGCCGACATCATCGGGCATCATATCCGCTACCAATTTCCTGTGCCTACTAGGACGAAGTTTTGTTGTATCCGTTGGGACCATGTGCAGTTGTATACGCCGCCGGGGGCCGTTCGGATTACGCTACCTATACCGCAAAACCGACTATTCGAGGTTAGAATACGCCTGTTACGAGAGGAGATAAGTGGATCCAGACTTCTCCAAAAAAGAGCTTAGAGCCGTCGCCAAACGACCAGCCCAGGGCCACATAAGCGACTTCTTCGGCGACATGAGGAACATGTTGAGCCTCGGCACGCTCAAGGCGACCATCCGGGAGTTTATGCAGGACGACGCCCTCGGGCTCGCCGCGCAACTGGCCTACTACATGATCCTCGCTCTCTTCCCTTTTATCCTCGTGCTGTTCTCGCTCATGGGAACCTTCTCGAGCCCCGAACTGGCCTCGACCATCCTCGAATATCTGCGTCAAGTCATGCCAAACGAGGCTTACGGGCTGATAGAAGAATACACCGGCCCCATCATAAGCGGCGACGCGGAGGCACCCGAGCTACTATCCTTCGG
>JBGTFQ010000029.1:0-6032 GCA_041747155.1 Rubrobacteraceae bacterium
ATACTCTCCGTAATGCACAAGCTTATGGATGCCAACCCCATGCAGAACGTACTCCCGATAGATTGGAGTGGGATCTCTCAGGCTCTCCAGGCTCTCTGGATGCGTGAGATGTCTAACCCGGAACGAGCCATGCAGCGCACAATGGACTTCAACATGAAACTCATGAACTCAAGCGTCAACGCTTGGCAAGATGCCGCTAGCCGCTTCTGGGGACTCCAAACAGCCGAAGAAAAAGAAGAGGAAGAAGGCCGTCCCGACAAACGCTTCGCCGCCCCCGACTGGGAGCAGAACCCCTTCTACGAAACACTGAAGGAGAACTACCTGCTCGCCTCGAACTTTCTGCTCGAAGAAGCCGAAGACACCGACGGCGAAGACACTCCCGAGAAGCGCAAGACGAAGTTTCACCTCCAGCAGTTCGTGGATGCGATGGCTCCGGTCAACTACCTGCTGACCAATCCCGCTGCTTTGAAGCGTGCTTTCGAGACCGGTGGCGCCAGCCTCGCGGAGGGTACTCGCAATCTGCTAGCCGATCTTCAAGAAGGTCGCATGAGCATGACCGATGCGAACGCCTACCGGCCCGGCAAGAACCTCGCCATCACGCCGGGGAAAGTAGTTTATCGGAACGATCTCATAGAGTTGATCCAGTACGAACCAACCACCAAGAAGGTCCACGACACGCCGGTCGTATTCTTCCCACCCTGGATCAACAAATACTACATTCTGGACTTGCAGCCTAAGAACAGCTTCGTCAAGTACCTCGTAGACGAGGGTTACACGGTCTTCATGGTCTCTTGGAAGAACCCGGACGCCTCGATGGAGGAGACCAAGTTCGAGGACTACATGACTGAAGGCCCACTCGCCGCCGCCGAGGTCATAAAAGAGATAACCGGCTCCGAGAAAGTCAATCCAGTCGGCTACTGCGTGGGCGGCACCTTGCTCGCCATTACGCTCTCGTGGCTCGCGGAGGGCGGCGACGAGAACCCGTTTGGCCCGCCGACATTTATGGTCGCCATGCACGACTTCGCTGAGGTTGGGGACACCGAGTTCTTTATCGATGAGCCGCAGATAGAGTTCATGGAACAGCAGATGCTGGAGCGCGGTTATCTGGATAACCAGAAGATGGCGAACATGTTCAACCTGTTGCGTTCGAACGATCTGATCTGGTCGAACGTTGTCAACAACTATCTGCTCGGCCAGAAGCCACCCGCTTTCGACCTCCTCTACTGGAACTCCGACGGCACGCGGATGGCTCGCGACGCGCACAGCTTCTATCTCCGCAACACGTACCTCGACAATAACTTCAAAGATCCCGGCAAAGTCGAGATAAAAGGCCGTTCCATAGACTTCGGCCACATAGACGGTGACATCTACGCGGTTGGTGCGGAGAAAGACCACATCGTGCCGTGGGCTTCGGCGTGGAAGATCTCCAAGCTCGCCAATGGCAAGACCCGCTTCACGCTGGCGAACTCCGGTCATATAGCCGGGATGATCAACCCTCCCAGCAAGGGCAAGGGCCGCTTCTGGGCTACCGAAGACGGCGGTGCGTTCGACACCTCCGAAGACTGGCGAGCCAAAGCCAAAGAACATGAGGGCTCTTGGTGGGAAGACTGGTCTAAGTGGCTCAAACCCCGCTCCGGCAAGAAAGTAGACCCACCCAAGATGGGCAGCAAAAAACACAAGCCCCTCGACGACGCTCCCGGAACTTACGTGCTGGAGAAGTAACACACCTTAGCAATGCAAAAGAGGGGCGAAGCCAATTTCGGCTCCGCCCCTCTTTGTTGTGTAACGCTAAGGCTCTAGGCGCCCGAACGGTCTCCTAGCCAGGAGGCGACTTTCGGCCAGAGTCCTTGTTTGGCGTTGCGTCCCGTCATTAGGCCGACGTGTCCGGCCTCTAGTGGGAAGAACTCTTTGTCCTTGCTGCTGACGAGGCTCATTGTGGCCTCGGCTTGCGGGAGGGCGCAGATGTGGTCTTTGGTTCCAGCTATGTTGAGGAGCGGGACTTCTATTTTGGAGAGGTCTACGTGGCGGCCTCTGAGGGATATTTCACCCTTCGAGAGTTTGTTCTGCTGGTAGAACTCTGTGATCCACTGCCGGAACGTGGCGCCGGGGAATGGTGGGCCGTCGTTGACCCATTTGTTCATGGCGAGCCAGTTCTCCATCGGCTTCTCTTCGAAGATGCGCTCCCACATGTTGACGTAGGTGCCGACGTAGTTTGTAACCGGCTTGAGCATCCGATTGCCCGTGTCGATCATATCCCCAGGGATGTTGCCAAACGCATCGGCGAGAAGCCCAGGGTTCATGTATTTCTCGCTGGTGAAGAGGCTGTACAAGCCCATATCGTCTTTGGGGAAGTCGATGGGAGCCGTGAGCAACACGAGGTTCTTGAGGTGCTCGGGGAAGAGCGAGGCGTACATGGTGCTCATGGTGCCGCCCATGCAATAACCGAGCAACGTGAACTCGTCCGAGCCAGAGTGCCGCAAGACCTTGCGCACGGCCTTCGGCATGTAGTCGAGGACGTAGTCCCCGAAGTCCAGGTCTTTGTCTTCGTCGCCGGGGATTCCCCAGTCGAGCATGTACACGTCGAAGCCTTCGCCGACGAGGTACTCGATAAAGCTGTTACCCGGCATCAGATCGAGGATGTACGGGCGATTGATGAGCGCGTAGACCATCAGGATCGGGACGGGATGCTTCTTCTCGGTGGATGGGGCGTAGTGGTAGAGCTTGGCCTTGTTCTTGGTCCAGATCGTCTCTTTCGGGGTCTGGCCGGTGTCGGCCTGGGCTCCCTCGACCACGATCTTCATGCCCTTACTGTACTTGTCGAAAAAGTTCTCTACGTCGGCGGGGATTACTGCGTCGCCCGATGTGGGCACCGCACCGTAGTTGGCGGTCTCGGTCATTTAGCTATCTCCTTTCTTACGAACGTCGTCCACGGTGACTCGGCCCTCGGTCCCCGTACCGGTTACGGTCGAGAGGTCAATGCCCATCTCTGTCGCCTTGCGCTGGGCCGCGTCCGTAGCGTCGATCTCCTCGGTAGCCGCTCCATTGGTTTCGGGTTCAACGGCTTCGACTTCAGCAGTCGGCGTTCCACCGTCTAGAGGAGCGTTTTCGAGGGCGGCGAGCACGCGGTCTAGCTTGCTCTCCACACCGTCCAAGCGGCTTTCGAGAGCCTGGACGGACTCGGGTGTCGCGGCCTCCGGAGTCGTCGCGCCGCCCAGATCCTTGAGCATGTTCTCGACGTTGTCGACTTTCTTTTCGAGATCCTGGACGGATTTGGGAGTGGCGGCTTCCGGGGTAGCGGTGTCGCTGAGATCCTTGATCAGCTTCTCTACGTTGCCAACTTTTTTGTCTAGAGCTTTTACGGATGCCGGGGTGGCGGACTCGGGAGCTTCTATGGCCGCCGTCGCCGCTGTGGAGTCGCTGAGATCTTCGAGCATCTCCTCGATGTTGTCTACCTTGTCTTCCAGAGCGACTACGAGACCGGCGACGCGCGTAACATCGGAGCGTGCCGGAAGCTGGAGGTTCTTCAGGTACTCTTCGGAGTTGTTCTTGAAGATTTTGTAGAAGCCCGCGTAGCTCTGCAAGAACTGGCTGGACGGCTCCAGAAACTCCTCGCGCTCTATGAGATCGCCCACGAAATCCGAGAAGGGACCGCTGGTGGCGTTGTACCACTGGGTGGCGAACTGCAACGGATCTGCGGCGGGAGTGCCGGTGGAGAGCAAATTATCCCGAGCCTGTTCGAGCATCTGCATCCAACGCGGCAGTATCTCGACCGCGTTCTGGCTCATTTCGGTCCCTTTTTGCATGCCCGCAGAGGTCATCTCGTACCACCGCTGCCAGAGATTCTGGACGCTGGCTCCATCGCCGGAGGTCGACATCGAAACGCCCATGCTCTCCTGCATGTCCCGGAGAGTTTCGAACCATTTGCCGTACACACCGTAGGGGTCCATCGGATTATCCCCCGTGGCTTGCGTCATCTCCGACCAGGCATTTGTACTCGTCTCGTACCACTTCCGCCATAGCTCGGTCGGGTCCATGCCGGACACCGCTCCCGCCTTTTCCGTCAACAGAATACCTCCTCGTAGAAACCAAAGACACTTTTTACGCACCATCATTCTCATGAACGATTGCTGTGTGCGGAGAATTATACTAGCAAAACGGATGTATATGTGAGACGCACATACCGGAAGGCTCTTGGGCTTGCCGCTGGTTTCTGGGGGGAATATATTGGGTGGCGAGACTAGGAGAGGAGATGCATGACTGAGCGAGGGAACGGTCACGAAACTATCTTCACGTTGGAGGCTACGCCGCTCAAGTATGGGCCGGGGTCTTCAGAGGAGGCTGGTTGGGAGCTCAAGCGGATGGGTGTGGGACGGGTGATGCTTGTTTCGGATCCCGGGGTAGTCAAGGCCAACATAACCGGTAGGATCGTCGAGTTGATCGAGGCCGAAGGCATCGAGGTCGAGGTTTGGGATAGCTCCCGAGTCGAACCTACGGCGGATTCATTCCAGGCTGCAGCGAACTTTGCCAAGGAGGGGAATTTCGACGGGTTCGTGGCGGTCGGTGGTGGGTCCAGCATAGACACAGCGAAGGTTAGCGACCTGATCGCCACGCACGGTGGCGAGATCATCGACTACGTCAACCCTCCAGTCGGAGGCGGTAAGAAACCCCCAAGCCCACTGAAACCGCTTCTAGCCATACCAACAACCGCCGGAACCGGGGCCGAAGCCACGACCGTGGCCATCCTGGATATCCCGGACCAGAAAGTGAAGACCGGAATATCTCACGCCTATATGCGCCCGGCCCGAGGCATAGTGGACCCACTGCTTACCAAGACCATGCCCTCGGAGGTAACATCCTCTTGCGGTCTGGACGTGGTGTGTCACGCGGCGGAGTCGTACCTCACGAAACCGTACAACGAACGACCGAAGATCGACAACCCTGATGACCGCCCGCCTTATCAGGGATCGAATCCCATCGCGGACATGTGGAGCGCGAAGGCTCTCGAATATGGCGGCAAGTTTCTGCGTCGGGCTGTGGCGGATGGAGATGATGTGGAGGCTAGAGGGGCCATGATGCTTGGGGCTTCGCTCGCGGGGATCGGGTTCGGTTCGGCGGGTGTTCATATTCCGCACGCTTGCGCCTATCCCATAGCCGGACTCAAACACGAGTGGCAGCCGCCCGGATATCCCACGGATCATCCTTTCGTGCCGCATGGCTGGTCCGTCATAGTGACCGCTCCGGCCTCTTTCCGGTTTACTTACGATGCTATGCCCAAGCGTCATCACGAAGTCGCGGAGCTTCTGACGGGCGAGAAGATCGAGAATCCCGATGAGAACACGCTGCCGGAGATCATCATCCAGCTAATGAAGGATGTAGGGGCTCCAAAAGGCGTGCGCGAGCTAGGCTACGAAGAAGATGAGATCGAAGCTCTCATAGACGGCGCAATGAAGCAGCAACGCCTCCTCGTAGGAGCGCCCAAAGAAGTGGGAGAGGAAGACCTGGCGAACATACTGCGCGAGTCGATGGAGAACTGGTAAGGGAAGCCAGGCAGAAAAGAGCTGAAAGGCGCGTAAGCGGAACTATTGAGAGGAGAGGTTATGGCGGATGATCTTCGGCTGTACATGATGGAGTGCGGGAGCCTAAAGACTCAGGTGCAGTTCATCAAGATGAACCAAGGACTTGGGGATCCGTATGAGATACCGGTTCCCTTCTTCCTCATAATGCACCCTCGTGGCAACGTGCTCTACGATGGCGGTAACGCCCTCGAAGTAGCCCAGGACGCTCGCGGTCACTGGGACGCGGTGGTAGATGCCTACGAGCCGGTGATGAGCGAAGAGGATTTCGTCTTAAACCAGCTAGAGCGGCTCGACGTTGACCCAGCTTCGATCCGGTACGTCATACAGTCGCACTTGCACCTGGATCACTCCGGGGCCATCGGCCACTTCCCGAACGCCGAATACATCGTGCAGCGCCGCGAGCTAGAGTACGCTTTCACCCCCGACTGGTTCCAAAAACCGGCTTACATCCGCAAA